>CAMVJO010000071.1 GCA_947167835.1 uncultured Prevotellaceae bacterium
GATAACGAAATTTTGCTCCGAGAAAAATAAAAATATCTCGACACTTATTAAAAATAGCTCGGAGCAAAAATTTTTTAGCTCCGAGCTATTTGCCCTTATTTCGGGGGTGTTTTTTCGCGCCTCAAAACTATCCGTAATTACCGACAAATAAAGGGCGCATTGCTATGGCTTATTTTTCACTATCAAAAACTTCTTGGGAGATAATTAAAATTAACTCCGAGATACTTATATTTAGCTCCGAGTTAATTTTCGGAGCGTTTTTTTGAGGCTTGTCAGTAAATTTTTTTGGATAAGTCCTATAGAAAAAGGTTGGGGAAGTAGCGAATATTAGTGCTGACGCAGCAGTTCCACAATCTCGTGTGCTGCACGTTGTGGCGCACCTGGTGCTCCCAACCTGTCGGAAAGATCGCGGTAGTCCTGTAGCATTTTCTCGCGATGCCTACCCCCTGGTAAAATATCGGCCAGGTGTTGCTGCACATTGGGCACATTCATTTCGTGGGCTACGAGTTCCGTGACTACCTCGCGGTCGCAAACGAGGTTTACGAGGGAGATATATTTCACCTTGAGCACCAATTGGCGCAGAAGGCTGAAGAAACGTCCCATAACGATGTAGTAGCACACCACTTGCGGCACATTGAAAAGCGCAGTCTCGAGGGTTGCCGTTCCGCTGGTGACTAAAGCCGCCTTACTGTGGGAGAGCAGTTCGTAGGTGGCGTTGTGCAGGATCGTAGGTCGCACCACTTCGTCTGGAAGTCGGTCTAAAACCTGCGTATAGTAGTCATCAGTAATACTTGGTGCGCCGGCCACGACGATTTGGTAGCCGTCTTTTACGAAAGGTTGGGCAGCCAGTACCATACGTCGCAGGTTATCCTTGATTTCCTGGCGACGACTTCCCGAAAGCAGGGCTATGATAGACTTTTCGGCCTCCAATCCGTGTTTTGCAGCAAAGGCAGGCAGCGTTTCGGTGTATGTCTCACGAAAAGCCGCCACTTCGTCTACGGTAGGATTGCCCACGTATGAGATATCGTAGTTGTGGCGTTTGAAAAAATCGACTTCAAACGGCAGAATGGAGAACAAACGGTCGATATAGCGCCGGATACTGTGAATACGGTGCTCTTTCCACGCCCAGATCTTGGGAGAAATATAGTAATATACAGGACAAATGCCACAACTGTGTACAAACTTGGCAATATCGAGGTTGAATCCCGGATAATCTACGAGAATCACGCAGTCGGGGCGCCAGTTGAGTATGGCATCCTTGCAGTTTTTCATGCCACGTAGGATTTGTGGCAAATGTTTCAGCACGGGAATGATGCCCATGTAGGCAATAGTCTTGTAATGTACCAGCAAACCTTCGGCTTCGCGTTGCATCAAGTCGCCGCCGTAGTACTGAAATTCAGCCTCGGCATCTTCTTCCTTGATGGCGCGCATCAAATTGGCCGCATGTAGGTCTCCGCTAGCCTCGCCTGCTATTAGGAAATATTTCATTCGTAGAAATGCTTACTTAGGTGAGTGAAACCTCAGAAAATGTCCTTCAGAACGCCCATCAGTTCGCGGGCTGTGACATCAAGTGTAGTGGGAGTAATCGCTACGTATCCATGTTCCAGCGCCCAAGCGTCGGTGTCTTCGGCTTCCGGCTCCAGATTGGTGCGATGTCCCACGAGCCAGTACATTTTCCCGCCTCGCGGATTCTTTACCGGCGCAATTTCGTCGTCCCATCGCGTAGCTGCCATTCTACAGATGCGTGTTCCCTTGAATTTCTCCTCCTTCGGGAAATTCACGTTCAGACATGTGTATCGCGGCAGGCCTGCAACAATCGTCTTGAACACGATATCGATGATATAAGGGCGCAGCGGCGAAAAATCCGCGTCAGGATTCATATCGCAGAGCGAGAATGCCACCGAGGGAATGTCGTGTAAAACACCTTCGTAGGCAGCTCCCATCGTACCGCTGTAGTGTGCGTTTACGGAAGAGTTATCTCCGTGATTGATGCCCGACACTACCAAATCGGGAGTGCGCTTGTTGCAAAGTTGCGAAACGGCAACTTTTACACAGTCCGCAGGCGTTCCCGTACAAGCGTAGATACTCAGTCTGCGCCCCTGCTTCAGGCATTGCAAGTTGATAGGAAAATGCGTGGTAATGGCACATGCCTGTCCCGAGCGGGCAGAATCCGGCGCCACAACCAGCAGATCGGCAACGGGGCTCAGCACATCGATCAATTCCTTGATACCTTTTGCCTGAACACCGTCGTCATTTGAAATTAAAATAAAGGGTCTGTTTGGCATTCTGTCAGTCATCTGTAGAAAATGGAGAGCCAAAATTACGTAAAAAATCTTTAATTGCGCGTAATTCGGATATTTTTTATTATTTTTGCGCCTAATCATGTGCGTATGCGTTCGCGAAAAACATAGATTCAGCATAAAAAGGCCGGAAATGGCGCAAAGCACGCAGTAGTCCGAATCAAGAAAAACATAATAAGCAAGAAATGGGTAAGATCATCACCTTAGCCAATCAAAAAGGTGGTGTAGGCAAAACTACTACCACCATAAACCTCGGAGCGTCCTTGGCAACGCTCGAAAAGAAAGTGCTCGTTATCGATGCCGACCCGCAAGCAAATGCTTCGTCGGGACTGGGCGTGGATATCAGCAAGATAGAATGTTCTATCTACGAATGTCTGATCAATCAGGCCGAGATACGCGAAGCTATCTATACCACCGACATAGAACACCTTGACATTATTCCCTCACACATCGACCTTGTGGGCGCAGAAATCGAAATGCTTGAATTTGAACGCCGCGAATACGTGTTCAAACAACTGCTCGAAACAATAAAAGATGAGTACGACTATATCCTTATTGACTGCTCTCCCTCGTTAGGTCTGATTACCGTAAACGCACTTACGGCTGCCGATTCAGTAATCATCCCCGTGCAATGCGAATATTTCGCACTCGAAGGAATAGGTAAGTTGTTGAGCACCATAAAACTGATTAAGAAAAAACTTAATCCGACTCTCGAGATAGAAGGTTTCTTGCTCACGATGTATGATGGCCGCTTGCGATTGGCAAACGACGTGTATAAGGAAATGAAACGCAACTTCCAGGAGTTAGTGTTCAAGACGATTATCCAACGTAACGTGAAACTGAGCGAAGCGCCCAGCCACGGATTACCGGCTATCCTTTATAATGCCGTTTCGCGTGGAGCAAAGGATCATTTGTCGCTGGCAAAAGAAATTATTAAGAAGAACAGTTGAAAAACGTAAAATATGGCTGTCAAAAAGAAGTTTCCAAGTGCATTGGGTCGGGGATTGGATGCCTTGATCCGTACAGAAGAAGAAATACATACCTCGGGAAGTTCCAGTATCCACGAGGTACCCATTGATAAAATCAAGGCAAATCCTAATCAACCGCGTTATGAATTTGATGCTATGGCATTGTCGGAACTCGGCAAGTCGATAAAAGAATTTGGCATCATACAACCCATCACGCTCAGGCAACTTGAAGACGGAACCTACGAGATCATTTCCGGTGAACGCCGCTGGAGAGCCTCGAAGTCGATAGGACTGAAATCTATCCCCGCCTATATCCGTACTGCAGACGATGAAAATATGATGGAAATGGCATTGGTGGAAAATATCCAGCGCCAGGACCTGAATCCCATCGAAATAGCATTGGCTTACCAGAAACTAATAGAACAATACAGCCTGACACAGGACCAGCTCTCGGAGAAAGTAGGTAAGAACCGTGCAACAATCGCCAATTTCATCCGTCTGTTGAAACTTCCTGCCCATATACAACTCGGTTTGCAGGATCATCGCATCGATCAAGGCCATGCACGCGCACTTTTGTCGCTGAATGATCCTAAGTTGCAGGCGCGTATGTATAAGGAAATCAGTGAAAACGGATATTCTGTCCGTCAGGTTGAGGAAATGGTCAAGCAGTTGAACAACGGAGAGACGATAAAAAGCGGAAAGCACCAGATTACCAAACGCAAGAGTCGGCTTCCCGAAGAATACAACCTGCTGCAACAGCGTTTGTCCAACTTATTTTCCACAAAGATCCAGATGACGTGTTCCACAACCGGACGTGGACGTATCAGCATCCCGTTTAATTCGGACGAAGACTTGGAACGTATCATCAGCCTGTTCGATAAAATGAAGTAGTGTCGGATTGTTGGGCAGTGTCTCGGCAAAAGAGTCCGCCATGTCCGAAGGAGAATAGAAAGAATCCGCAAGAAAGCAGCGAGAATCCGCTGGAGAGAAGAAAAACCGGAATCGTGTTTCAGAACAAACTGACATATCTTTTCATAGCAGTCCTGTATTGCATGGTATTTCACGTGAAAGCACAGATTGTGTCCGTGCAGCCGGAAGATACCACGCAGACTTCACAGGTTTTAAGGGGCGATACGAACCTTTTGATGGCATCGGGCGACGATACGGTCAGGATTACCGGAACCGTAGTTCCCGTTGTTACCAAAGAGGACCTGAAAAACCTTGACAAGGTGCGCAAGGATATGCAGAAGCCTCGGTTTGTTCCTGATCCGAAGCGCGCTCTTTGGCTGGCACTCGTACTTCCCGGAGCAGGACAGATATATAACAGAAAATACTGGAAACTCCCGATTTTCTATGGCGGCTTTTTGGGATGCACCTACGCCTTTCTCTGGAATCAGCAGATGTATAGCGATTATTCGCAGGCATATCTTGATATCATGGACGACGATCCCAATACGAATAGCTACATGAATATGCTGCCGCCCAGATATAGCATCGAAGGTCGCGAAGAAAGATTCAAGACTATCTTCAAAAACAAAAAAGACCGCTATCGTCGCTGGCGAGATCTCAGCGCTTTTGCTTTCGTCGGCGTATATATCCTCTCGGTCATCGATGCTTATGTTGATGCAGAGCTGTCTGTTTTCGACATCTCGCCCGATTTGAGCCTGCGCATCTCACCTACTGTCATACAGTCGCCCACTTTCTCGCGGGAGCGCACCAGTAGTTACGGCGTAGGCTGTAGTCTGAATTTTTAGGCAAGGACTGATGATTGTCAGACTTGAGTAAAAGAGGGTAAAACCTAAGCAAATAGATGTTTGGTCTGAGCAAACGGATCTTTGATTCGAGCCAATTAAAATTAGCTCCGAGATAATTAAAATTAGCTCCGAGAAAAAATTTTTTATCGCCGAGCAAAAAAAAATAGCTCCGAGATAATAATACGTTGCTAAAGGCCATCACAAATAATCCAAGAAATAACGAAGAAATATTATATGAAGAAATTTTTCCTATTGCTGATAAGTCTTATTCTGTCGTTCACTTCAACCGTTACGTGGGCACAGGAAGTCATTACCGTGGAAGGACCGGAGGGCGAGGACGAGGAAATCGTGCTTCCCGAAGGACTTACGATGGAAGAAGACTCACTTTTGCAACTTTGGCAGTCTAAAATGTATCTTTATACCGACTCGACGTGCCAAAATCCCAATTATAACCCGCCGTATCCCGAGGAAACCTATCGTGAACGCCTGCGTAGGATGCCGTGTGTCATGGAAATGCCATGGAATCCCATCGTTCAGCGATTCATAGACCGCTATACTAATCGTTTGCGCCGTTCGGTTTCTATCATGCTCGCCTCGGGAAATTTCTATATCCCCATCTTTGAAGAGGCTCTCGACCTTTATGGTCTGCCGCTCGAACTGAAATATCTGCCAGTCATAGAATCCGCTCTCGATCCCTTTGCCGTCAGTCCTGCTGGCGCCACCGGTTTGTGGCAGTTCATGCTTGGCACAGGAAAGCAGTATGGTTTGCGCGTGAATAGTCTGGTTGATGAACGCAAAGATCCGATAAAGGCCACGTTTGCTGCGGCTAAATACCTGCGCGACCTCTATAAAATCTACGGAGACTGGAGCCTTGTGATTGCAGCCTATAACTGCGGGCCTGGAAAGGTGAACCAAGCCATACATCGTGCCAACGGATCACGCGATTACTGGGAGATATATCCCTATCTGCCGCGCGAAACACGTGGATATGTGCCGGCATTTATTGCTGCCAACTACATAATGACTTATTACTGCGAACACAATATCTGTGCCATGCAGACACGCATGCCTATGGCCACAGATACGATAGTTGTCAGCAGGGATTTGCATTTTTCCCAGATAGCAGATTTGTGTAATATCAGCATAGAAGCCATTAAAGCCCTGAACCCGCAGTATAAGACGCAGGTTGTTCCAGGCGACTGGGAGCCGTCTGTGCTCAGGTTGCCGCTCGAAACGCTTAACACCCTCATAGATTACAAGGACTCCGTATATAATTACAGAGCCGACGAACTTTTCAAACGCCGCTCTTCGGTTGAGGTAAAAGAAGTCGTGGCACCAAAACCTGCTCCGCGTGTATCGAAAGGTAAAGGCAGGGCGAAAGCCGGTAGAAAGGGAAGTAAAGGTCGTCGCGGCAAGGCAACGTCAAGTAGACGCGCATCGCACTCGTCTAAGTCGGCAGGTAAATCCTCAGGCCGTAAGAAATCGTCAAAGTCTTCTTCAAGAAAGAAGCGTCGCTGAGGCGAATGACAAAGTTTATCCGAGTCATCGGATAGAAGTGCTGTCGTAACAAAAATGTTGAACCCTTAAATTGAAAAACATGCCTGAAGAAAATATTGCAAAGCAGAACATGACCGAGCAGGAGCTGAAGGATGAAGAAATGATTCAGCAAGCGTTTCAGAAATTGCTCGATACGTATCTGACAAGTAACCACCGCCGGAAAACAGATATCATTACCAAGGCATTTAACTTTGCCAAATCTGCACATCATGGCGTGCGTCGCCTGTCGGGTGAGCCATATATTTTGCATCCTATCGCTGTGGCACAGATTGTGGCGGAAGAGATAGGACTGGGTTCGACATCTATCTGCGCAGCCCTGCTCCACGATGTGGAAGAGGACACAGACTACAGTAATGAAGACATTGCAAATCTTTTCGGACAGAAGATTGCAAACATTGTTGAGGGCTTGACGAAAATCAGTGGCGGTGTTTTCGGCGACAAGGCGTCATTGCAGGCCGAGACGTTCAAGAAACTTCTGCTTACCATGAGCGATGATATAAGAGTTATCCTTATAAAAATCGCAGACAGGGTGCATAATATGAGAACGCTTCAGAGTATGCGTCCCGAGAAGCAATACAAGATTGCAGGCGAGACGTTTTATATCTATGCGCCGATAGCCGATCGCTTAGGTCTGAACAAAATCAAGAACGAACTGGAAGATTTGAGTTTCAGGTACGAGCATCCCGAAGAATATGCCAGCATAGCCAAACTTATAGCCGAGTCGCAGCCCGAACGCGACGTGATATTCGACGAATTTACGGCACCCATCCGAAAGATGCTGGACGAAATGGACTTTAAGTACGAGATCAAGGCCCGTATCAAGACGCCGTATTCCGTTTGGATGAAGATGAAGAACAAACACGTGGCGTTTACGGAAATTTACGACATTCTGGCCATCCGAATCATCTTCACACCGAAGAGTAGCGCGAGTGAAAAGAAGGATATCCACGAGATATACGGTGGACTGACGGAGATATACAAGGCGCATCCCACACGATACCGCGACTGGGTGTCGAATCCGAAAGCCAACGGCTACCAAGCGTTGCATAACACCTTCAAAAAGAAACAGGGCGAAGGACAATGGATCGAAGTACAGATACGTTCCAACAGAATGGAGGAGATTGCCGAAAAAGGTATCGCCGCCCATTGGAAGTATAAGGCTGCTAATGCCTCGTATGACGAAGGAGAATTGGACCGCTGGCTGAGTAGCATCCGCGAAATCCTTGATGATCCACAGCCCGACACACTTGATTTTCTTGACACGATCAAACTCAATCTTTTTGCCAGTGAGATCATGGTTTTCACGCCGAAAGGGGAGATTCGCACCATGCCGCTCAATTCTACCGTGCTGGACTTTGCTTTTTCCATACACTCGGCGTTGGGTACTCACTGTATGGGCGCAAAAGTGAACCACAAAACCGTGCCTAACTCCTACAGACTGAAAAGTGGCGACCTGGTGGAAATCATTACCTCCGAGTCGGTGAAAGTGGATCCCTCGTGGTTGGATAATGTCACGACAGCAAAGGCACGCGGTAAGGTACAAGCCATTCTGCGCCGCCAGTGCAGGGAATTTCAGAAGCAGGGAAACGAAATGGTCAAGGCATTCTTGATGGAAAAAGACTTCGATTCCACTACGCCTATCATCGATAAACTGACACGTTACCACGCCTTCAAGAATCACAACGAACTTTTCCAATTTGTGGGCGACGGTTCCGTGGTTTTAGGGCAGGAAGACATCGATTACCTGCGTGGCAGAAAGCGTTATAAGGGATGGAAACGCTTCGTTCCCTTCATTCACGACAAAGTGCAGGAACTTCAGGCACCATCGGCCATACCTGATGATTTCGTTAAGAACATAAACCGTAAAAAGGTCTTGGAACTGACTGACGAAATCGTAGAGAAATGTATTTTGGCCGAATGTTGCCATCCTATTCCCGAAGACGATACGTTGGGATTCATCAATGATGCAGGAAAACTCGAACTACACCAGCGTTCCTGCCCCGTAACCTTGAAATTGAAGTCACAATACGGCAACAATATCATTGCTACACAGTGGAAGTTGCAAGGTCGCGCCACTTTCCCCGCCGTAATCCGCATTACCGGCATAGATTCCGACGGTGTGCTCTACGCTATTGCCAACGTGCTGCACAAAAAACTGAAACACCCCATTTCGCGTATTTCGCTCGACACCAAAGATCATATTTTCCACGGCGAAATCATGGCACATGTCCGTCATACTCGCGATATTGACGAGATATGCGAGAAACTTCTCCAGGTAGAAAATGTGACAGAGGCTACGCGCGCGTTTAAATAATATATATGTATAGTAGGCAAGTCGGAAACGGGCTTGCCTATTCGATATATCCCGTGCGGAGGCCTGCAAAATAAAATTCTCTTCGCCGTGAGAAAGTTTTCTCATCGTGAAGAGAAAGTTTTCTCATCGCGTTGAGAAAAGATTCTCATCGCGATGAGACTGGAAAAAGCAGGGAACGAAAGGACTTATATGCCATATTGAGAAGAATATCTTGAACAAACAGGAAATGAATCCGGATATACTCTACGAGGACAACCATATCATCATCGTTAATAAGGCACCTGGCGATATTGTGCAGGGAGACAAAACGGGTGATGCGACACTGGGTGATGCGATCAAGCACTACCTGAAGATGCGCTACGACAAACTCGGGAATGTCTTCCTGGGTGTGACACATAGGTTGGACAGACCAACGAGTGGTGTTGTGGTTTTTGCCAAAACGAGTAAGGCGCTGATACGAATGAACGACCTGTTCCGGCGCGGCGAGGTGCAGAAAGTGTATCACGCCATTGTAGCCAAGACTAACCTCGGACTGTTGGAACCTATGACGCTGGAACATTACCTTACTCGCAACGAACGTCTGAATAAATCGACGGCTCATCAGAAAGAGGTGCGGGATTCTAAAAAGGCCGTGCTGGATTTCGAGAATATTGCCTCGTCCGACCGCTATAGCCTGCTGAAAGTGCATCTTCACACGGGGCGACATCATCAGATACGCTGCCAACTTGCGGCTATCGGCCTGCCAATAAAAGGAGACCTGAAATATGGTGCGCCACGCTCCAATCCAGATGGAAGTATCTGCCTACATGCCCGCGAAATATCCTTCGTGCATCCCGTTTCCAAACAACCCATACACGTTGTGGCGCCCTATCCCCAGACATCCCTCTGGCAGTTTTTCGATAACGGGGAATAAGAGGATGATTTACCCGATATACAAGACGATTTTTTCCTGAACGAAGTGAATAAGGCTTCCTAAATAACAGAAATGCTACTATAAATGGAAAATCAATTCGAGAGAACGGAAATGCTCCTCGGCAAAGATGCCGTTAGCCTGCTGCATGAAAAACATGTGGCCGTATTCGGTATAGGTGGCGTAGGAGGATATGTCGTAGAAGCGCTGGCACGTGGCGGAGTCGGGGCGATAGATTTGATTGACAACGACACCGTGAGCATTACCAACCTGAACAGGCAGATTATAGCCCTTCATTCCACTATTGGCGCCTACAAAGTGGATGTGGCTGCCGAACGTGTGCATGATATCTTCCCCGAATGTAAAGTGAAGACCTTTCGCCAGTTTTATCTGCCCGAGAATGCGGATGAAATAGACCTCAGCGTATATGACTATGTCGTGGATTGCATCGATACCGTCACGGCAAAACTCGAACTCATCCGTCGTTGCCATCGTTTGCACGTACCTATCATAAGTTGTATGGGCGCTGCCAACAAGTTAAACCCAACAGCCTTTCGCGTGACGGACATTTCAAAGACGAAGATGGACCCTCTGGCAAAAGTGATACGTCGCAAACTCAGAAGCGAGGGCATCAATCATCTGAAGGTGGTATATAGCACGGAAGAACCCCTGAAACCAAAGCCCCAAGACGGGGAAAACGAAACTTCGCAGCCAGAGAATGGCCGAAGAGTACCTGCCAGTAATTCCTTTGTGCCAGCCGCAGCAGGTTTGGTGGCAGGCGCTGCCGTTGTGATAGAATTAATCGGACTGAAGTTTGGAGAATAGTTTATTTCTGTCAAAGAATCATTCAAAAAAAACGACAACTCCGACAAAATTGCCAAAATATTTTGTTGATTCCCCTATTTGCATTATTTTTGCAAGCTAGAACAACCAAAAACTTTATAAACCAATGGAAATTAAAGAAATTAAAGCCCGCGAAATCCTCGATTCAAGAGGTAACCCTACAGTAGAAGTTGATGTAATCCTCGCAAACGGCGTTGTTGGCCGTGCAGCAGTGCCTTCTGGCGCTTCTACAGGTGAAAACGAAGCCCTTGAATTGCGCGATGGCGACAAGAAACGCTATTTGGGCAAGGGTGTGCTCAAAGCAGTAGAGAATGTAAACAAAGTTATTGCTCCCGCACTCGTTGGTCATTGTGTTCTTGATCAACGCGGCATCGACCATTTGATGTTGAAACTCGATGGCACAAAGACTAAGTCAAACCTTGGTGCAAATGCTATCCTCGGTGTGAGCCTTGCTGTGGCACAAGCCGGTGCTAAGGCCCTCAACATTCCTCTTTACCGCTATATCGGTGGTACTAACACCTACACACTTCCCGTTCCTATGATGAACATCATCAACGGTGGCGCACATTCCGATGCTCCTATCGCATTCCAGGAATTTATGATCCGTCCCGTTGGCGCACAGTCCTTCCGTGAAGGCGTTCGCATGGGTGCAGAAGTTTTCCACGCATTGAAGAAAGTGCTTAGCAAGCGCGGACTCTCAACCGCTGTCGGTGACGAAGGTGGTTTTGCTCCCGCTCTCAAAGGTATTGAGGATGCTCTCGACTGCATTATCGAAGCTATCGAACTTGCAGGCTACAAACCTGGCGACGATGTAACCATCGCTATGGACTGTGCAGCCAGCGAATTCTGCGTTAAGGAAGGTAACCAGTTCTTCTACAACTACAAGGAACTGAAAGACGGAACTCCGAAAGATCCTAACGGCGAAAAACTCACCGTTGAAGGACAAATCGCTTTCTTGGAGCGCCTGATCGACAAGTATCCTATCGATTCTATCGAAGACGGTATGTCTGAAGAAGACTGGGAAGGTTGGCAGAAACTTACAGCCGCCGTTGGCGATCGCTGTCAGTTGGTTGGCGACGACCTCTTCGTTACAAACGTTGAATACCTCCGTCGCGGTATCCGTGAAAAGTGCGGTAACTCAATCCTCATCAAGGTTAATCAGATTGGTTCGCTCACAGAAACTCTCGATGCTATCGAAATGGCACACCGCGCCGGTTTTACCAGCGTAACAAGCCATCGTAGCGGTGAAACTGAGGACGTAACCATTGCTGACATCGCAGTTGCTACAAACAGTGGTCAGATTAAGACCGGTTCTATGAGCCGTACAGACCGTTTGGCTAAGTACAACCAATTGCTCCGCATCGAAGAAGAATTGGGCGACTTGGCAGTTTACGGAACTGAAGTAAAAACAAAGCGTAAGTAAGCCAACACATTTACGCAATCCTCTCAAAAAGGCCCGAAATCTCTCAAAAAGGTTTCGAGCCTTTCCTTTTTGGTTCGTTAGCCCATAATTAAAGAGTTTATTCTGGTGCGCGCAATTCTTTAATTCCCCAAATTCATGCTTTTTTTGTAACAAAAAAATAGAGTTTATCGCCGTCCCAAATATGCGATTATTTATACCTATATTATATTATAAATATATTAATGTATATAAATGTATATATCCCTTTTTGAGTTTGTACGATAGCGACTTTTAAGGTGACACGCCGACACGCTGACACGCTTCTGACGAGAGGCTGTCATTTGCTCACGTCTTGTTTGCGAAAAACCGCTTTAAAACGATTCAAATTTGCAACATATAAATTACAAAATCGTCATTACCTGAAGAAAATCGCATAAAACATGAAAAAAAGATAGGATTTTATTTGGTG
>CAMVJO010000072.1 GCA_947167835.1 uncultured Prevotellaceae bacterium
AAGAAGAATTGGCACTTACTCTTGCGGGAAAGAAAACAAAAATCCGTTTGGCAGATTTCCTAAATGCGGCAAAGACAATGGGCTTGGAAGAGAATGTGGTGCTGAACCTTATTTCTAATCTTCATAAGAGTCTACCAAAGTGGCAGGCGCTCATACAGGAATCCTTCCTCAGCGATGACATGAAAAAAGCGTATGAAGAACTCATAGTCTCTCGGCTGTATCGTTTGCAGATGATGTCGTAATTAGAAAAGTTTTACCAGTTATTCTCACAGAAAAAATAGTTCTCAAGCTAAGCGGCAGATATACCCTATAACAAAAAGCCACCCCAGATAATCTCTGGAGTGGCTTCTTTTATATAGAACGAATGATGATTACCATTCATCTTCTTCGTCTTCCATCCACATGCGGCGACGGATGTCTGCATCGCTTGCATTAATCTTTTCACTAAGGTCAATTTCTCCTTTAGACAAAGCCATGAATTCGTATGCTTTGATTTGGATAACTTCCGCTATGGGGGTGTTATAATATTTTTTCATTTTCTATACCGTATTTTTAGAACAACACTTTCTTACCATTCACTATGTAAAGCTGTCCGCGTTGCGGCTTGGTGATGCGACGGCCCTGTAAGTCATACATCACATTGCTCTTTTGTGTGCCGACTTTGTTGATACCGGTAACTTCGTCATCGTCTTCGAAGACAAAGTTCAGTGTTCGTGCACTTTCACCGACAACGGTAGCTTTATCAACCATAAGATAAGCTTTATGTGCGGGAAGCACACCTGACATCTCCTTGAATTTACCGCTACTCATGCCGAAACAGTATTGATCATCTGTGGATGAAACAAAAGTTGGAGCCAAAGTTCCGCTTAATAAGTTGTTATCGGGTATATTATCACAGTTTTCGGTTGAGGCTGGAATACCGTAACTTCCCGGTGTACCATAGAGAACGAAAGGAACGCCTCCCTTAACATTTCCAGATATCTTCTTGAAGTATACTGTTGTTCCTTCAACTTTAGTTACCTTGTAGGCTGCATAATCTGTATTGTCAGCAGGAATATTTAGAGGATATTCACAGCAATATGTGCCGAAACCTGAGGAAGGAATGGTGACGCTAGCAGCTACATCCTTAGTAACAGTAATTGTTTTGAAATAGACAGATTTAGCTTTATCATCACAAGAAATAACAATATCACCTGTTGCTTCACCTAAGAATTCATAAGTTACATTATTTTCTTTTGTTAATGTTATATTCTTGCTGTCTGAACATTCAAAATCGGTATCGCCAACCTTGACACTCATTGTGTTTTTTGATTCATTTGTAGAAGCAAGGATGCTGACTTTAGTTATTGTTCCTGAAATAGCTGAAGTTGAAAGAGTAAACTCTCCTTTTGCTGCACCAAATTGAACACCACGTGAAGAACCTGATGATTCAAATGAATTTGCATCAATACTTGCACTCCAAGCAACACCACCGCTCGAATATTGTAGGTCTTTATCTGTGAATGTTGTTACAATATCTCCACTCTTAGCATCACTTGTTCCCGCAGGTTCGGTAATAGTCAGTTCAAATGTAGCAGAACCATCGCGATAATCGCTGTTTTCTGCTGTGCTTACGGTAATAGTAACTTTTCCGCAGGCAACAGGAGTGATTACAAGACCAGCAACGGTAGCAATGCTTGTATTGCCAGAGGTTACGGTGATGTCTCCACCTGTAATACCACTATCATCTACAGTAAAGGTCTCGCCCCATGCTATTTCATCATCACTCACACTGATAGTTGGATTAGCAAGTACTTTGAGTGTATAGCTTGTATTGCCTGATGTATAAGTGTCATTTCCTGCAAATGTAGCTGTAATGGTTGTAGTACCTGCGCCCTTGATAGTTACTTCACCAGTAGAACTATTTACGGTTGCAACTGTTCCGTCCGAAGAACTGTAAGTTACTGTCAGTCCGGCTGGATTTGTCAGAGCATTAGCAGTAACTGATTCGCCTATACGACCTGTAACATTATCAGAAGCGAAACTCAATGTTGGAGTTGCTTTGCTAACTGTCAGTGTATAGTAGGCGCTACCTGATTCATAATCATCATCGCCTGCAAAAGTAGCAGTAATAGTTGTGCTACCTGCACCTTTGATAGTTACTTCACCAGTAGAACTGTTTACAGTAGCCACGCCCGTAGCACTAGAGCTATAGGAAACGGTGAGAGAATTGCCATTTGTCAGCGTGTTGGTGAAGGCATCGTCTGTTGTTACCTTCGCAACCTCTGATGTTGCGTATGCCAGTCCTGCAGGTGTCTTTTCTGTAACATTCAAGTCATAACTTACTTCAGCAGGCTTATAAGTAGCGTTACCAGCAAATGTAGCAGTAATGGTAGTAGAGCCTGCCTTCAGCAGTTCTACTGCACCTGTAGAACTATTTACAGTCGCAACTGTTTCGTCACTGGAACTGTAAGAAACCGTAAGTGAATTAGGATTAGTCAAAGCCTGTCCTGTATATCCACTCGTAAGTTTTACATCTACAGCATCGCTAGTATATGCTAAACCTGCTGCAGAACGATTGTCTGTGGTGAAATTTGACTTTTCTATATTAGTTCCTTTAACAAAGATTTCAACCTTTGAAATACGAACGCCTGTTGAAGAAGCTGTTCCTGAATTACAGGTGATTCGCAGTTTATTATTACCTGTTAAGGCTGTACCATCAGTATAAGTATTCACTCCTGTTTGTGAAGAACCACTCACAGTCACGGCCTTCCATGTATTTGTACCATCACCTATAGTCAGACTATTGTATGTAGCACCACCAAAAGTTCCACCATAAACAATAACTTTTATTAATTTGCTTAAATCGAAAGATGCAGATTCAATATAACTACCAGAATGGAACAAACGATATGAATATGAAGATTTGTCAGTAGTTGAACCACTATAAGACCATGTATCATATTGTAATGTTTGACTCTTTACAGCATCTTTTACATCATCTGATTCTACTTCCTCGACTGTTGCATACACAGCATAATAAGTTACATCGCTAGTGCTCATCGTGGCAGATGTCACAAGTGGTGAGGGAGCAGTGCTTGCATGGGAATATTCAGCGGTGTACCAACCCACAAACTTCTTGCCACTGATATCAGCAGGATCTGCAGGGAAAGGAATGGCTGCACCTTCTGCAACCGTCTGAGATGATGTGACACCATTCACAGAGAAAGTTGCTGTATGGGTGGGAATAGCAGAATAGTTTGCAGTCAACGTGACGTCTGCGTCAGGCATCGTGAAAGAGATTTCATTGCCATTTGTTGTAACAGTATTATAAGAGCAAGTCCAAGAGCTGAATTGGTAGCCAGAGTTTGGTGTGGCTGTACTCACGACAGTTGCGCCATACGGAATCGCAGAACTGCCGTCCCATGTTTCACCATTGACGGTGGTGGCGCAAGTACCATTAGAAGATGTAATGCTCAGTGAGTGCGTGTTCAAAGTAAAGGTGGCGCCAATAGTGGCTGCAGATGCAGGCATCGTGAAGGTGTTGGATGCAGTTGTAGCGTCGCTACCAAATGTTCCAGCGGTCTTTGTCCAAGTAGTGAAGGTATAACCTGTTGATGCCGCTGCACTCAGTGTCAATTCGGCATTCTCTTCAAACTTATCACCAGAGCTGACAGCATTATCCTCACTATCCTTTACAGTTATCGTACCGCCTGTGGGCGGGGTTATGGTCAGGGTATAGGTGGGAGTACCACTGGTAGCCACAAAGTTGGCTGTAACGGTAGAGTTCGCCGTTCCCATCGTGAAAGTGGTTGGATTCGTACTGGTGCTTGACAGCGAAGAACCTGTACCGCTTACTTCCCAACTATCAAATTCGTAACCATCAGCAGGCGTTGCAGTAAGAGTTACTTTACCGCCTTCGGCTACAGAAGCACCCGATGCAACTGCTGTAGATGTTCCATAGACTACACCACCTATGCTACCATTCGTGGCAGAATAAGTGAGGGTATGAGTGATATCTGCCCATTGAGCAGTAACAGTAACATTGCTGGATGGCATTGTGAATTTACCGTTAGAAACAGACACAGTATTAGAAGAGGCATCTGTCACAGCCCATAAGCTCCAAGTTTTTCCTGAAGGAGCTGTGAATGTATTAGAGAGCAGAGTTACTTCTGCACCAGCCGCGTATGGACTGCTGCTATCCGTCATAGTACCTGAACCGCCGTTAGCAGCGTAGGTGACGGTATAGGTAGTGGGAGTTGGAAGCGATTTAACGGTCAAAGAAACATCGTCAATACGAGTGTTGCCCGAACAGCCGAAAACCAAAGTTATCGTAGCGGCTCCTCCAGTAGTAATAGTATAAGATTTAGAAGAACCAGAAATCGATGCTCCAGTTGTTGAACATGTCACTGAAGATTTTGTGTTATTTGATTTATATGTTAGCGCCAATTCCTTAGCACCTCCTGTTGGGATATTTGAAATTGTCCAAGTTCCACCACTCTTTATATACAATTCAGGAGCAGTTCCACTAGCATAAGTCTCATAATATAATTTGACGGTTCCTGTTGTACTATATGTGATATCGCTATTAGTGGAACAAGAAGAAATCATATCATATGCTGTACTTGCTTTTGTTCCACTCGTAGTCCCAGTCCAGGACTCAGACCACATAGTGTCGCCAACCTTAATCTGCCCCCACATTGTACCGTTCCCCACTATGAGGGCGCATAGCAGGAGCATTAATTTTGTTAGTAAAGTTCTTTTCATAACTTTGTTTTTAGTTTGTAGTTTGATTTTATTGGTTTAATTATTGGTTTTGTTTATTTGGTTATCGTTTTTGATTATTTACAGGTTGCGGGAAATGGATACGCGTTCAATTCTCTGATTTATTGTTGGTTATGACACTTTCACCCTACCGCTTGTTTTCTTTGATTGTACGCAATTGCGGAAGGTTTTCTTTAAATATATATAAGGTCTTCTTTAAATATATATAAGGAGTGTCACATCTAATTTTCGTCACTGCAAAATTACGGATTTTTAATGGTGGGTGTATGTGAAATATAGTGCTAATTACCCTGATTTCACCCAATTTTGTGCTTTTTTGAATAAAAAAATTTTTCGCCTCGCAGGTTTGCAAACAAGACTTTACAATCAATCCCATAATAATCAAAAATTGCAGAATTGAGAATGAATTTTACGCCCTGATAGAGGGCAACAAGGAAATAGATTTAGAATTATCTCTTTATCCGTGCTCATCCGTGTTCGTTTTTTTTACCACGGATTAAACGGATAATCCTATATCATCAAGTTTTTTTCTGACTCGAATTAAAGAATTAGGGAATTGAAATATGAGAGACTATGCGCGAAGCGAAAAATTCTTAAATTCTCTCCATTCTTGACTATTATTCTTTTCGAGAATAGGAGAATTTAGAGGATTAAACGGATATATTTCAGAGTTCAAAAAGAAGGGGTCGCCTGGCGCCTCGAAATGGCGTTTAGAATTGATATTTATAATTGGATTTAGAAATTATTAATAGAAAAGAAGAACCTCATCGCAAAGAAAAAACACTTTCCTTGCGATGAGGCTTTTCTAATATTCAAGAAGTATTGGATTATCTTGGGAGAGCCACTTATTTCTTGCGTTCGGCGGCCACGCATTTCTTGAATTCTTGGCGTGCCAGCGCCATTTGTTTCAGGAAGCGGTCGCTGGTATGGAGCTTGGCCACAGCCATTGATGCGGCAAGGCGACCTGCATCTACGTCTGACTGCCAATGTGCTCCGACAATCACGCGACTTTCGCCGTACATCAGTCCGCGTGCCATAATGGTGTCGGCTCTGTCGGGATTGATTTCCGTTAGCAGGAGCGCAGCGCTATATCCCAGAATGGTGTGGCCGGATGGCCAACTGCCGTCCTGACGTAATGAGGGTTCGTCCTCGGGTTTCAATGAGGGTTCGTTGAATACCATAAACGGACGGCGGCGCATGAAGTGTTTCTTGGGAGTGTGCCCCACATAGTCGCACGTCATCAGGGCATCGTTCAGCAGTTTGTAGATCTCGGGCGTACCTTTCAACGAAATCTGGAGGCCAAAGGGTTCGGAAAACTCATTGATAATTGTTTCTAATCCCCATACGCAATCGCGGTAGGCTATTTCGGCACGTTCCTTATTCAGTCGTTGCTGTTTGCCCCACATATAGCGCGTGACGTCGTAGGCAAACTGCGGCGAAGTGCTGTCTGGCGGACACATATTCATCTTTACCAGATTGGGCATGTCGGCTGCCGTAAAGTAGGTCTCGGCCTTCGGAGTCTGAGCCTGAGCAAGGAGTGAGCATGTCAGGAAAACCAGTAGAAATAGTGCTTTTTTCTTCATCATAATTCGGGTGTAATTTGTTTTATAGCTGCAAATATACACTGAATATGGCACATCAAAGGCTTTATCTCCGTCTTTTTTTCGTATTTTTGCAGGCTGAAAAGATAATCTTCTGAAAAAAATGAAAAAACTCCACATAGAAACCTATGGTTGCCAGATGAACGTGGCCGACAGCGAAGTCGTAGCATCCATTATGCAAATGGCGGGCTACGAACTGTGCGACAAACCCGAAGATGCCGATGCGATATTCCTGAATACCTGTTCGGTTCGCGACAAAGCCGAGCAGAAAATCGTACATCGCCTCGAGGCATTGCACGCAGAGCAAAAGCAAGGGCGACGTATCATACTGGGAGTGCTGGGTTGTATGGCAGAACGCGTGAAAGAACGCCTGCTTGAAGAGCATTATGCCGACCTCGTTGCCGGTCCTGACGCCTATCTCTCACTTCCCGACCTCATAGCGCAGGCAGAATTGGGACATAAGGCCATCAATATCGAACTTTCTACCGACGAAACCTATCGCGATGTTGTTCCGCAGCGTTTTTGCGGAGGCGGTCTCAGCGGTTATGTGAGCATCATGCGCGGTTGCAATAACTTCTGCCATTATTGCATCGTTCCTTACACACGTGGTCGCGAACGAAGCCGCGATATTCAAAGTATATTGCGCGAAGTGCGCGATTTACGCGACCGTGGTTATAAGGAGGTTACACTTTTGGGACAGAATGTCAATTCCTATCATTTCCAACCCGAAGGCGGTGAGGCCATTAACTTCGCCAAACTGCTGCGCCTCGTGGCCCGCGAAGCACCATCGGTACGTATCCGTTTCACATCCAGTCATCCCAAGGATATGAGCGACGAAACCCTGCACGTTATTGCCGAAGAACCCAATGTGTGCCGACATATCCATCTGGCTGTGCAGAGTGGTAGCAACCGCATCTTGGAAAAGATGAACCGCAAGTACACCCGCGAATGGTATATAGAACGTGCCGAGGCCATTCGCCGCATTATTCCTGGTTGTGCCCTGACTACCGATATCTTTGCAGGATATTGCAGTGAGACAGAGGAAGATCATGCACAGTCGCTCAGTCTGATGCGCGAATGTGCCTTCGATGCTTCGTTCATGTTCAAATATAGTGAACGCCCGGGCACGTTTGCTGCACGAAACTTCGACGATGATGTGCCCGAAGACGTGAAAATATGCCGTCTCAACGAACTAATAGCCCTTCAGAACGAGTTATCGCTCGAAAGCAACCGCCGCGAAATAGGTAAGACGGCAGAAGTTCTGGTTGAAGGCTATAGCCGCCGCAGCCGTGAGCAACTTTGCGGCCGTACGGAGCAGAATAAAATGGTGGTGTTCCCACGAAAAGAAGGTATTCGCCCCGGACAGACCGTCGGCGTGCATATAGTAGATTGCAGTTCTGCAACCTTGATAGGGGAATAGGGGAGACTTTTCTCTTTTTCTTTCGTTATGACGTAATTCCGTTATAACGTGATGACGTGTTCAGGTGAAAAACTATTTCATTACCCTTTGTAAGTAGCAAATAATAGGGTAATGATCGGAATAGTTCACCTGATTGTCGATATGGCAGGAATAAGGCTTCCAGAAATGGGGAGAACAAAGGATATGGTCTATCCTGACGAGCATAGCATAGCGGTTGTATGTGCGTCCCAACCCATTTGCGGTGGCTACATAGCAGTCTTTTAGGTTTTTCCCCAATTGATAATGTGAATACGAAACGGGAGTATCGTTGAAGTCGCCGCAAAGGATGATGTTCTTGTCTTTATGCTGTTCTACAAAGGCGGCAACCTCATCTACCTGCGAGGCGCGCATCTCGGTTGAGGTGTTAATCTTCGACATCAGCGCCAGCGTACCCTCTTCCATGTTGTCAAGAGACACGGTGTCGTTCTTTCTGTGTACGATGTCGCTATATGCTGATTTATCTTCCTCCGAAAGTCCGATACTCTTCAGGTGATTATTGATAACGTAGATAGAATCACCCGTTCCCAGCGCTACTACGAAAAGGCCTGAGGAGTTGTTTCCGCAATGCGAGATGGTTTTTTTGCGTGCAATGGGATAACGCGACCAAACGGCGAGTGTAGAAGTCTTATCGTATCGCAATGTGTCGCAATAAGGGTACGCTTTTTTCAGAATGGGCTTGACAGTCTTCTCAAGGTAATCTTTATTAGCATCGGCTTCCTGCAAACAGCAGATGTCGGCCTGCTGCTGCGCCAGATAGCGCGCCAGGAGTTCGCCATGTCCGATGCCGTTTTCGTCTTTCACGGTTTCACCGCGCCCATATCCCATGCAATTATACGAAATAACCTTCAAGCATCCCTTTGGTGTGGGCGAAGGAATATTCAACGGGAAATAGTTGCGGATGGTGACGATATTCAGCAGAAGTCCTGCTATAGGAATCCACCACAGACGCCTGAAAAACAGGAGTATCAGGACGAAAACGAGTAATAAACCAACCAGAAAAAGCGGGAAAGCCAGGCTCAGCGTTCCCGCAAACGGTACATTTTCAGGATGTGTACAGGTGCTTAAAGAACAAAGCGACAGCAGTAGCACGGTGGCCCATGCAATGCCTGCCATCACTTGAGTGAAAAAATGTTGTACCTGCTTTTTGCCCATTCGTGCCTTTGGTTGTAAAGGGTTGTCCTATAGGGTTGTTCTAAAAATTAGTTTATAAATATTGGGAAGTTCTTTTATGGTCTGTATGATTTTTCAATCTTTTTGGCGCTTTCGTCTTTAATTCCTTGAACCATAGCTTGCTATGCTTCTGCAAAATTAAAAACAAAATCACTCAAAAATCTTTGAATAATCAAAACAGTCTAATTATTAGAACAACCCTATAAAACAACCCTATAACGGTATGGATCGATATATTTTGTCGGCAGCACCCGCATTATCCGAAATATAGTTTCCGGCAATGTTACCCAATTCTTCCACCTCCTTGGGATTTGCAAAGAAATGGTCGAGCAACGGG
This sequence comes from uncultured Prevotellaceae bacterium, assembly GCA_947167835.1. Taxonomy (GTDB): domain Bacteria; phylum Bacteroidota; class Bacteroidia; order Bacteroidales; family Bacteroidaceae; genus Alloprevotella. The sequence continues at coordinate 9,332 of CAMVJO010000072.1, forward strand.
GCGAAGTCCTGACCTGAATCAATCTGTTTACAGCTTCCGTTATCAAGAAGTTCGCGTGCCTCACGGAAATTCTGGTTATGCGGCCCGATAATGGTGGGAATACCATAGACAGCTGCCTCGGGAACATTGTGTATTCCGACTCCGAATCCACCACCTACGTAGGCTACAGTGGCATATCGGTAGATGCTGGAAAGCAGTCCGTAGCAGTCGATGATAAGGCAGTCGGCATCCTGAACAATCTCGGGAGTGGCCTCGGTATAGCGCACATACGGACGCTGAAGCATGGAAATGATTTTGTTGATGTGCTGATCGTTTACCACATGTGGTGCCAAAACCAGTTTCATGCGCTTGTTCTGATTGAAATAGGGGATGATAAATTCCTCATCTACGGGCCACGAACTGCCGGCTACGAGAATGGGGAATCTGTCGGTGAACTTGGCATCGGCAGCATCGGGCTTTCCCTCCTTACGCATGGAGAATTTCTCGACAAGCGGCAGCGGTTTTGCTGCATGCATGATATCTCTCACACGATCGAAGCGTGTATCGCCTACAACCGTCACCTGATCTACACCAATGGTGTGCAAGAGTTGTTTACTCTTCTCGTTCTGCACAAAAAAGTGGGTAAAGCGTCGCATCATGTACTTATACCACCAACCATACCAGGAGAAAAATATCTGTCCGTCGCGGAAGATGCTGCTAACGCTATAGATAGGAATATTCTTACTGTTTAATACCGTGATATAGTTGCGCCAGAATTCGTATTTGATGAAGAACGCCATTTCGGGACGGGCAAAATGCACGAAGGCACGGGCATTGAGGTGGGTATCGAAGGGGAGATAGCACACAATGTCGGCACCGTTATAATCCTTGCGCACCTCGTAACCGCTTGGTGAGAAGAAAGTGAGCAGAATCTTCTTTTCAGGATGCTCACGTCGGATGCGTTCTATCAAAGGACGGCCTTGTTCAAACTCTCCTAAGGAAGAAGCATGAAACCATACGTAGTGTTCGTTGCGGTCAATCTTCTCTTTCAGGATTTTCCACGTCATCACGTGTCCCTTGACGAGTTTGCGGGCTTTTTTGTGCCCGAAAAACGCAGCGATATATACGGCAATGGCGTATAGGTATATGGAAAAAGTGTACATATTATCAGTTTTCGGTATTTGCAAGGACTTCGATGGCGCGTTCCATGCGCTTAATGGTTTCTTCCTTGCCTATGAATGTGGTAATATCGAACATGCCAGGACCTTTTCCCTCGCCCACAAGCGTAAGTCGCCAAGCGTTCATGATATCGCCCATCTTATATTCTTTTGCTTCTATCCACGCATGAACAACGGCCTCCTGATTTTCGAGACTGAAGTCGTCTATGCCGCGAACAACGTCCATAAGTTCCTGCATCTGGCGGGGCGAATCCTCTTTCCAGCGTTTGCGCACGGTTTTCTCGTCGTAGGCAGTGGGGGCTTGGAAGAAGAATTGACATAGTGGCATCAGGTCTTTAATGAAATTGACGCGTCCCTTCATCAGTTCGAGCACTTTCCGGGCACGTTCGTCAGAAGTCTCGATACCATACTGCTGCAAAATTTTTTGGAAGTCGGGCACCAATTCGGCATCGGGTGTTTGCAGGATATACTCGTGGTTGAACCACTGTCCCTTGACATAGTCGAATTTTGCTCCGGCCTTGGAACACTTGGTGAGGTCGAACTGCTGAATGAGTTCGTCCATAGAGAGGATTTCCTGCTCTGTTCCGGGATTCCAGCCGAGCAAGGCCAGGAAATTGATGACAGCCTGCGGTAGATAGCCGTCTTCGCGATAGCCACGTGACGTTTCGCCACTCTTCGGGTCGTGCCATTCGAGCGGGAATACGGGGAATCCGAGTCGATCGCCGTCGCGTTTGGAGAGTTTCCCTTTTCCATCGGGTTTCAGCAGCAACGGCAGGTGAGCAAAGCGGGGCATTGTGTCTTCCCATCCGAAAGCGCGATACAGAAGTACGTGGAGCGGAGCACTGGGCAGCCACTCTTCGCCGCGAATGACGTGCGAAACTTTCATAAGGTGGTCGTCCACGATGTTTGCCAAGTGATATGTGGGCAGTTGGTCGGCACTCTTGTAAAGTACCTTGTCGTCAAGTATTTCGGACTTGATGACAACATCGCCGCGAATCAGGTCATCTACATGAACTTCCTCACCTGGTTCTATCTTGAAGCGCACCACATACTGATGTCCCTCATTGACGAGGCGTTCCACCTCATCTGCGGGGAGTGTGAGCGAATTACGCATCAAGTTTCTCGTAGAGGCATCGTATTGGAAGTTAGGTATTTCCTGACGCTTCTGATCTAATTCCTCGGGGGTGTCGAAAGCCAAATAAGCTTTGCCGTCTTTAAGGAGTTGATCGACGTATTCCTTGTAAATACTGCGGCGTTCCGACTGGCGATATGGGCCATATTCGCCACCGAAGCTCACTCCCTCGTCAAAATCTATGCCCAACCAGCGAAAGGCCTCGATGATATAGTCTTCTGCACCGGGAACGAAACGATGGGAGTCGGTATCCTCAATGCGGAAGATGAGTTTGCCGCCATGCTGACGGGCAAAGAGATAGTTGTATAGGGCAGTGCGCACACCACCTATGTGAAGCGGTCCGGTAGGACTGGGTGCAAAGCGCACCCTTACGTTTGAATCTGACATATTTGAGTGAAAAATAATTTTAATTTCAAAGACAGGTTGCAAAAGTAATGATTTCTAAGGAAATCAGCAAATTTAGCAAGAAAGTAATGACGCAGGTCGTTCTAAAATGGCGTTTTACGAAATGCTATATCACCCCAGAATTTCAAAATCTCCCCTTTTTTAAGGGTTGTTCTAATAATTAGGCTGTTTTGATTATTCAAAGATTTTTGAGTGATTTTGTTTTTAATTTTGCAGAAGCATAGCAAGCTATGGTTCAAGGAATTAAAGACGAAAGCGCCAAAAAGATTGAAAAATCATACAGACCATAAAAGAACTTCCCAATATTTTAAACTAATTCTTAGAACAACCCTTAACTGGTTTTTCCTAACTCGAATTAGAGCGCTCGGCTTTGCCGCTTTGCTCTGCAAAGAATTAAAGAATTTATTGGTGTCCGGTAAAAGTTGAGAATCGCTAAATTATGTGTCCGCAGTGC
>CAMVJO010000073.1 GCA_947167835.1 uncultured Prevotellaceae bacterium
ACCAATAATTTTAAATAGTGTCGAGCTAATTTTATTTTGCTCGGAGCTAATTTTTGTTATCTCCGAGCCCATTAACCCCAAATTGCCCATACTGCCCATTTTCCCAAAAGAAATAATCTCAAAAAGGTCGGAATAACGTGATAACGGAATGTCGTTATAACGAAAGGCTGCACGAAAATTTTTTCGTGCAGATAATAAAAAAAAGCGGCCATGCAAAATCTTGCATAGCCGCCTTTATCGGGTGTTTTCTCCGCGTAAAAAGTGCATAAATCTCTCCTTGCTGCAAAGTGCAGGGCACTAACCGATGCTGGTGCGGAGATATCTTGCGTTTACGCGAACTGAAAAATTACAACTCCTTGAGATAATACGTAATGGTGGGGAAGTGGTCGCTGTATCCGTTCTGCCACGTATTATCAACGAACGAACGGAGAGGATAGCCCTTACGCTTGCCGCTCTTGGTGCGCATAAATTCGGGATTGAACACTTCGGCCTTCCAATATCTCAATGTCTTGCGGTCTTTACCCAGGAAGTTGTATGAAATAATCTGCTGGTCGTAGAGACAAGGTACGTCCTGATAGTAGAGAGAGCCTACACCATTTGCAAAGAGTGGCCATGTGGCGTTGAAATATCCGCCTGGCTTGCATTCTTTCTGGCTTTTTGTGGCGCCAAGTACCTTTGCGCAGGATTCATCGGAGGGATCGTCGTTGAGGTCGCCCATGATGATAACCTTATTGGCGGGATTTGCAGCGATAACGCTGTCGGCTATATGTTTTGACAGCTCAGCGGCTGCTGCACGCAGGGGATTGCTCTCACCACCTCCGTAGCGTGATGGCCAGTGATTGACTATGATGCTGACAGGTTCGCCGGCAAGAATACCATTGACGAGGAGTTGGTCGCGAGTCTTGAACGTAGGATTAGTAGGCAGTACGTATTTATAGGGTACTGACGACTTGACGGTGAAAAGACGGGGATTGTAGATGAAAGCTACGTCTATACCGCGACGATCCGGCGAATCGTAGTGGATATATTTGAGTCCCATGGATTTAAGTGGCTCGGTATTGCACAGATCGCGCACTACAGTTTCGTTTTCTATCTCACTGATGCCGATACATGCGGGGCCTCCGGGACAAACTTCGCGTGCCAATTTGCCAATGACGTTGGCCATATTGTTAAGTTTCTCCTGATACTGCGTTTCTGTCCAGTGGTAAGGGCCGTTGGGCAGGAAATCATCATCACCTGTGTTATTGGGATCGTCAACTGTGTCGAAAAGATTTTCAAGGTTGTAGAAAGCAATGGCATAGGCGGCCAAACGTGTGTTTTGTGCCTGTGCGCAGAGGCTTGCTGCGAACACTATGACGAAAAGAAGCAACTTTTTCATAATAGATAAGGTTTAGGATTTGTTTAGTGCGGAATATGAGGTATTGACACGACGGAAAAATCGTGTCAATACCCTATTCCGAATGAAATGTGTTACTCTACAGAAACATTACGCACCTCGTATGTTCCGGCTGTCGTAGAAGTGCTGGTATATTTGAAGCCAACTTGAATCTTCTTGCCGCAATAGCTCGTAATGTCCACAGTGTTTGCTGTAAAGGTGAACTTAGTCTCATCGTTATACTGCAAACCGGTGAGTTGCACCCAAGAACCGCCTTCTTCCTTAATCCAAACGGTACACATCTGGCTGATATTACCGTCGAAGTAGCGACCGCAATGCTCAAACTTGAGGGTAGCGCTGCTTACTCCTGTGAGGTCGATCAATGGCGACACAGCCATGCTCTCGGAAGCGTAGCGAGTCTGAGAAGATGCAACATAAGCCGTGGCTTTCATGCACTTATATTGTGCATCGTGCTTCCAAATATTTGCAATCTCGGTAGGTTTTGTAACGTCTTCGACGGTAAAATCGCCTTGTGACGTCTCAAAAGTTTCGGAGTAGATGACACCGCTCTGTCCTGAGCCGCCACCACCTTGTTCGCCGCCATTATTATCTTCAGGATCGACGATAGGATCAAAACCTACGAGGTCGTCAAGCGAACGTATGGTTAATTGCCACGTACCGTTGAAGCGGCCAAGGATACCGGTGATACTACCCGTACCTGTGGGCAGCAACTTTTTAGCAAAGTCGGCATAGTTGCTGTTACGCAGGATTAAGGCATTTCCTTTGCTGTCAATAAGATTTACATTGGTGGGTTTGTCAGGTTCAGAAAAGGTGTTGATACCACCAGCCTCGAACTTCACGTTTTCAACCGTTACCAAAGCAAAGCGATCGCTCTCCTGGATGGTGGAAAAGTCGTTGATGTTTTTAACGGTTATGTTAGAAGCCTTAGCCCATCCGTTCTTGTGAGCACGAGCCTTGAAGTCTTCGTAGGCAATGCGGTTACTGGTTCCGTTAGGATCGCCGATTTGTAATTCGCCGCCATACATGGAAATGCAAAGTCCCTTCAACTCAAGGAATATTTCCTGACCTTCAGAGAAATCCTTGTAAATTCCGCTCTGATCTATCTCAATTTCAATGTTACCTGTCTCGTCCTGCACATAAATCTTCTTGTAAATATTACCGGTGATGTCTGTTCCTGTGATAACGGCACGAAGAACATCATTATCTCCAGTAAAAGTATATACAGAGGAGGAAGTCACAGCAGCACCCAAGGTGCGGATGTCAGCAATAGTGAGGAGGTTTGCATCGGCATCGACAGCGTATGTGGGTTCTTCGATGGGAGGCCCGTCGTAGTCGCGCTCACAGGCAGTAAATACACTCAGAGCTGCAAAAAGCAGGCATATTCTGTTAAGAAATTTCATGATATTTTACTGATTTATTTAGTTATTTTCTTTCATATAGGAACGGCATGATACCTTGTTCGTCAGCGTATGAACCATAAGAGGTAAACTGAGTGCTATATTGCACATACTTACTCATACCTACGTTCATCACTTTGAAAGTGCCGTTGTCATTCTTAGTAATAGTCCATATAGCTTCGGAAGATGACTCGGCAGCCAAATTAAAGCTGTTGAACGTTCCAGTCATTATCATATAACGTCCGGATTTGTCCTTAATGGTGTAATTACTTCCGCTTGCCTCAACGATGAAGCCGTGACTGTCGTCTTCAAGTGTGATTATTCCATTTTTATCTGTGGCATCATCTACATAAAGGTAGCCGTATGTCTTATTGGCTGCGATGTTCTTTGCCACTTTCATGGTGCCATTATCATCGGCTGCGATGATATATTCTTTTCCTGAGGTAATGCTGGTTGCTTTCTGGTACTGTACGCCAGAAGCTCCTGAGCCACCACCGTCGCCTGAGCCACTATCTCCGTCTTGCAGCTCGAAAAGTTCCGGCATAATGCCTTGTTCGTCAGGATAAGAGCCATAAGAGGTGTATTGTGTGCTGTATTGAATATATTTGCTCATGCCTTTATTGGTAATCTTCATGGTACCGTTGGCGTTTGGCGTAACAGTCCACAATCCTTCGGCTGTAGCATCTGCACCAACATTGAAACTATTGAAAGTGCCGGTCATAAACATATATCTGCCGCTTTCGTCCTTGATATACCAGTCAGAACCGTTTGCAACGAAGGTAAAGGCGTGGCTTTCGTCGTCCATAGTAATAACGCCGTCCTTAGCAGTAGCATCATCTACGTACAACCATCCGTAAGTCTTGGTAGCTGCAACATTCTGAGCCACTTTGTAAGTGCCATTGTCGTTAGCAGCAATGATATATTTCTTACCGTTGGTAACAGTGGTGACTTTCTTGAATTTCAGTCCGCTCTCTGAGTCACTGCCGCCGGAACCGTCTCCGAAATCGGTGAAGTCTTCCAAAGAACGTATGGTCAATTGCCAAGCACCGTTGTAGCGACCTAAGATAGCTACGACTGTTCCTACGCCGGCAGGCAGTGTTTCAGCAGCAAACTTGGCATAGTTGCTGGTACGTACGTCAATGGAATTTCCTTTGGAGTCCAAAAGTTTTTCGGTGGTGTAGTTGGCGCCCTGTGGTGCGAACTTATTTTTACCACCATTCTCAAAATGCACTTTTTTCAGGCGAACCAAAGAGAAACGGTCGCTCTCTTTTAATTGAGTGAAGTCAGTTACATCGGTAACGGTGATGGCTTTTTCATTAGGCGAACCATTTTTGTGAGCCTGCTCCTTAAATATAATATAAGGAGTGCGGTAGTTATAGCCATCGGGGTGACCTAACTGAAGTTCACCGCCATATTTTGAAAGACTGAGGCCTGTCAAATCAAGATATACCTCCTGTCCAACAGGATAGTCGTTGAAAATATTACTCTGATCGACTTCCATTTCAATATTGCCGGTAGCATCCTGCAGATATATCTTCTTGAAAATGTTACCCGACTTGTCGTTGGCCGAAACAACGGCCTTCAGATACACACCTGTGCCGGAAAAACGGTAAACGCCGTCACTTCCAATCTGAGATTCGTAACCACGAATGGCACTTATGGTTGTAAGAGTGGCGCTGCTGGGCAAAGTAAATGTAGGATCGGTAAAATCCGGCATATCGTAGTCACCCTCGCAAGCACTGAACGATACGAGTGCTGCAAAAAGCAGCAACATTCTATTGATGAGTTTCATATATAATTTCTTGTTTACTTGTTTCTAAATATATAGGATGTCTGTTCACAAATATATCATACATTACTCATCAGAAGCGATAACTTACGTTAAGGAAGCCATTTATGCCCTGCATATAGAACACTTTTGCACCGAAACGTTCGGGATAACTCAAATCCATGCGGCCTTGTTCGCGTCCGCCGGTGATAATGTCCTTACGATTGAGAATGTTATTCAACGAAATGTTCATATTGATGCTGTTCTTGCGGTTGAGATAGAAAATCTTACCGATAGAAAGATCAATAGTGTATGCTGCATCGAAGCGTTCTTGCTGAGTCAATGCCTGATATGCGCTATATGCTTTTGCATCTGACGGATTAACTGAAGCATACTTTGAAGCGGTGCGACGTCCGGGCGAAGCTTCTACATAATTGCGGCCGAATCCGTTTACATAGGCTCCGAGGAACCAGTAATCAATAAAGTAGCGAACGCCGAATGTGCCGGCAAACTGAGGAATACCACCTACATAAAGATTTTTCATATAGACAGTTTCGCTGTAGGGCACGTTCAAACTCTGGTTGTTGTCGGCAAAAATATAGCCCTTGGGGTTATTTCCGTAATAAGCTTCACTGACGGTTCCAGCAGCTTCGAGAGTCCAGTGATTATCTACCTTGTAAGAGGCAGCGGCTTCGATACCGCGATGGATACGTTTGACACCTGTCATAATATAGTGTATCAAAGTTGCGGCATCGTTGTCGTAATAGATAGAATGTTCGAGTTGGTGACCGAAATGTGTCTCATACAGAGAAACACGTCCAGACAAGCGAGAAGTACTGAAGATGTAACTCAAATCAAATGACATGACTTTTCCGCTTTCCAAGTCTTCCGGAGTGCGATCGCTGATACGTGAAGAAATATATGCGCGGTCTGCCAGAGGAGCTACGGTTCCGTAAACAGCATTGGCCTGCAAAAGATGGCGTCCGCTGATTTTATAAGTCAGACCTCCCTTTAACATTACGTCAGTGAAGTGGTGACGACGGCCTTTGCCGTAAGATTCGGTGGGGAAGTGGCCATTTCTCATTTTACCGTCACGCTGGAAATCAGTATAGGTTAGTTGCAAACCATAGTATGCGTCCCATTTTCCGGTAGTGTAGTTATTAACGAGGAATCCCTTGATAGAATTGATGTTAATGTCGAAGTTGTATCCGAAGACGCCGCCTTCATACACTTTTCTGTTGGGATGATTGATATCCATCTGCTTCTGATAGAAATCTCCTGGGTAATCAGTGTCTGCATACTTGTCGATATCCATCACATACTCGGCACCGAGCAAATCTTTCACCTTTTTATATTGTGTGCTCTTTGACGTACGAGCTACAAGTCCGGCAGTAATCTTGTTATTACGGCTGATTTGTTTGTTGAGTGTCGCATTCAGTGTTGTTTCAAACAGGTTGCTGATTTGTTCTTCCACTAAATATTGTGCACTTCCGTCGCCATATAAAACGCTGTTGCGGTTAGCCAGAATCATCTGGTCCCAATTTATCTGTGTGAACGAGGGATCACCATTTAACCACGCGTCTTCATAGATTTTTGCTATGGTATTGTTTCCTGAACCGATGAAATAAGACGGTAGGTAACGGTAATAATCCGGACGCGGGTCATATCCGTTGTACCAGTTCAGACCTGTTTTTGCGTAGTAGCTATAATGCACGCCAACGCCAGCATTAAACGTAGTCTTTTCGTTTACTTTCCATTCGTATGACAGAACTGCTGTAGGATCAAACGACGTAATCACTTTGGCGTTACGCTTTTTTCCTGCTTGGTAACCCCAGTTTGAATTATATAGGTTATCTCCTACTAATTCGTACACCTCTTTCAGGGCACCGCTGCCGCCTTGTCCGCGTTGAACGGGCGATCCGAAAGTGGCAAAGCTGAGTCTGTGTTTACCAGCCTGCCATTGTTTATCAACAAGGAAGGCATACGAGAAATTGCGGTAGAAAGTTCCTTTCACATTGCCTTCATCAGAATATCTTCCTCCGACAAGTGCTGTGATAGCCCAGCCATTTTTGTTAAAACCTGTGGAGTATGAGAGCATACCACGCAGATAATAATTACGGTTGGCGAGAGAAATAGTAGCTTTTCCGCCTTTAGCAAAATCTCCTGCACGCATCAGAATATTTTCTGCGCCACCTACTCCGCCGAAAGCAAAGGTTGCGGGCATGGAATAGTTGGTTTTGTCTCCGTTACGTGTGAGGTCGTTGATTGCGCCTATGGAAGAAAAATTGAAAACTCCGCGCAATTGGTCGTTAAATGAGACGCCGTTGATAAAGCGTTCTTCATTTGTGTTGTCATATCCGCGCACTTTAAAACGAATGGCGGAAAGTTGGTAGCCGATCTTGCTCAAATAAACGTCATGTGAGGTCAAGACTGTGGTATTGACGTCCTGTGTAGGATTACCTTCGTCATCAATAACGTCATTCAGGTCATTAGCATCTACTATGCCGATGAGAGAGAAGTCTTGCTCAATGATGCTGTCTGTTACGGCTTGAGGAGTCTGTGCAAAAGCCATAATCGGTGAGAGTATTGCTCCTGCGATGATTAACCGATAGTTCATTGATATTTATTTTTTATGATTTTTCTATCTTTGTTTACTTAATTATTTCTTTCCTGTGAGGCGGATATTCGCCAGGCGCATGCCAAGATTTTGTCCAACGACGAAACTCAGCACGTTCTCTGCGGCATTTTCTTTTACGTCCGTCGTAGGAATTTCTATGCTGAAGTCAAAGAAAGTGTTGTTCTCGGCATTTGTCATTACCTTCGATTCGGCTGTATAGGTTGTGCCGTTAAATGTCACTTGCATGGCATTCAGTTCTTGTGTATCGCTGGCATTATAGCAGTTTGCGGTCAGTTGATAAGAAACCGTGAGTTTCTTGTAACCTTTGGCATCAAAACCAGTAAGTTTCAGTTCGCCACCGGCAGATGGGAACCAGATATGATTCACATTGTTGTTGGCACGAACAGTTAGGTTGTTCTTAACGTCGGTTATTGTCAAGCCGGAAGTCCAACTTGTCCATGCGCTGACTTTTACCCAAGCGTTATTTACCTTTTGTACGGGCGTGGCGCTGATGAGTTCCTCGAAAATGAGTGTTCCTGCATCGGCGGGAATGGTTTTCTCGTCGAAAGTAACGTCATTCCCCGTCACAGATTTCCATTCTGTGCTTGTAGGATTGCCGAGTGTGGCTTCAAGCGAACCATCTTCGGCTTGTGTGAGAATTACGTATTGGCTATAGCTGTCTCCTGCGCTGACATAACCAGTATTCAGGGGGACACTGACATTTTTGCCGCCCATTTCAACGTTTAGTTGCGCACTTTTGCTCAGGTTGGTCGGGAAAACTACGGCAGAAGCCACTTTCTTGTCATCAGTCAGTAGCATTTCTACGTCTGCTGTCGAGGCTTCATCGAATGTGAACGACTTATCCTTGAAATTGTAAACAGCCTTGGTAAGCATACCGCTGATACTCATTTTCAGGTCGCTGTCGCTGAGATCTGTGCGGTTTGCCACACCGATAATCAGGCGCGACATACGATGATTGAAGCTTAAGGAAACAGAGGCGTCGCCAAAATGTTTGTTTGTGGCGTTATCGGCCACGCAGAAGTCGAGCGATGCAGGAACGGCTTGGTCCGAAATATCCAGAGCCACACTGTTTTCTGCATTTGCTGCGTATGGGTAGTAAGCAATGAAGTTTACGTCTGTTCCATAACCAGGGTATTCAATGTTTCCCTGTTCTGATTTCAGACTGCCGTCGGCTTGCAGAGTGAATAGTCGGTTTGCAGCAAAAGCCTGTTCGACCGATTGTCCACGTTGATAGGCATACACGCCGAATTGGGCGCCAGTTGGGAAAACTGTGCTGATGTCTGCACCGCTATCTGCCGAAGAGAGGGCAGCATTGAAGGCAACACGTTCGGCATGTTCCCATGTGCTGTTTTTTTCCATGTCGGGCTCGCACGATACCAGTCCGACAGCGGCTAACAGCATGACGAAAAATTTACTTTTCAGTTTCATGATGATTTTTTTGTATGTATGTTTTGTTAATATTCGGTTCTTAGTAAGTCGAAGGCCAGTAGCTTGCATCGTAACTGGCTTTATACTGCTCGTCTATCTCGGGGAAGAATGTAAATCCCGTGAGTTCTTCCAAATCCTTGACGGACATGGCGCAACTCATATAGTTATTGTGACTGTAACGTTCGTTATTCAGTTTGAAAGCTATGGTGCGTGCCTCGCCTGTAGTGCGATTGACGTGGCATAGTGCCTTGAAATAGTATTTTGGTATGGCGATTCTATTGCCTGCGTTGTCTTTTGCCGGATCTACAGTGCTGTTTTCCTTTGTTGTGGGCATAGCGCCTGTAACAACGTAGAGCGTGTCAAGATTAGACGACCATCCGCGCACGGCAGTTTCGAGATAAGCCCAGATATCCTGATTCATTCCTTTTCCTACTTGGGGAGTCATGTTGGTAAAGTAGAAGGTCTGGCAGTTTGCTTCGTAGTTGCTTTGCCTGTCTGCGCTGGGAATCTGGTGTCCTCGGTCGTAACCGTTGCTCATGCCCTTGTAAAGGCATGCCTGTTCCTCTGTACTGATTTCGGGGTCGTAATCCCATTTTTCTGTGCGGCCGATACTGCCTCGTGTGTAGTAGTTACAGAGCGGATATGCCACCCAATAAGCCATTTTCAGGTTGGTATCGTATAGCATTGAGTAGTTTCTCACCGTTCTTGTGCCGTCTTTGAAATAGTGCGTGACATATCTCATCGTTGGCGACGCCTTTTGCTCGTTGGTTATCAGGGGTGTTTCTAACCATCCCTGATAATTGATGGGATGTCGGGCTGCATCTATCTCTACGCTATGCGTATAGCTTTTTCCGCTCTCCACTCTTTGCAGCGCAATCAGATCTACCACCGAGTCGTTGCCCGCGGGGAGTGTGATGACGGCCTGTAAATTCTGTAAGGTCTGAGGTATGACGTATGCCGTAAACCTACTGCCGTTTTGCTTGGTGCTGATGTCGGCTGCCTCCCTGATATCCTTAAATTCAAAGGAATTAAGGTCGAATTCAGCCTTGCTATTGATGTCTTTCAGGCGTACCTGACAGGCGGCCAGCACGTTCTTGTCATCGCCGCGCAGGTTGATGTTGATTTGTGCCAGCAATGTGTTGAAATTCACTTGCGGCTGTTCGTTTGCTGTGTTGAACCGAGAGGCAGTGCCTGTGAAAAATGAGTTTTGTCCGTTCGACGCATCTACGGTGACGGTCTGTGATACGTTCTCTTGGAAGGGATAATAAGCACGTAGGTCAATCGTGCTGTTTAATGGCATTTGTGCACTTCCTTCGCTGACTGGCGTGAAGATTTCTTCACCATCCAGGGTAACGAAGGGGATGTTGTTCATAAAAACTCCACCATTGGCATCTATTACGGAGACGCCTATCTTATCGCCTACGTTCCAAGGTGTTTCGCGGTCGATATTCGTAGTGGGAGCCTTGGCTTTGAGCGAGATAAGTGGCTTGCGCTCTATATTATCGCTGTCAGTAGCAGAGCATCCTGCCCAGATAAAAGCAGAAAGGGTTAGCAAAAGTAGGAACGGTGTCCTGTAGTTTTTCATAATTAGGTGTAAAAAATCGAATTATTCAGGGATTTTCTAAAAATCTCCGTTGATTCTTACATTTTCCGTGCAAAGATAATCTTTTAATTATGTTTAACGCACTTTTTTGCTGAATATTTTAATAGTTTGAATTGTTAAAAAACAAAGTTTGTGTAATTTTGCAGCGAATTTTTCCTAAAACAGTACATTTTTAGTTATTTATACCGATGAATACATCTATACCTAAGGGAACGCGTGACTTCACTCCGTCGGAGATGTCCAGACGAAATTATGTTTTCAACACCATTCGCGAAGTTTATGAGTTATATGGCTTCCGACAGATCGAGACTCCTGCCATGGAAAACCTATCTACTTTGATGGGAAAGTACGGCGAAGAAGGCGATAAACTCCTTTTCAAGATTTTGAACAGCGGCGATTTCCTTTCCAAGGTAAGTCCCGAAGATTTGGCCGAACGCAACATTCCGCGTCTGGCAGCCCGTGTTTGCGAAAAGGGATTGCGCTACGACCTCACCGTGCCTTTCGCGCGTTTTGTCGTCATGCACCGCAACGATCTCCAGATGCCGTTTAAACGCTACCAGATTCAACCCGTGTGGCGCGCCGACAGGCCTCAGAAAGGCCGTTATCGCGAGTTCTACCAGTGCGATGCCGACGTGGTTGGCAGCGATTCGCTTCTGAATGAGGTAGAACTGATGCAGATTGTCGATACTGTTTTCTCACGCTTCGGCATTCGTGTCTGCATCAAGGTAAACAACAGGAAGATTCTCTCGGGTATTGCTGAAATCATTGGTGCTCCCGAGAAAATCATCGACATTACCGTAGCCATAGATAAGTTAGACAAGATAGGACTGGCGAATGTGAACGAAGAACTCCTTGCCGGTGGTCTGACAGCGGAGCAGGTGGAAAAATTACAGCCCATCTTGCTCTTGCAAGGCACGAACTCCGAAAAACTTGCCCAGATGCAGCAGGTGCTTGCAGGGAGCGAGGTCGGAATAAAAGGCATCGAAGAAGTCCAGTTTGTGCTCAAAGCTTTGGAAAACAGCAATTTGAAAAACGAAGTGGAGCTGGATCTCACTTTAGCCCGCGGATTGAATTATTATACGGGCTGCATTTTCGAGGTTAAGGCGCTCGATGTAGAAATTGGCAGCATTACCGGAGGCGGACGCTACGACAATCTGACGGGCATCTTCGGTATGCCGGGACTTAGTGGCGTGGGCATTTCTTTTGGTGCCGACCGCATTTACGATGTGCTGAACCAACTGGAACTTTACCCTACCGAACTCGAAAGTAGTGTAAAACTTCTGTTCATTAACTTCGGAGAGGCCGAATCTTTCCGCTGCCTGGAATATGCACAGTCCATGCGAAATGCAGGTATCTCCACGGAAGTCTATCCCGACTCGTCGAAAATGAAAAAACAGATGGGATATGCCAACGCCAACCACATACCTTTCGTGGCTTTGGTGGGCGAAAATGAGATGCAAGCTCAGAAACTCACCCTGAAGAACATGGAAACGGGCGACCAACAGCTCGTTACCGTAGAAGAGGCTATCGCTATCATCAACGGTTGATGAGGTAAAAACAAAGAGCGCAAGCATATCAAAACCGCTCTGGAAAATAGCTGGGAGTTTAATTTAATTATCTCCCAGCTATTTTTATTTTTCTCGGAATTAGCTTGTGATACCAGAAATTTATCCACACTTATGCGCCCTTTATTCATCGATATTTTCGGAGTTTTTCGGGATACAAAAATTTGCCCACGGAATAGGTACAAATAGCTCGGAGTTAATTTTTTATCTCGGAGCTAATTTGAAATAGTGTCGAGCTAATTTTATTTTGCTCGGAGCTATTTTTTGTTATCTCGGCGTTATTTACTCCAAATCCTCGGAATGCCCGAAATTTGGGGAATACTATATACATTTGTGCGTTTCTTTTTTGGGGCGCTTCGCTTGAAATTTTATTTAGAATTCTGATTTAAAATTCTATTTACAATGATTCTAAATTTAATTCTAAAAAATAATTATAAATACCATTTCGAGCCGACAGGCGACCTCTATATTTTCTGGAGGATGAAGGCTTCTCTCATATACCACGTCAAAAAGAAATAGTAAATAAAGCGCCCGGAACGGGCAGCGAGATAATAGCCTAGGGCAGCGCCCTATGTATGGATTATTCTCTATTCAAGTTTCGCAAGTTCCTAACTTGCTAGTTTTAATTGATAGATTTCAACGA
>CAMVJO010000074.1 GCA_947167835.1 uncultured Prevotellaceae bacterium
TCAACGTATCTTACAAATAAGACTCAAAGTAGTCAACTAAAATCGTTAAACTACAGACATCTTTTATTCTCCTCGCGATGAGAAAATTGTCTCTTCGCGTTGAGAAAGTTTTCTCATCACGATGATAAAAGATTCTCTTCGCGATGAGAAAATAAAAGTCGCGCGTCTGAATAAAGTTGAAGGGGTATCTCGGGCTCGTTTCTCGCCTTCTTATTGTCCTTATAGCGTGATTTCAATACATAAAACGTGGATAAAACCCCATTAAGTCTGTGTTTCCTTGCAACAATGTGTAAAAAATTGCACATATATTTCGCCTATCTCGTGATTTTTGTGTAAATTTGCACCCAATTATGAACAAGATTGTAGCAAAGGAACAATTTTCCCAAAAAGTTTTCAAGTTGGTGGTAGAAGCACCAATGATAGCTCGCTCTCGTAGGGCAGGGCATTTTGTAATCGTTCGCACAGGCGAAAAAGGTGAAAGAATTCCCCTTACAATTGCTGAGGCTGACGTGCAGGCAGGCACGATAACCCTTGTCATTCAGGACGTGGGTCTGTCTTCGCACCGCATCTGCAGTTTGAAGGTGGGAGAGTATTTGGATGATGTGGTAGGTCCTTTGGGAAAGGCTACACATATAGAGAAGTACGGTACGGTACTTTGTGCCGGCGGTGGCGTTGGTGTTGCTCCGATGCTGCCTATCGTTCAGGCTCTACATGCTGCTGGCAACAGAGTCATTGTTGTCTTGGCCGGTCGCACTAAGGAACTTATCATTATGGAGCGCGAAATGCGTGAAGTGGCAGATGAAGTCATCATTATGACAGACGACGGTTCGTATGGCCGTCAGGGTGTTGTGACTGTAGGAATGGAAGAAGTATTGCAACGCGAGAAAGTTGATAAGTGCTTCGCTATCGGTCCCGCTATCATGATGAAATTCTGCTGCCTGCTCACTAAGAAATACGAGGTGCCTACAGACGTTTCTCTGAACACCATTATGGTGGACGGAACGGGTATGTGTGGCGCTTGCCGCATTACTGTTGATGGCAAAACGAAGTTCGTTTGCGTGGATGGTCCGGAATTTGACGGTCATGCCGTAGATTTCGACGAAATGTTCCGTCGTATGGGCGCATTCAAGTCACAGGAGCGCGAGAGTGTGGCACGTTTCGAGGCTCATCTCAACGATAATGCAGCTCAGACCGAATCTGAAGATGAAGGTCGCAATGCTGCTTGGCGTGCGGACCTCCGCAAAAAGATGTCGCCAAAGGAACGCATGGCCATTCAGCGTCAGGATATGCCCGAACGCGATGCTAAGCTTCGTGCCCGTGAACTCCGCAAGGAAGTAAACGAAGGTTATTCCGTAGAACAGGCCGTGACCGAGGCACATCGCTGCCTTGACTGCGCCAACCCGGGATGCGTGAAAGGTTGTCCCGTTGGAATCGACATACCACGCTTTATTAAATATATAGAGACCGAACAGTTTGGTGAGGCTCTGGCATCTATCCGCAAGGATAGTTCGCTGCCCGCAGTCTGTGGCCGCGTTTGTCCGCAGGAAAAGCAATGTGAAAGCGGATGTATCCACCTCAAGACTGGTGGCAAGGCTGTTGCCATTGGAAACCTGGAGCGTTTTGCAGCCGATCAGGGACGTTTGGGTAGCACACAGGAAACTGCTCCCGCAGAAGTAAAGCCTGCCGTTGCAAAGAAAGGCAAAGTGGCTGTGGTTGGTAGTGGTCCTGCAGGTTTGACCTGCGCCGGCGACTTAATTCAACGTGGTTATGATGTAACAGTCTTCGAGGCATTGCACGAACTCGGCGGTGTGTTGAAATACGGCATACCCGAATATCGTTTGCCTAATAGCATCGTAGATTTTGAGATTAACAGTTTGAAATCTCATGGCGTGGAATTTGTAAAAGACTGCATCATCGGTAAGACCCTCAGCGTGGCCGACCTCGAAGCACAAGGTTACGAAGCTGTGTTCGTAGGTACGGGAGCCGGTCTGCCCAACTTCATGGGAATACCTGGCGAAAATAGCAACGGAGTGATGTCTTCAAATGAATACCTCACTCGTGTAAACCTGATGGATGCCAGCAACGAAGAAAGCGATACACCTGTATTCTTCGGAAAGCGCGTAGCCGTTGTGGGTGGCGGAAATACTGCTATGGACTCCGTTCGTACTGCCCTTCGTCTTGGAGCAGAACAGGCCATGATCGTATATCGTCGCTCGGAAGAGGAAATGCCTGCACGTTTGGAGGAAGTGCGCCATGCCAAAGAGGAAGGTGTTCAGTTTATGACCTTACGTAATCCGCTTCGTTACATAGCCGATGAAACAGGCCGCGTATGTCAGATGGAATTGCAGGTAATGGAACTTGGAGAACCCGATGCAAGTGGACGCCGTAAGCCAGTTGCCGTAGAAGGCAAGACAGAAATTCTGAATGTAGACCTCGTTATCGTAGCTATTGGCGTATCTCCTAACCCCATCTTCCCCGCTTCGGTAGAAAACCTCGAACTTGGCAGAAAGGGAACCATTGCCGTTGCAGAGAATATGCAGTCAAACATCCCGTTTATCTTCGCAGGTGGAGATATTGTGCGTGGAGGTGCAACCGTTATCCTCGCTATGGGCGACGGAAAGCAGGCTGCAGCCGGCATAGACCGAATGCTCTCTGAAAAGAAAGCATAAAGAAGAATCAAAAGAATCAGTTTTCTTGTTTTCAGGGTTGTTCTGTTGAGGCAGAAAGCTTGAACCATCTCAGTACAACCCTGAATAATATAATAATGATAGAGAATACAGCAATATTGTTGGGCATGATGTCGTTTCCTCCTTATAAGGAATAATCAGATTACCTGAAAATTTCTCTATCGTCAGAATAAAAACATAATCACGGAGATAATGAAGAAATTCCAGGAGCGTACATCGCTCAATCTTTCGGAACTCAATAAAGAAGTGCTTAAGGCATGGGATGAAGCCGACCTTTTCCATAAAAGTATGGAAGAGCGCGAAGGATGTCCTTCGTTTGTTTTTTATGAAGGTCCGCCTTCGGCAAACGGACACCCCGGTATTCATCACGTAATGGCACGTACCATTAAAGATACCTTCTGCCGCTATAAGACAATGCAGGGTTTCCAAGTAAAACGTAAGGCCGGTTGGGACACACATGGCCTGCCTGTAGAACTTGGTGTGGAAAAAGAACTCGGCATCACGAAGGAAGATATCGGCAAAAGCATTACCATAGAGGAATATAATGCCAAATGTCGCAGTAATGTGATGAAGTTCACACGCGAGTGGACAGACCTCAGCCGACTCATGGGCTATTGGGTAGATATGGAGCATCCTTATGTAACATACGAGAACTCCTATATCGAAACCCTTTGGTGGCTGTTGCAGCAACTTTATAAAAAAGGACTTCTGTACAAGGGTTATACCATTCAGCCTTACAGTCCGGCAGCAGGAACGGGATTGAGCAGCCATGAACTGAACCTTCCTGGATGTTATAAGGATGTAAAGGATACAACCCTCACGGCTCAGTTCCGTATAACCGATCCCAAACCGGAAATGGCAGGGTGGGGTACTCCTTGCTTCATAGCTTGGACTACTACGCCTTGGACTTTGCCTTCAAACTGCGCACTTTGCGTTGGCCCTAAGATAGATTATGTTTGTTTGAAGACATTCAATCCATATTCCGGAGAACCTATCAGTCTTGTAATGGCTGAAGCACGTGTTAGTGCCTATTTCGATCCTGCTGGAGCGGAGGCTGATTTCGATGCCTATCAGAAAGGCGACAAGATCATCCCATATCGTGTCGTTGGGCGCTGGAAAGGAAGCGAATTGTGCGGCATGCACTATGAACAACTCCTGCCTTGGATGAATCCTGGCGAAGGTGCTTTCAAAGTAATCCCAGGTGATTATGTAACAACCGAAGATGGTACGGGAATAGTACATATTGCAGGAACATTTGGTGCTGACGATGCTTTGGTTTCTCGCCAGAATGGAGTACCAGCCATGCTTTTGACAGACAAGAAAGGCAAGCAAGTTCCGATGGTGGACCTTACTGGTAAGTTTTATACCATAGAAGATTTAGATCCTGACTATGTTGCGAAAAATGTGAATGTGGAACTTTACGCTCCCTTCGCAGGTAAATATGTAAAGAACGCATACGACAATACTTTACCTGCCGATGCTGAGACATTAGACGTCACTATCTGTCTTTCGCTCAAATCTGAGGGAAAGGCTTTCCGCATAGAAAAACATGTGCACAACTATCCGCATTGTTGGCGTACAGATAAACCGGTTTTATACTATCCTCTTGATTCATGGTTCATCAAAAGTTCGGCTTTGAAGGAACGTATGATGGAGTTGAACAAAACTATTCACTGGAAACCCGAATCAACTGGCTCTGGACGTTTCGGAAAATGGCTGGAAAACCTGAATGACTGGAATCTAAGTCGTTCTCGCTTCTGGGGAACTCCGCTTCCCATCTGGAGAAATGACGATGGCGAGGAGATTTGTATTGGAAGCATAGAGGAACTCTACAACGAAATAGAACGTAGTGTCAAGGCCGGAGTGATGAGCTCGAACCCATTGAAGGAAAAAGGCTTTGTTCCAGGTGACTATGCCGAAGATAATTATCATCGCATCGACCTTCACCGTCCGTATGTGGATGAAATCGTTCTCGTTTCGCCCACAGGAAAACCCATGCATCGCGAAACGGATTTGATTGACGTATGGTTCGATAGTGGCTCCATGCCTTATGCTCAATTGCACTATCCTTTTGAAAATAAGGAACTGCTTGACAGTGGCGAAGTCTTTCCTGCCGATTTTATTGCCGAAGGCGTAGATCAGACACGCGGATGGTTCTTCACGTTGCACGCCATTGCCACAATGGTATTCGACGGTGTCAGCTTCAAGAACGTCATTAGCAACGGTTTGGTGCTGGATAAGAAGGGCGAGAAGATGAGCAAACATCTTGGAAATACGGTAGATCCTTTCGGACAGATAAAGAAATACGGAAGCGATCCTCTCCGTTGGTATATGATGACGAACTCTTCGCCATGGGATAACCTGAAATTCGACGAAGCCGGAGTGCAGGATGTGGCACGTACGTTCTTTGGAAAACTATTCCAGACATATTCCTTCTTTACGATGTATGCCAATGTGGATGGTTTCGACAAAAATGCGGCACCCGTACCATTTGAAAAGCGTCCTGAGATAGACCGTTGGATTCTCTCGGAACTCAATTCATTAGTACAGGCTGTTTCCGAAGATTTTGAGGATTATGAGCCTACACGTGCCGGACGTCGTATTCAGAACTTCGTTATTGAAAATCTCTCTAACTGGTATGTGCGCCTTTGTCGCAAACGTTTCTGGGCAGGTGAGATGGACGATGACAAACTTAGTGCCTATCAGACACTTTACCGTTGCCTTCTTACGATTGCCAAGTTAATTGCGCCCATTTCTCCGTTCTATGCAGACCGTTTGTACCTTGATTTGACTCAGGGTGACGAATGTGAGAGCGTACACCTTGCAGAATATCCCAAGGCTGTTCCTTCTGAAATAGATAAGCAGTTGGAGAAACAGATGGAACTGGCACAAAAGATTACTTCTATGGTGCTTTCTATCCGTAAGAAGGAACATATCATCGTGCGTCAGCCGCTCCAGACGATTGCTATTCCCGTAACCGAACGTGGTGTGCGCGAAGCCATCGAAGCCGTCAGTCAGTTGATACTTGACGAGGTGAACGTGAAGGAAATCCGCTTCATGGAAGGCGATATGCTTGAGAAGAAAGTAAAATGCAACTTCCGTGTGATGGGTAAGAAGTTTGGAAAACTTATGAAAGCCGTTAATCAGGCTGTTACCGCGATGTCACAGGAACAGATTTCCGCTTTGGAGAGCGAAGGCAGCATCAAACTTTTGGCCGAAGGGCAGGAAGTCGTGGTTGAACGCGAAGATGTGGAAATCCTCAGCGAGGATATGCCCGGATGGTCAGTAGCAAACGAGGGTGTGCTGACAGTTGCCCTTGATATTACCCTGACAGATGCCCTGCGCCGTGAAGGACTTGCACGCGAGGTGGTGAAACGTATTCAGACCTTCCGCAAAGAAAGCGGATTCGAGATTACAGACCGTATTGAGGTCGTGCTACAGCCCAACGAAGCACTTCAGGCTGCTGTAGAGGAATACAAACAATATATTGCTTCTCAGGTCCTGGCCGAAAGTATTTCTTTTGCTGAAAATGATTCAGAAGAAGTTTTCGAATTCGAGGATATTAAATCTAAATTCAAGATAAACGTAATTAATAACCTTTAATAAAAAAGGGTAAGGTAGGGAAGAATAATCCTTACCTGCCCGCTTTTTCTAAACTATGGCTACAACAGAAAAAACACGTTACAGCGACGAAGAATTAGAAGAATTCAAGCAATTGATTCTTGCCAAAATAGAATTGGCAAAGAAGGACTATGACGAAATCATGGACACCCTTTCCAATCGTAAGGGCAATGATGTGGACGATACCTCGCCAACATACAAGGCTTTGGAGGAAGGTTCGCTCACTCAGACTAAGGAAGAACTTACCACTATGGCTGCACGTCAGCAAAAGTTCATTCAAGGTTTGAAAGCTGCCTTGGTACGCATCGAAAACAAGACATACGGCATCTGCCGCGTTACAGGAAAATTGATTCCGAAGGAACGTCTGCGTGCCGTGCCTCATGCAACACTCAGTATTGAGGCAAAGAATATGCGCGACCATCGCAGATAAAATGGTAAGTGCAATGTTGAGTTCAATGTTGCACTTCTATTTTCATATAATAATGTTTTAACAGGAGAATAGTGCTGGTGGAAAATTGTGTGAACAGGCAAACTCGTAGCCGTTTGTGGATTGCTTCCATATTCGTGCTACTGATACTTCTCATTGATCAGGTTATCAAATGGGAGGTCAAGACCGGTATGTCGCTTTATGAGCGCATTGAGGTCACATCGTGGTTTCATATTTTGTTTACCGAGAACCAGGGAATGGCTTTCGGTATGCAATTTATCGGAACGTTGTTCCTGACGATTTTTCGCGTCGTTGCAATCGTATTCTTCCTCGTCTATTTGTTCCGATTGTGCCGCAAACAAGCGCCTTGGGGCTTGATAGTTTGTGTTGCTGCCATTATTGCAGGAGCCATTGGGAATGTGATAGACAATTGTCTGTATGGTTTGATTTTCAGCGAGAGCCAATACAACGAAATAGCTCAGTTTGTAACTTTCGGCGAGGGCTATGGGCACTTTATGGAGGGCAAGGTGGTAGATATGTTTTACTTCCCCTTGTTTACGTGGCCTGACTGGGTTCCATTATTGGGTGGAGAGGTTTTCTTTAGTGCAATCTTTAATTTTGCCGATGCTTCCATAAGTTGTGGTATCGTGGCAATGTTGCTTTTCTATCCCAAATATATCGGACTGACAAAGGAAAGCAATCAAACTGCCGAAAGTTCTGATAAATCAGAGGATACAGATATGGTGTCGTCTAAATAATCGTGTATTCAGTCTCATGTCGTTATCGTTAATCATACATTTTCTATTGCGCCGCATGGCGCTTTTCCTTTTTGTCACGGGGTGGCTTTTGCTGGCATCCTGCGCCAATAAGGTAGATAGGAATGTGATTGACGAAGACAGGATGACGGATATACTATATGACTACCATTTGTCAATGGCTATGCTCGAACGCGTTACGCCTGACAGCTCTTCGTATTATGGTCTGCTTTACGAGAAGGCTGTCTTGACAAAACACAAGATTTCAAAGGAGCAGTTTGATTATTCCCTGCGCTGGTACGAGAAGAATCCCGATAGACTATGTAAAATCTACGAGGAACTAAGCGAACGCTTCAATGTTCAGACGAATAGCCTTGGTAATGCTGATTCTCCCAAGCGAGTATGGACTTCGGAAGGCGATACAGCCAATGTTTGGAACTCGGTTGAAAGCGTTTTGCTTTCGGCTTCTGGAAATAACCGCTTCACATTTGTACTTCCTGCCGATAGCAGTTATCATGGTGGCGACCGCTTTGAGTGGATCTTCGATGTAAATTGGTTGTATCAGGAGGGAAGGAAGCAGGCCTTTGCGGTAATGTGCCTTACCTACGACAATGATTCCATTGCTACGGTCAGTATGCCTGTGTTTACGTCTGGCCGTCAGATGCTCTCGGCATACGCTCATCGCAATAAGCAGTTGAAGCAGATTTCCGGCTTTATATTCCAAGTAGCACCTTGGCACCAGCGTCCGCGCCTGATGTCAATCACAGAATTGGCGCTCATGCGCTATCATGTCCCTATGCCAAAGGTGATTCCTTCGGAGAGTATTATTGGTGGCGACGGAAATTCTGCCGATAGCCTGCGCATACCTAATCCTGAACAACGCATACGCGACAGTTTGTTGAAGGCAGATCGCCACGAGCGCGACCATTTCAAGGATGCTACACCTGTAGAAGGGCGTATGCCGATGATGCGCATGAACAGACGAGTTGATTCACGTCGTTAATCTTACGTTCTGTTTTTGTTCTAAGAGGAACCGCCTGAATAATCAATCCATTTTTCAGAATATCCCTATATATTATATATGGAGTCTATCATTATCCGTCGTTTTGCCGTAAGCCGTCTGCATTTGCCAGACGGTAAAGTACTCCGGAACCAGATAGTAGAAGAGACTTCGCAGGGAAACATTCTTTATCGTCCGCTGCTGTCCGAAGAGCCTATGACAGAATGGCGCGGTGGCGATTTCTTCTTGCCTTCTTCGGATTTGAATGTAGATAAGTCATAGTCCTTAAAAAACTTATCTGTATGAAATCATGGTTTCTCAAAATATTTCATTCCCTGACTGACTTTGTTTTCCCACGCAGGTGCGTCGTCTGTCAGCATGTGCTTTCTGAAACCGAACAGTTCGTTTGTAATGGCTGCTATGTCAATCTCCCCTTTGTTCCCGACTTTGGAAAACCTGGCAATCCCATCGAAAAACTCTTTTGGAGTTATCATATTGTCCGTGCCGGCAGTATGCTTGTTTTTCAGTCGGGAAATGCCACGCAGCAGATAGTACATACGATTAAATACCACAATCATCCTGATGCCGGCATCTTTTTCGGGCGCATCATGGCCCAACGTTTGGAAGGTGAAGACTTTTTTAACGGGATAGATGCCATACTCCCGTTGCCTTTGTCCGAGACACGCTTGCGTTCGCGAGGTTATAACCAGAGCGAGATGCTGGCTCAAGGCATTTCCGACGTAACAGGACTGCCTGTTCTTGCGGATGCCGTGAAACGTGTTATAGACAATCCAACGCAGACGCATCTTAGCAGCATTCAACGTAGGGATAATGTACGCGATATCTTCGAGGTGACACATCCAGAGCAACTAACGGGGCGGCATCTCCTACTTGTTGATGATGTCATCACCACTGGCGCCTCTTTGCGTAGCCTTCTTGAGTCTTTGTCACAATATCCAGATATTCATTGCAGCATTCTTTCTCTTTCTGTCGCAGGAAAACATCATGCTATCCCCACTAAGGAAGAATGATACTCAGGTGTTTTTCTGCATAAGGGGTTGTCTTTTCCTATATTGGTGACTTTTTGTAGTCTCATCGTGTTGAGAAAATTGTCTCAACGCGTAGAGAAAACTTTCTCCTCGCGAAGAGAATCTTTTCTCAACGCGAGGAGAATCTGGATATCACGGCATACAAGCGTGATAAGGCGTGTATTTTCAGAGGTTTTTTTGATATAATCTATTTTCTCTTTTAGAATTTCAAGTGAACGTGTGCCAGAAAATTGATTCCTGCCATAGGATAGAAGCGCGGTTCGTGGATGTATTCTATGCTGCCTGAAGTTTTTTGATAAGTTGTCTGCGAATATCCGTTGTTGCAGTATTTGGCATCAAAAAGGTTATAGATGCTGGCGCCTATCGTACATTCTTTAAGTCCTTTTACGTTTATAGAATAGTTTAGCGTAAGGTTGGTCACGCAATAGTCGGACAGAGAACTCTCGCGTGTGCCGAGATTGTCAAGATACTGACGGCTGACGTATTGTGTTGTCGCAAGGGCAGAGAATCTGTGGTAGCGGAACTTCAATATATTGTTGAAAATGAAATCAGGCGAGTAGCCTATCGGAGTGTTGCCTACGTAAATAGGATCTGTCGTGGCCCAACTGCCGTTATAGTCGTAGAGATAGGCCGTGTAATCCTTTATCCTGTTCCGGCTCAGCGTGGCATTTACGTCCCATGCAAGACAAGGGAATACTTGCCAGCCTGCTTCTAATTCAAGTCCCATACGATAACTCCGTTTCACGTTCTCAACGATGGGTTCGCCTATGGAATTGAGTTTTCCTGTGCTGACGAGTTGGTTATGGTAGTTCATCAGGTAGAAGTTGGCACCGGCATGAAAACGAGTGTCCTGATACTGATAGCCAGCCTCGAGGTCGTAGAGCCTTTCCGACTTAGGCATGGGCATTCCTGGCAGATAGCCATCGGAATAGTTGTTGCGCACGGGTTCTTTGTTAGCTATTGCAAACGAAGCATAAACTTTGTTTTTATTATTTGGCTGTAGGGTGATGCCAATCTTGGGATTCAGAAAATGAAATGTCTCGTGCAGGTCGAAATCGTTGAAAGCATCATCGTTAATGCCCTCAATCACGTAATGCACGTGACGGTATTGCAAATCTGCATAGATATTGAGCATGCTTAATGGCTGGTATTCTGCACGGACATAGGCAGCAGCATCTCCTTTGCGACCGGTATTATCGTAATACTTGTGCTGTGGCTTGAGGTCGCCAAGATAGTTTTTTGCCCAAAGCACATAGCCGTAGTGGTCGTTGGTAAAATAATTGAAAGAGCCGCCAAAGAAGAGTAAGAGGTTGCGTTCCTTGTATTTCATGTTGAACAAACCACCCATGAAGTGGCCTTTATTGTTCTTCTGCCTGATAATATCGGTTTTGCTCACCGTTATTCCATCATGGGTAAAGGGAAGAAGTCCGTAGCTCGTCAGTTCTTTATTATTCTTGTATTCTTCGTAATATCCTGTGCCGTAGGTGTAGTGAAGAGCCGCATTCAGAGAAAGTTTCTTAGAGAACTTATGGTCAATATGCGTCTGATAGTGGTTTTGCTGGAAGCAATCGTATTGGTTGTCATAGAATCCCACCACTTTGCCTGTGGCATCGAGTATTTCGCCATTGGGATTATAACGTCTGTTGCTCTCCAAATCGCTTCTGCTGATACCATCCCATGCGTGGTATGTGATTTCTTTTCCTCCGAAGGTGATAAACTTGATAATCGTCGGTCCGTCGGCATAAGAGAGTGCGGCATAATAGGAATTCATCTTCGTACTGGCTCTGTCTCGGTAGCCATCGGAAGCGATATGCGACAGACGTCCTTCAAAGTTCCAGTTGCGGGCAATCGTTCCCGTACCGAATTTAATCGTCTCCTTATTGGTGTTGAAAGAACCGTAGGAAGCATCAAATGATGCGTAGGGCAGGGCAGAGAAGTCCTCGGTACGGATATTGATGCTGCCACCGAAAGCGCCGAAGCCGTTGGTACTTGTTCCAACTCCGCGTTGCAACTGGATTTCCTGAACGGAAGAGGCAAAATCGGGCAGATCAACCCAATAGAGCGTGGCACTTTCGCCATCGTTCAGAGGGATGCCGTTGTTGGTAACGTTGATACGCGTGCCATCTGTGCCGCGAACCCTGATAGAAGTGTAGCCAATACCTGTTCCTGCATCGCTGGTTGAGATAACGCTCGGGGTATTTGAAAGTATGAAGGGAATATCCTGCCCGTAGTTCAACTCCTGCAAATCTTTCTTGCTGATGTTGGTAAACGCTACGGGAGTGGATTTTATTGCGCGGTTACTTACTACTACGGCCTCGTACAGATTTTTCTGATTCACCAGGGAGTCTGCTTTTTGTGCCGACACTCCAAATACGGTTGCAGCATACAATACGCAACCAAATGCTTTTTGTAATTTCATAAAAGAATTTGTGTTTGTTAATTAGTTCACTACGCCGGAATTATCCGGATCAGTTAATAGGAGTATAATCTCAGCCAAACCAAATGGAGTGGCACCCCCATAATCACATGCAAAAATACAATAATTTTCCGAAGTATCATCCAGAACATTTCGTTTTTATTACAAAAATCACGTTTTCACTATTTTCGGACAAGCCTTTTCTGCCATTTTCCGGCATCATGTATCGTGTTCATCTACACCGATGATTAAAAACTGTTTGAACATTATTTAAAAGCCTTTCAAATGTATTTCATAGGCGTATATTCTTATCATAAGAAGGTGCCTTACTTTTTTTAGGGATGTTCTATAAATTAGGCTGCATTGTTTTTGTTTAGATTTTGATT
>CAMVJO010000075.1 GCA_947167835.1 uncultured Prevotellaceae bacterium
AATCGTATATTTTATTGATAATCAAATATTTAACATATATTTAAGGGATGACTATCTAAGGAATCTACTGTTTCCTACTTCTTTTTGTTGGCTTCCTTGAGGCTACGAAATTCTTCCTTCGTGACAGCAGCCATTGTCAGGTCTTTTTTATTCACTCTGATGTAGCCATCGTTCACAGGTTCCGTGAAACGGAGGTTTTCTGCCGTCTTCTTTGAGAATGGTATGTACCAAAATTCCTCTGTCTCCAGATCAACGGTATATTTCTCCAAGGTGCTGTTGGCAAAAGCGTTGATATATTTCACATTCTCGTCGAGAGGGGCTGCTGACGACAAACGAAAATGACATTCTGCACCCTTAGCCAATGGTATCGTCATTTCGCTGTGAGGAAGTATGAACCAAACTAATCCGCGGTCCATATCTGTGATGAGCATCTCTTTGTCAGAATGATTTTGCACCAGCAAATCTACGAGTAGTGTCTTCAAATCCTCAACTTCTGCCTTGGCACCTTCCGAAACTTCCCCGGCACCTCTTTGTGCTTCGTTGGCATATTTGGATGCCACGACATCGCCGAAATTTCCATGACCACTAATCATCTTTGCATCGGAGTAAGCCTCTGCTCCTGCGGCGACACCGCTCAACACCTTTGTCCAACCTGAAAGGCTCTTGGCATTTTTGATGGATTTCACCAGGTCTTCATCTACTACCTGCTGCACAATGGCGCAATACACCAAGCCATCGGTCGATGTGAGCGAGGCACCATTCAGTTTGTTCTCCACAGCATTTGTTTTCCCGCCCTCAACAAGCACTAAGCGGTTGCTGTAAGTAGGGATGTACGTGGTTTTTGCCTGAATACCCAGCATCGTGCAAAGCATCAGGGACATCATAAGAAATACTTTCTTTGTCATAACTGTTATTGTTTATTTGATTCTATTTTCCGAGCACAAAAGTATGAAAGAAAGAGGAGTATAGCACTTTTCTTCAGCAAAAACAAATGCTGTTCCGCATATTTCTGTTTATTTCCGCACACTATCGCGCAAAACAAGGCGGGTTTCAGGTCCCATACAGCAGAGTAAATCGAATATCGAAAGGTTGGGTTGAAATCCATGCTTGGAAGCAAACACCTGATAGTAGGAAACGGGACAGAAACCGAGGTCTTCGGCTGGTTGCTTGGGCCTAATGGCTTCGCGCAGGTCGGCATCTTCCGGCGATGCCGTGATATATGATTCGCTATACGAAATATCAGGATGTAAGTCCAAAAGACTGCACACGGTGTCGAGCAAAGCACGATTAAAATCGACTAAACGACGATAAGGGCAGGACTCTGAAAAGAAAGGTCGGAAGTCATCGGCATAATAGTCGAAGAAAGGACTGTTACGGTAGGAACTTACCAACGCATTCCAGTGCATTTGGCGCCAACGTCCGTGTTCGCTCACCATAACGTCGCAAGTACGCAGTTTTTCGCCGCCACCATGTTCCACAGGTATGGACAACGACAGAATACCATTGGGAGAATCTATCATACATCGGTTGCGATAGGTTTGTTTCACGAAGGAATCGTGAATTTCCACCATGACGGGTTCGCCTGTGTACAACTTAGCGAAATATTGCACGGGAGGAAGATAGGCACTCGGCAGGATAATCATGGATAACTCGTACTAAAGGGTTGTTCTGAAAATTAGTTTATAATTATAGGGAAGTCTTGTTTGGTCTGTATGCTTTTTCATTCTTTTTGGCACTTTTGTCTTTAATTCCTTGAACCATAGAAGACTATGCTTCTGCGAAACTAAAAACAAAATCACTCAAAAATCTTTGAAAAATCAAAACAGCCTAATTTTTAGAACAACCCTAAAGGTATTTTTATGCGGCAATATCGTAAGTGTTGTCCAAAGAAACACTTTTTATATCGTGGCTTTTCTTATTTATATTGGGATTAATTCTCTTTTTCTCGGAACTATACAAAAAGAGGTCGGCACTACGATGCACCAACCTTCAGGAACCAGCGATTTGATCGGAAACTTGGCCACAAACCGTAGCCTTGTCCTACGCTATAACTGACACGCCAGACACGCCCCAGCACTTCTCTTTCGGGAACGAAGCCTTGCGACAAACTGATGTCGCGCAACCAATAGTAATCGTGCTGCAAAACGACGGTTTCGAGTACCCTATCGTTTTCTTTCAGGCAGCCGTTAGAAAAAATTACAGTTCGGTTTTCAAAATTGCGCAAGGCCACAAAAAGTAATTGGGCATTAGCGGGCGTTACCTGCACTTCCCTACCCTTTTGCGGCAGGCAAACGGCTACTCCCCGTGCGGTATCGGCGGCTGTATAACGGCTAACCTGAAATTGCTCCGTAACCCAGATCGTATCTCCCGGGCCGGCAATGCAAAGGTCTATCATCAGATGATTTTCGCCGAGGGAATCCCTCAGATTTACGGCCACAAATTCCTTTTCGTCCGACAAACTGCCCACTTGTGCCAAGCGATTTACCAATACACGGTCGCCCTGCAAGAAAAGTCCGTCGGAAGTGGGCTGTACCACGACATATTGCGTCAATATGAAGCGCATCACGATGAATAACACCAGCAATGCGAGTAAAAACGGCAATATGTAAACCCGGAAGCGTCTGATAATCGGAATTTGTTTAGGGTTGTTCTAAGAATTAGTTTAAAATATTGGGAAGTTCTTTTATGGTCTGTATGATTTTTCAATCTTTTTGGCGCTTTCGTCTTTAATTCCTTGAACCATAGCTTGCTATGCTTCTGCAAAATTAAAAACAAAATCACTCAAAAATCTTTGAATAATCAAAACAGCCTAATTATTAGAACAACCCTTTAGGGGTATCCTATTTTTCTAACAACAAAACCTACGTTTGTGCATCACTTGATATCGCCAACCCACTTGAAAAGTCTGCTCCAACGTATCTTTCCATCGAAAAGTTCGTAATCGGGGTCTAAACTCATCCAGATAAAGAGCGGTTTGCCCACGATATGATCCTCGGGCACGAAGCCCCAGAAACGGGAGTCGGCACTATTATCACGATTGTCGCCTTGCATCCAGTAATAGTCCATCTTAAAGGTATATTTATCGGTCTGCTTACCATTGATATATATCTTACCGTCTTTTACAGCCAGCGTATTACCTTCGTACACGGCGATAGGACGTTCGTAGATAGGGAGTTTGTCGAGTGTAAGGGTGATCGTTGCGCCTTTCTTGGGAATCCAAATCGGTCCATAAGAAGAAGTGGTCCATTTCGTGCGCTTATTGAGCGGATAGAGCCAGCGGTCGGCAGAAGGTGCCTTGACAATACTTGATACCAGGCCTTCGCATTTTTCAAGTCCTTCCTTAGCACGTTTTGTCAGGGGCATCACATACGTGCTACCGTCGATACTGACACTCAGATCCTCATTGGTGATACCCAGTTCGCGCTTCAGATTATCTCCCAGGTAGGAAGTGAACGTTACGAAGTAGGATTGCTGCACATTCTCGGGCACAAACATGGGTTTGTCGTCCAAATAAATCACGTCATCCACGATTTTCAGCGTTTGCCCAGGCAAACCCACGCAGCGCTTCACGTAATTTTCGCGGCGGTCGGTGGGACGGCTCACTATCTCGCCATAGGTATAATTATCCAGCGCCATCTGTGATTTTCCTGCCTGGAAGATTTTCGAGAATACGGCTTGCTGTTCATTATATGTCATGCTATCTGTCACCGTCTCGCTGATACCGCCCAAAATCTGGTCGCCCAATTCATAGGCCACGCGATAGAAATCCTGATTCTGGATATTAAGCGCTACGGTGTCGCCGGCAGGATAATTAAACACCACGATATCTCCCAGTTGGGGCGTACCGAAACCTTTTACGCGACGGTAATCCCAATGTGGATGCTCAAAATACGATTTTGTGCCCGTCAAAGGCATCGTGTGCTGCGTTAAAGGCATATATAATGGCGTCTGCGGAATACGCGGACCGTAACTAACCTTCGATACCAGCAGGTAATCGCCCGTGAGCAGCGTCTTTTCAAGCGAACTGCTGGGGATTACGTAATTTTGGAAGAAGAATTGATTGAGAAAGTACACGGCTACCAGCGCAAAGACGATAGCATCTACCCAACCCATGACCACTCTCACGCTTTTCTTCTTAGACGTGCGCCACCATGACCAAGGTATTTTCTTGGTGATGTAGGCATCGAAAATAAACGGCACCACTAAAAGTCCCCACCAGGAACCTACCCAATAAATAAACAGGAGGTATGATACCAACACTACGGCAAACATGACGTAGCGACGCTTTGTGGTATTTTTCTTGTGAGCAGATTTTGTCATATTCAGGAGTTTTGTGTTATTTCGTAAACGTATTTTTTATCAAAAGTCTATAAGTTACAGAAAGTTCCGACAAACGGTTCGTTTTCAGGCCATCAACGCAACAAACTGTCGGGAAAAACAATTCTCTTCGCGTTGAGAAAGTTTTCTCATCGCGTTGAGAAAAGATTCTCTTCGCCGTGAGAAAATTTTCTCAACGCGATGAGAATATTTTTTGCGCAGATTCCGGCACATTAGTTGCGGAGAAATGAAAGTTATCTCTCAGTCCTCAGTTTTTGCCCTTACCTTTTAGAGGGTAGTTCTAAAAATTAGGTTTTAAAATTTTGTGAAGCTTTTTTTGGTCTGTATGCTTTTTCAATCTTTTTGGCGCCATTGTCTTTAATTCCTTGAACCATAGCTCGCTATGCTTCTGCGGCATTAAAAACAAAATCACTCAAAAATCTTTGAATTCTTCGCGCACACTCTGTTTGTTGTCTGCCCCGTAGGGTGAAGCTCTGCGGGTTGCAGGAACAAACGTATAGAGAGTGTAAGCAAATCAAAACAGCCTAATTTTTAGAACAACCCTAGAACTTAAACAAGTCATCGGTAGAGAGAAGTCCCTCGTGTGTGGCAGTATATTCGGCAGCAAGGACGGCACCGAGGGCAAAACCGCGGCGATTGTGGGCATTGTGCGAAATAGTGATGCTGTCTTCAGGACTATCGTAGGTCACCGTATGGATGCCTGGTACCTCTCCGCGACGAATGGCGTCAATGCGAACCATATCGTCGGGACATTCGCTGCTACCTTCCACCTTTCCGTCGGGAAGTTGCGTTTGGCCGAGTTTCCAGTCGGACTTTCTATCGATAGCCTCGACTATCTGTTCGGCAAGTGTGATAGCCGTTCCGCTTGGTGCGTCGAGTTTGTGGATATGGTGGACTTCCTCCATCGTAACACCGTACTGCGGGAATTTATTCATTATCTGCGCCAGTTTTTTATTGACTGCGCTGAAAATGGCTACACCCAAACTGAAATTACTTGCCCAAAACAGGGTTTTACCTTCCTCGCGACACATTCTTTCTACGTCGGCACGATGGTTTTTCATCCATCCCGTACTGCCACTTACGACTTTTACTCCCTGAGCAAAGGCGCGCAGATAATTATCGTAGGCAGCCATAGGATTAGTGAACTCAATGGCAACATCGGCGCTGCGGAAAGCATCGCTATCGAAGTCATTCAGGTTGTCTATGTCGATGATACAAACTATTTCGTGGCCACGGCTGAGGGCAATCTCCTCAATCATGTGTCCCATCTTGCCATAACCTATCAATGCAATCTTCATATTTTGTCTTATATTGGAAATCGGGTGTAAAAGTACGCAATTATTTTGAAACAAGCATGGGAAAAGCGCCAGTATTACAGTTGTAAGGCGTTTTTCCTGTTACTTCATAAAGATTTTCATCTGTTCCTCTTTTCCCGTGCGGCGGTTCAGGAAGGTTATCTGCGTACCATCAGGCCGTAGGTCGAAGCCCCCTTGCGTTGTAGCCGTACGCAGGTCTATTTTATCCACACGCTGAGAGCCTATCGCCACGATAGGATCGCCTGCCTCGATGCCACTTCCGCCATCATCCCATACCATTCCTGCTGCCAGCCCGCCATTCATGGCTACCACGACGACATTCCATTCGGGCTGGTACAAATCGCGCGGTTGCTCCGAGTTATAGGGCTGGAAATAAAACATTTCATTCTTGAAGTCTATGATCACATCTCCCAGATGCAACCAAGCAGATCCGATGCGCGAATCAAAAGCATCTGTCGTGATAGTAGTCACATTTTTGTAGGGGATATTACCCAAAAAGAAGCGTTCTGCCTTCAAACGCGCCTTCCATGATGCAGATTCCACGCCGGCTGCTCCCATGGAGAGTATACCTTTTCCGCTTCCGAGCGTGACTAATGACGTTTCGGGCAGGTCTTTCATACGATTGTACGACTTGGTGCACATTTCGTAGTAATCTACCGCGCCGGAATCGAACATTACCGTATCGACAACCTGACCTATTCTCACGGACAGCAGCGTCAGCATCGGATCTTGCACCATACAAATGGCGTAGTTCGGATTCATTCCCAAACCGGTCGTATCATTCGTAATCATCATCGTACGTTTGCTTCCGTTGAACTTGACTATTCCCTGACGGAGCAGGTTATATCCGATGATTCCGTCGATGCCGAAAGATTCTGTCATGTTTCCTTTTTCCAAACGCATGGCCTGTAAAGAAGAAAACGTTACTCCTCCCAAAAGAAATCGGTCTATATTTACAATAGATGTCTGCACAATATTTCCATTGGAGTCATACGCACGCGAAGCCTGGAGGCTTTTCAATCCGGCCCGCTCTGCAAAACTATAAGTCACGGCACACGGAGCGCCGGTGTCGATAACGAAAACTCCTTCTACGCCATTGACAGAGGCTCTGGTGAGCAATTTTCCGTTTTCCTCGACGTAGGGTGTTTCCATGCGGAAGGCCTGAGCCGTAATGACGCCTATATATAATATAAGGAGTAGCAATATTCTTTTCATGTCGGTATATTTGTTTTTTGTGGAACTATCTTTTAGCTAATGCCATGCTACGAATAAATGCGAAAGGATTTTGAGAACAAAAGTCGGACTTGGCGGATTTTCTGTTCAGAAAAAATCCCAAAGTCCTCGTCGCAATAACGAATGACTTTGGGATTTCTTCGTTTACGGGAGATTATGATATCTTCCCTTACGACGATTTCGCAGCAGGTGCGAAGTAAAAACCTTATTTCTCCAGCAAATCCTTAATTTCCTTGAGCAAAGTCTTGGCATCGCGGAAACCCATGAGTTTATGCAACTCTTTTCCTTCGGCATCAAGGATTAAAAGCGTGGGGAAGGCCTCTACTTTATATTTCTTTTGGAGCGCAGGTCCTTCACCTTTCTCCATATCAATCTGAACGCTGACAAACTTTTTGTTAAAGTAGTCGCCGAGTTCTTTATCGGGGAACGTCTGGCGCGTAAGCATCTTGCAAGGACCGCACCATGAGGTATAACAATCAACGAATACGAATTTCTTTTCGTTTGCTGCCTTAGACAGGACACTTTCAAAGTCACTTACCTCAAATTTCACGCCATCAACCTGTTCGAGTGCGGCGATTTTATCGCGATAGAAGCAGGCAAAAGAACTTTTTATGGCTTCGCAGGCTTTTTGACGCTCACGATAGTATTCTATGAGGCCAACTTTTTCCTCTTCCGTAGGATTGGGAAATTTCATGCTCGTCTCCATGACATATCTCGTCTGGGGCTCAAACGTTTTCAGCTTTTCAAGAACGGCTAAGTACTGGTGATTCTGATGTAGTTTGATGGCATTATACACCATGTAGCACTCAATATTTTCCGGCAGGCCAGCACGTTGCATCATCGTATAGACATCAAGTAATGACTTGCCTTTTTCCGTATTTGAATTGAGGAATTTCAGCATTTCGTTGCCGAATACACGCGACATCAAGTCATTTACTTTCTGTTCGCCCACACTTTTTACGAAATCACTACGGTGATTCAGCATATATTGGAAGACTGGGTGTTCAACAGCATTGACATCGCGTTGCACAAGGAACCAGTTTTCTTTTTTAGCATAGTCTTTCTCGGTAAGCAGTCGGAGATACTGACGGAAAACCTTCTGGAAAGTACTGTCATTGTTCGAGCGATTGAGCACTATCAGGTAGTTAAGCAATGTTTTCTTGTCGCGCTTACCACTATTGTAGACAGCTTCCACACCGCGCAGCGAGGTTTTAGGACTTAGCGCTGCCTTAACCAAATCTTGGAACTCGGGAAGTCTTGCTCCGCCTACGATACGGTGAATGATCTCGCCATTCTGATCCAATACCAGGTAGTGAGCAAAAGTATGTATGTCGTATTTTGCGGTGATCTCGCGGTTTTCGGGTAAAGTCACGTCCATAAAGAGACATACGAAGTTCTTATCCATCCATTCGCAGAACTTCTTGTCAGAAAAAACGTAGCCATTCATTCCGTGACAGGGTAAAGCCCAGTCTGCAAAGCAGTTAAAGAAAATAGGCTTGCCGGTTTTGCGTGATTGCGACAAGGCATCTTCCATTGTATAGACATAATTCATTTTTACCAGCGCCTTTAGAGAGTCTGCCTGGCTATATACGCTCGAACCCTGCTGGGCAAAAGTTGTGGTGCTCAGCAATAATCCAAGCGAGAAGGTGAGAAATAGTTTTCTGAATGACAATTTTTTCATTTTAACGTGATACTTGTATGTTTATCGGGTTTACTTCCTCTTTCTGTTTCCGTCTGTCATAAAAATGCGGGCAGCTATACAGAAAAAAAGGAACCCAAATGGTTCTTTATCTAAGTCTTTTTCCCACTTTTCGGAGAAAGCAGGTGCAAAGGTAGGTTTTTTGTGCGAAAGGACACCGTTTTTAATCTTTTTTTTACTTTTTTCTGCGACGTTTTATGATTTATTATGTTTTTTGTCACTTAAAATAGCATTTTTATGTAATTTTGTTATCCAAAAGGCTTTAGAAAAACATCTTTTATCGACACAATTCAAAAAAAAGTTACGCTATGGCTATCAATTCTCACGACACAAACAGCAAACACCCCATGCTATTGCTCGAAAAAGAGATTAAAGAAAAAGGTGTGATATGCTTAGAAAACATACACAGCGTGCCTTCGTACACCGAAGCCTACATATCGCCTTTTATGGTCATAGGACTGAGCCATTGCGGCGAGACAGAAGTGGAATACGACATGAAACCCGCTACTTTCTCCAAGCATGAAATTTCTGTTGTCTTTCCAAATCATATTCTCTTGGGCAAAAGCACTTCAGATGACTACACAGCATCGCTTATTGTCGTGTCAAATGATTTTTTCAGCCAACTACGCCGCCGCGCCACGTTCCGAAATCATCTGGCCTACCACATGGAGCCAGCTTTTCGCCTGAATGACGAACAATACGAGAGCATTGTGAATTGTTTCAACCTGATAAAAACTATTTGTAAGATAGAATCGCCCACTAAGACGGCGATGCTCATCAATGCTATGGACATTCTCTCGCAACTGCTTGACGAATTCCGTTTTACCAACAGCAAATATACATGGACATCGAACGAACAGGTTTTTATCGACTTCTATGAAATCCTTATCGCGAACTATCAGAAATCTCGCGAGGTGAAATTCTATGCGGACAAGGTATGTCTTTCGCCGAAATACTTCGGTACGATCATAAAGCAGACAACTGGTGTGGGCGTAAGCGAATGGATTGCAAATTATGTCATACTCCAGGCTAAAGCGCTCCTTGACAATTCTGCACGCCTCAGCGTTCAGCAGATTGCCACCCAACTCGGTTTTTCCGATCAGGCATCTTTCTGCAGATACTTCAAGGCACATACTGGAATAAGTCCGAAAGCCTACAGAATAGAGCGACGCGAAGAGCGCAAGGGTTCATAAAATGGAGCATTTCCCTAAGCTATAAAACAGTCATGCGGACTTCAGATTTATCGCCTTTCAGCAACGAATTGAAAAAATAAGTACAAAAAAATTTTGCCCGCTCCTTAATTATTATTACTTTTGCACTCGCATTTAAAAGCCCAGATGGCGGAATCGGTAGACGCGCTGGTCTCAAACACCAGTGGGGCAACCCGTGCCGGTTCGACCCCGGCTCTGGGTACGAAGATAGGCTTAGAACCTTTTGGTTACGAGCCTATCTTTATTTTTAGCCAGTCGTCAGAATATTTTGGCGGACAAGAATGTGGCTGTGCTGCAATAGAATAAAAACGACCGAGACTAACGCATTATATATCGCGATGAACGAAACAAACTCCATAGATATCATCATTTACTACCTTGCCTTCATCAATTTGCTGGCCTTCTTCGTCTATGGTCTCGACAAGTTGAAGGCCAAACGCGGCAGTTGGCGCATTTCAGAGGCTACCTTACTGCTTTTAGCTGCCATTGGCGGGAGCATAGGTGCGTGGTATGGCATGAAAGTGTGGCATCACAAGACGTTGCATCGCAAGTTTCGCTACGGAGTGCCGCTTCTGTTCCTGATTCAGGTCACTTTGTGCATTTTTATGGCATCCAAGTAATCACGAGATTTGGACTTTTTCTGAATTTCCCCGCATAAACTTTTTGTAGTTTCTTAATAATTCGTAAATTTGCTCAAAATACACAAAAATGGCATAAGATTTTGCCATTTCGCACGTTATTAGGATATAGCGGAAGCCTGATTTCTATAAACAGATACACAGAAAAACCTTAAATCTACATACTATCATGATCAATAACAACGATTATTGCATCATTCTCGCCGGCGGCACAGGACGCCGCCTATGGCCTGTAAGTCGCAAGAGCGAACCAAAACAATTCATCGACTTTTTCGGATCGGGGCAGACACTTCTGCAACAGACTTTCGAGCGTTTTGCAAAATTGCTGCCACCAGAGCACATCTACGTCTCCACTTTCTACGAATATGTGGAAAGGGTGAAACAACAACTGCCTGACATGGATGCGGAGCACATACTTATTGAGCCCGTGCAGTTATCTACCGCTCCGGCTGCGGCATGGGCTACATTTCACATCGAACAGATTGATCCGCAGGCCAACATTATCGTTACGCCCTCCGACCAATTCATTACAGACACCTATCGTTTTACGGCTCAACTGCGTAGTGCGCTGGAATATGTCGAAACTCATGACGAATTGCTGGCCATTGGTGTAAAACCCACCGTAGCAAACAGTAATTATGGCTACATTCAAAAAGGAGAATCCAGCGGAACGGATGATTTCTATCACATCAAATCGTTCACAGAGAAGCCCGACGAGAATTTTGCCCGTATGTTTGTCGAGAGTGGTGAGTTCTTATGGAACACAGGTCTGTTCCTATGGCATATTCCCACGATGGCACGAAAACTTGAAGAGCTGATGCCGAGTGTTGCAAGCCATTGGCGCGAGGAAACGCGTGTGCTTTCGAGCAAAGAGGAGCAGCAACTCATTCGTGAGTACTATCCGTCGAGTCTCAGGCTCTCGGTAGATTTGGTTATCTTGGAGAAAAGCGAAAATGTCTGCGTCATGGAATGTGATTTCGGCTGGGCCGACATCGGTTCGTGGCCTGGTATTTACGAAAAGATGCGACACGATGCCGACGGCAACGCCTCGAACGCCATGCAGAACGTCAATTTCAATTCGTGCAGCCGCAATTTAGTTTACTTGCCCCAGGGTATGCAGGCCGCCGTTGAAGGTGTAAGCGATTTGCTCATTGCTGTCAAAGACAGGATGCTCGTTGTCTGCCCGAAAGACGACACTACCACCATTCGCCGCCTGCTTAACGAAACACAACTGCGGGCAGGCGAAGATTTTGTGTGATTTTGCGGGAGAATATGGCCTTTAAGAAAATGATTTCTGGGGGAAAATGGGCAATTTGCACGGGTTGCCCGAGAAAAGGGGGACAGTATTTATAATTGACTCTTAAATACGCCTCGAAGAGGCAGAAGAAAATAGCCCAGGGCAGCGCCCTGTGGTAAATATCGCATTACCCATTTGTGCCGCTCTGTAAGAGCAAAAGAATTACGCCTTTTCTATAAAAGATTTTTTCAAGAATTAGAGAATTTGAGAATTTCCTTTCTTTTGAATTATTGACCTTTAATTATTAATTATTATTGGTGTCCGGTAAAACTCAAAAAAGTAAAAATAATATCCCCGAAGCCCTG
>CAMVJO010000076.1 GCA_947167835.1 uncultured Prevotellaceae bacterium
AATAGCTTAATGTCCACTTTCTACCTTTCCACCTTTCTACCTTTCTCATCAAAAATGTGAACGAAACGGCATCATTATCAAAGAATACTTTGTATTTTTGCGTCAGAATAAGATGTAGGAGTATTTTTTAATGGCAGGAGCAGAGCAGACTGCGTATTCCTTAACAATCTTGCAGAACGTGTTGCTTGGAAATGAAAAATGATTTAATAAATAAAAACTTATATGATAGACTATCGGAATAAAGACGTAAGAGCGAGGGTGTATCGCGAAAGAACATACCTCAAGGAATTTAATGTAAAAGAGGATTGGACTGTTGATAGGATAATGTATGCTCACTTTATCTCCCTCAAGATAACAGACCTGCCAAACCAGGCAGACTGCATCCTTGCGTGCTACAACAATGCCTATTACATAGCAACAATTATACTTCATGAAAGTTTTCCCAATGCCTATGTTTCCCAGTACATGGATATTGCCCTGTCTGTGCCTACTGACAACGAAGAATATAGGGTTAAGCACGCAGTCCTCACAATGGTGATGGTCATCAATATACTGCAACGTTACGAAGAAATAAACCCAGTAAAAATTTATTCTGAAATACGGCATCTATTAGATGAACGCATCATGATCGAATGTGACAGAATTACACACGGTGTAGAAACCTATAAGGACGTTTTCTTAAAAAATATAGAGGATGCAAGTGAAATTAGAAAATACCCTATTACCCACCCCATCAATTATGATGATTTCATACCTCTAAGGTACGATGTTTTCATTCCACTAAGCCAAACAGAGGAAGAAACCTCAGGCAATACAGAAGCACTCGCTTCGCCTCAGGAACGCATAGAGGAACTGGAGGAGCAAGTGGCACAATATCGCAATAAGACACAGGGAACTGCTTTGGGGCTCAATCAAGCACAGGCTTCTCTGTTTGTATTATCTTTGGCAAATACTTTGGGCTTTAACTATACCAACAAAAAGAATTTGGCTCCTATAGCACACAGCCTGTTCGGATGGGGTAAAAGCAAACTTGCCAAATGCATGAGCACCCCATGCGACGCAGAAGAAAGGGATGAACTTGCCAACCTCTTCAAGGACATTTGTCCCAAACTTTATGACACAATTATGCACTGGGGAAAGGAGACCCCCGAGGTGACCCCCGAGGAGACCCCACCTGCCTGAAAAGTTACCCGAAAGAATGGGTAACTTTTGAAAATTTTCCTCATATTCTTTATTGGTTTACTATACTTTTGCACCGTCTTAGGAAACTCCTGAGACGGTTTTTTGTGTTCTATATGAGCTCATTAAAAAAAAAGGACACAAAGAATCGAGATGCATCTCAACATTAGTTTAAACATTAAAAATTTTTTTATTCTATGAAAAAAATTAATAATAACAAAATCAAGGTACGTGGCACAGGTTGCTACGACCCTTCGGACAACTCGTTCGGGTTTACGCCTTTCAACGAAGCGCCCTCAACACAGACAGATGTGAAGACATGCACCGGTGGTGGCAAGCGATGGGTGACAACCGGCTCTGACCCCTCGAAAATGATTACACTCAAAAGCAAGGAGAGTTCCGCAGACCAGTATGCCGACTTCCTACGCCAGTTTAATGCGCTGACAAAAGACCTGAAACCCAAGAAACCCAAGACGATGCCACAGGAACTGCGCGTGGTGAAGGAACAGGGACTGGAATGCTGGCTCGACACAGAGAAGTGCGAGATGACTTTCACAGGCACCATAGACCTCTCACGCCACCCACGCGACTGGCAAGCCGAGGTGCTGCGACAGGTGCAGTTGATAGTCAGAAGACTGCCCGCAAGCGACAAATTCAATCATGTAATAAACAATTTAAAATATGGAGGAAACAAGTAATGACAAAAATCACTTTTTCAAAACACACCTACTGCGAAATGGAGCAGATGGGTAAGCAGGAATATCATCAAGCCCAGCAGATAGCCAAAGGAATACTCGGGAAATATCGCCCGCTGCTCGCAGATGCCGAACAGCAGAGCGACGAGGCAGCACGCAAGAAAGCGAAACAGAAAGCCGATGCCGTGAAACGCACATTGCCCGGAGCATGCTTTCAGGCATACTTTGCTAAGAGCACAGGCACAGACCCGAAGAAGAAATACAACTACCAGAAGACAGGCCACTGGCGCGACATGCGCTATGCCTACCTCTCGGGGCTCGTAGTCATCGACGTGGACCATTGCGGCAATCCCCGCGAAGTGTTTGCACGCCTCAAACAGGAACACGACCTGAAGGCACTCGGCATACTGCTCATCTACGTCTCGGCATCCGGAGACGGCATGAAAATAGTCTTCAAGGCAGATCCTGAATATCCCCACAACCTGATTTGCCAGCAATGGCAGATGGCAGAGCGCCTGGGAGTGTTGCAGTGGGTGGACGATGCCTGCAAAGACTCTACACGCCTGAGTTTCCTCACCTCGCCCGAAGACGTGCTCTACTGCGATGAAGAAGCATTGTTCAGCACAGAGCAAAATACAGAAAGAACTGACTATGACATGCAGCAGGGCGAACGCTATCGGGAGCAGGCAGACTCATCCCCCACCGACCCCAAGTGGATAGCCTATGACGAACAGCTCAAGGCGCAGAAGCGCAAGGAGCGAACGAAAGCGAAGAATGGCGCTGACGATGCCCCTCAGAAGCCTGTATCTGCTCCCACACCTGCTGCCCAAACGCAGGAAGGTGCTGCAGTGGAACTCTCGAAGGAAGACGAAGCCTTCATCAAAGTGCTCAACGAACACTACGGCAAGAGTCTGCCCCCCACACCAAGCACGACACCATGCAGAGAGAGACGTCACACTGGCTCAACTACTACAACGACAACGACCCGCAGAAAGCCATTGCCATGGCCTGGCGCCTTGACTGGGTGAAGGAATGGAATCCCAATCCCGGCGAAGTGGAAGACCTCTGCCAATCTGCTGCCAAAAAGAAACTGCTGACACGCTACCCCAAGGCGCTCAGAGAGTTGATGAACAAGGCAGGCATCAATCTGGAACAGGCAGTGGCAAATGCCAAGAACGTGACACCACTTGCCGCGCTGCCCTTCGAGCGCTGGTGCAACACGATAGAGAGCATGTTCGATGTCTATCCCTGTCTGCGCGAGGTATGCGAACCCCACCCACGTCGTCTGTGGCCCTTCCTGCTCTTTGCCTCTGCTGCCATGATGGGCTCGTGCATGGATTTGACCTACTACTATTTCTATGCCAACGAGGGTGAGCGCACACGTCTGAACTATATCATCTGGGGTGTGGGAGACCCAACATCGGGCAAACACTCCCTGGAACGACTGATGAACCTGTTGCTGGCTCCTGTCATTGCCGAAAGCGAGATTGCCGATGAAAGCACAAATACCTGGAAGGAAAACACCGATGCCAAGGGCGCCAACGCGAAGAAAGACCTGAGACCTGCCATATACAACCGTCTTTTCGGATATCGCTCGTCAAACTCCGAATTCATACGCTCCTTGATAAACTGCAAGGAAGAAGTGGATGGAGAAATGATGGGACGTCACATGATTACCGTATCGTCGGAAAAAGACATCGAAATAGGCAAGGCAGGAAGTTGGATATCGAAAACCAATATGCTACTGCTCTCGTTCCACGGAGAAACCGATGACCAGCATTATTCCAACAAGCAATCTGTCAGTGGGCGTTACCGCGTGTTCTGGAACATGGTGGAAACCTTCACACCACCCACGCTGAAAAAACTCGTGAACGAACGCACTGTCAATTCAG
The DNA here is from genome assembly GCA_947167835.1 of uncultured Prevotellaceae bacterium. Classification (GTDB taxonomy): domain Bacteria; phylum Bacteroidota; class Bacteroidia; order Bacteroidales; family Bacteroidaceae; genus Alloprevotella. Next base: position 3,767 of record CAMVJO010000076.1, read on the forward strand.
GGCTCGATACACGTACCGCCACCATTCCCATGGGCGAGGATGATTTCAAAATGATGCCGTTGCGTCGCAAGGAAGATTCCAAGATTGCTGAATACAACAAGACGCTCAAAGAATGGGCATTCCGACTGGATCAGCGCAGAGGTGAGCTGCCGCTGTGGCCACTCGTGGAGCACGTTCACCAATGGTGCGACGAACGACGTGCCATTGCCGAATTCAACGACAAAGATGCGGCAGACTGGTTACTTTGCAAGCGCGTACCATACTACGGAATTTCAATCAGCACCCCCTACATCGATATGCGACATTGGTCCGAACGCGAAACGACAGGCACTTACACCATCGATGCCCAAGACCTTGCACTATGCGATTTGGTGCTCGACATACAGTATCGCACGCAGCACTATTGGTATTACGAACTGCATTGTCAATACTACGACAACCAACTGCGAGATGCTGCACAGCAACGCCGGCGCACAACGAAGTTTCAGGAATGTTTCCGTCTATTGCCAAACGAAGGAGAATTTACCACCGAAACGTTTACCAAGACATTCGGTTATGCCAACAATCATGCAGCACGTAAGTCGTTGCAACGACTGGAGGCAGACAAAGCCATAGAGCGTACCAAGCGCGGATACTACAAGAAACTCACTTCCGAACTACCGACAATATAAAGGTAGAAAGGTAGAAAGGTAGAAAGTGGACATGAAGCTATTCCCCACCACTCTCTCTCGGGTTGAATGACGTGTATATAAGTAAAGACCATGTGTTGAGCATGGTCTTTTTATCTATGGGCAGCCTGGGCTTTATTATGGGTTTCTTCCATTAGCCCCCATTAGACCCAGTATAAGAAGGAATGGGCTTAATGGACAATCTGGGCTTTTATTATGGGTTTCTCCCATTAGCCCCAGTATAAGAAGGAATCTGGGGAATCTGGGCTTTATGGGCTTTATGGGCTTTATGGGTGTTCCGGGTTTTGCCCATTAGCCCCATCAATTCCGCATCAAAGCACATTCAGCACCTGTTCCTTGATTTGTTCCAGTTCGTCTTTCATCTTTACGATGATGTTTTGCATTTCTGCCTGATTGCTCTTGGAACCTGTGGTATTGATTTCGCGCCCCATCTCCTGGGCTATGAATCCGAGTTTCTTTCCCTGTCCTACTTCCTCGTTCAGGGTTTTGGTGAAATAGTTCAGGTGGTTTGCCAGGCGCTGCTTTTCCTCGCTTATGTCGAGTTTCTCTATATAATAGATGAGTTCCTGCTCCAAACGGTTCTTGTCGTATTCCACCCCTTTGAGTTCGGAAAGACGTTCTGTCAGGCGATTCTTGATTTTCTCCACACGCTCTGTTTCAAATCTCTCTATCTCTTTAGAGAGCGCACGGATGTTGCTGATTTTCTCTTCAAACATCTTGCAAAGCGCTTCACCCTCCTGTTTCCTGAATTCTATCAGGCGCTCTATGCCCTGCTGAACAGTCTTTGCCACTTCTGCCCATTCTTCTTCGCTGCACTCCTCGTTGCTCTGCGTGTTGATGAAGTCTTGCATGCGCGAGGTGACGTTCCACACCACTTCTTCGGAGCACGTGATGCCTGCTTCCTCGTTGATTGCCTTTATCTGTCGTGCATATTCCTTCACTAAGTCGGCATTGATGCAGGCAAACGTTTCTTCTGCGGTTTTCTCTACCCAGAGTGTGAAATCTACCTTTCCGCGAAGCAGAGACTGGGTAATCATCTTGCGTATCTCTATGTCCTTATGACGGTATAGTGGAGCGATGCGCGTAGAGATGTCTATGTTCTTACTGTTCAGCGACTTTATCTCAACGTGAATCACTTTGTTGGCATAATGCAGTTCGGCTTTGCCGAATCCGGTCATTGATTGTAGCATAAATAAATATGGTATTTTTATTAGAATCTAACTTATGAAACAAAACGTCTGAATCCCGCAGGATTTCCTATAAGAAAAGGCTTGCTTCCACCCGAGGGTTTCACACAAGCCTGTCCTGTAATTCGTTGTTTTATCCGAGGTATTTTGTCAGTATGGAGATATTCTCTTCATCGCGAAGCCTGCGTAGTGCGCGCTCCTTGATTTGTCTTACTCTCTCACGCGTAAGATTCAGACTGTTGGCTACCTCTTCTGCCGTCATCTCGTTGCGTCCTATGCCGAAGAGCATCTTCAAAACGAGATTCTCACGATCCGTTAGCGTGGCAAGAGCTGCCTCCAAGTCAGCGAAGAGGGATTCTTTTTCCATGGTGATATCCGTGCCCGGAGCATCCTCGTCTGTCATGACATCTATGAGACAATTCGAGTCATCATCCTGGAAAGGAGCATCTACCGACACTTTCTTACCGTTTGTGCCCAGAGCATCCTGCACCTTCTGCACATCGGTTTCCAATATGTCTGCCAATTCCTGAACAGAGGGGCGACGTTCGTTCTCCTGCTCGAAGTTTACGATAGCCTTTGTCAGTTTACTCTGAAAACCTACCTGATTCAAAGGCATACGTACGATGCGACTTTGCTCGGAAATAGCTTGGAGGATGCTCTGACGAATCCACCATACGGCATAACTGATAAACTTGAAGCCACGTGTCTCGTCAAACTTCTGAGCTGCCTTAATCAGTCCCAGATTACCCTCATCTATAAGGTCGTTCAAGGCCAATCCCTGATTCTGATACTGCTTGGCAACACTGACTACGAAACGCAGGTTTGCCTTCACCAGTTTTTCGAGTGCAGCAGCGTCTCCGTGATGTATGCGCTGAGCCAATTCTACTTCGTCGTCGGTAGAAATCAGTTCCTCACGACCTATCTCAACCAAATACTTGTCCAAAGCAGCACTTTGGCGGTTGGTAATACTCTTGTTGATTTTTAATTGTCGCATATTATCCCAATTTGAGGTGCAAAATTACAAATATTATTTGAATAATATAGTTTTTGCGCAGAAAATTTCAAAAAAACTTTTCAAGATTTGTATTCTTGCTACCCTATTCCCGCTTATTTTGAATTAGATTGGTTGATTTTTTTTATCTGGTTGTATGCTTTATACAGTCCAAGTCCTCCGGCACGACTTAGGTTTGCTATTGCCTGATTTGTTTCGGATTTATTTACTTGCAACAAAGCCAGATTATAATATGCTTCGGCAAGTCTGTCATCCAGTTCTATCGCTTTTCTGAAGGATTGCATTGCTTCTTCTTCGTTTCCGGATTGAGCCAGCAGACAACCTCGATTATAATGCACGTAGGCATTGGAGGGTTGTAAAGTAATGGCGCGCTCCATATCGTTCTTGGCAAGCGAGAGATACACAGAGCGCAGGGCATCTTTATCACCATGCTCCGTGCTGGAGGTAATCTGGAGTTCGCACAAAATGGTGACGCGCAACAGATAGGTAAGATAGAAAGTGCTATCCTTTTGCAGGGCTTGTTCTGCAAGTTTCAGGGCTTCTACTAAATCATAACTGTCGCGGCATACGATAGCGCGAAGCAAAAGGGAATTTCGCGTGGGAATGCTGTCGGAAAGTTGTGCCGAAACCTCGCTTTCTGAAAGTCCTGTACCGGTTTCTGCCGAGAAATAGAGACGACGCCCCACTTTGGATTCTTTCTGCAACAGAGCAGTTTCGGAAAGATAACCCAAACTGTGATATCCCTTCTCGCGTTGCGGAAATTGGAAAGACAAGGCAAACTGTGGCAGGAGCTTATCCTCTGATGGCAGGTTCTGAATCTTTCCGAACAGTTCGTTCTTGAAGAACCATGTGGTATCTGTCTCTTCTTCCACCAGTTGCTGATAGTTTTCCAAGGCATGATCTGAACGTTTGCGCACCTTCGTTACAGGACGCCTGCGATTATTGGCAAAGGCAATGTCGAGATTATAGCGTTGCACCACAGCTTCGTCATTCTGTGCGCCACGTATGTTTCCCATCTGCCTGCGAATCCTGGCTCGTGCCACATATCCCTGAATGAAGTTGGGATATGTCTTTAACAGTTTCGAGTAATCTTCTGCTGCCCCACGCAAATCTCCAGTCTGCTCTCGGAGTTGTGCCCTGTTATACATCGCCAAGGTATTATCAGGCTCTTTCTTCAGAACGAAATCAAAGTCTTTGATAGCATTATTGTCGTCTCCCACAAGTGCACGCAGCAGTCCTCGGTTGTAGTGTGCCACGAAATGCTCGGGAACGTAGTCTATGACTTTGGTATAATCCTTAATGGCATCACCAAAACGACTTAATCCATTGCGGGCTTGGGCTCTTCCCAGGTAATGCTCAAAGTTATTCATCTGATAGCGTATGGCTTCTGTGAAAAAGGAGTCTGCCCGTGCAAAATCCTCGTATTGCAATGCCACATATCCCTTGAAACTCCAAGCCTGTGGTTCTCTGTCGTTGATAACAAGCAGACTGTCCATCCAATGTACGGCACGCATCGTATCTCCCTGCTCCATAGCAATCTGAGACTTCACCAAATAGGCTTTCCGGTAGGTATGCCATCTTCGGAGTACGTCATCTATGCCTTTACTTGCAGCATCATAATCCTTTAGTTCGAGAAAGCACAAGGCACGATTGAACAAAGCAGCTTCGTCGGCAGGCATTTCCTGAATAACTCTGTCGTAGTCCTGAACAGCTTCGGAATACCGTTTGTTACGTATGCGGCAAAGTCCACGAAGTTGGTACACTTCCACAACGTATGGGTTCAGGCGTATCGCTTCGTCGCAATCTGTCTCTGCTCCGTGGGTATCGTCGAGCATGAGCTTGGCATACGCCCTGAAATACCAGGCCTGAGCTACGAAAGGTTTGGCTTCTATTACCTGACTGAAGTATTTAATGGCAGTAAGGTTATCGTCAAGACTGAGTGCTGCCCTTCCCATGAGCAACACATTGTCGGTATTGACTTGTGCTCCGAGCGTAAGAAAAAAGAAAATAAAGACAACCAAAGAACATGCCGCTCTTTGTATGATTGTCTTTATTTCCCTTAGTTTTTTCATGGCTTTCATTGCTAAAACCACGTAAGAAAGGTGTTCTGTCCCCTACTTATCTTGCAGCTTTCACCTTATAATTGCAACTGAAGTTTCCCTTGCTCAGATTTTGCAGTTTCTTCTTAATCATTTGTTTGCGCAAGGGTGCAATACGGTCGGTAAATAAGTGTCCTTCGAGGTGATCTGTCTCGTGCTGTATGACGCGTGCCAGAAATCCGTCCACCCATTCATCGTGAGCCTGGAACTGTTCGTCAAGATAGGTGACACGGATGCGTTTAGGACGCTTCACGGGTTCGTGGATGCCTGGCAAACTCAGACAACCTTCCTCCATGCTTTCCATTCCTGCCTCTTTGTCCACCTCTTCTATGTGAATGTTGATATAGGCTTTGTTGAAATCTGCATATTCGGGGAAGTCTTCCTTCAGAGCATCGAGGGTAATCACGATAACTCGGATGGGAAGTCCGATTTGCGGGGCAGCTAAACCAACGCCATCGGATTTATACATGGTTTCAAACATGTTCTTGATGAGTTCTCCGAGTTCCGGATAATCCGGAGTGATGTCTTCTGCCTCCTTTCGGAGCACGCCTTGTCCGTATGTATAGATTGGTAAAATCATGTGGTTTGTTTTATGTTTAGGTTGCCAGTACTGATTTATAAAGTGTTGTTCTTTACAGAATTGGCCTGATTCTCATTTATTCTGACAAACGAAAAAAGCATTTGCTATTTCAGAAATCTCCTATGCTCCATGAAATCCTGCAGGATGATGCAGGCGCTGATTTCATCTGTCAGGGCTTTGTCACGTCGCTTCATCTTTCCGATGCCACTGTCCAACATCACGCGATGTGCCATGACACTTGTGAATCGCTCGTCGTAGAATTCTACGGAGCATTGCGGCATTTCTTTCTTCAGGCGTGCTGCAAATTGTAGTACGCGTTGCTGATTCTCGGATGCCTCTCCGTTGGTTTGCGTGGGAAGCCCCATCACGATAGTTTCCACGGGTTCGCGCTTCACATAGTCTTTCAGAAAATCCATGAGGCGCGGCGTATCAACAGTACACAGTCCGTTTGCAATAATCTGGAGCGTATCTGTGACAGCAATACCGCAGCGTCGCTTACCGTAGTCTATGGCTAAGATTCTCAAGACGGAACACTCTTTTTAGGGTTGTTCTAAAAATTAGGCTGTAATGATTTGTCAAAGATTTTTGAGTGATTTTGTTTTTATTTTCGCAGAGGCATAGCGAGCTATGGTTCAAGGAATTAAAAACGAAAGCACCAAAAAGATTGAGAAAGCATACAGACAAAAGGAACCCCCTTATTATTAAAAACTAATTTTTAGAACAACCCTTTATTTAATCATATCTGTTCCCATATATGGCTGGAGTGCCTTCGGGATGCGGATACCTTCTTCTGTCTGGAAGTCTTCTAACAATGCTGCAACGATACGTGGCAAGGCAAGAGCCGAACCATTCAAGGTGTGGCAGAGTTCTATCTTGCGGTCTTCGGCACGACGATAACGACAATGCAGACGATTTGCCTGGTATGTGTCGAAGTTTGATACAGAACTTACCTCTAACCAACGTTGCTGGGCTTCGCTATATACTTCAAAGTCATAACAGATGGCAGCAGTAAAGCTCATATCACCACCGCAAAGACGTAGGATGCGATAAGGCAGTTCCAATTTCTGCAACAAGCCTTCGACGTGCTGCAACATCTCCTGATGTGATTGTTCGGAGTGTTCCGGCTTATCGATGCGCACGATTTCTATCTTAGAGAACTCATGCAAACGATTCAGTCCGCGCACATCTTTACCATACGAACCTGCTTCGCGACGGAAACATTGGGTATAGGCGCAATTCTTCACGGGCAGGTCTTCTTCGTTCAGGATCACGTCGCGATAGATGTTGGTAACGGGAACTTCTGCCGTAGGAATGAGGTAGAGGTCGTCAAGTTCTGCATGATACATCTGACCTTCTTTGTCGGGAAGCTGACCTGTACCATATCCAGAGGCAGCATTTACTACGGTTGGAGGCATGATTTCCAGATAACCTGCCTTGCGTGCTTCGTCAAGGAAGAAGTTGATCAAGGCACGTTGGAGGCGTGCGCCCCACCCTACGTAAACGGGGAAACCTGCTCCGGAGATTTTCACACCGAGGTCGAAGTCTATGAGATTATACTTCTTTGCCAATTCCCAATGTGGCAGGGCATTTTTAGGAAGTACGGTATCGTGTCCACCGGTCTTGACAACGAGATTGTCTTCTGCCGAGTTTCCTTCGGGCACCAAGGGATAAGGCACGTTAGGTATCGTCAAAAGCAACTGACGCAAGTCTTCTGCTGCATCGTCCATGCGCTTCTCCAGTTCCTTACCTTGCTCCTTGAGGTTTGCTACCTCGGTTTTTGCAGCTTCTGCCTCATCGCGTTTGCCTTCCTTCATCAGTTGTCCGATATTCTTGGCCAAAACTTTCTGTTGTGCCAGCGAAGCATCCATTTCTGCCTGCGCACGTTTGCGGACATCGTTCAGTTCCAAAACACGGGCGATAGCTTCACGAGCGCCCTTGAAGTTTTTCTTTTCCAAACCGGCAATCACGCCTTCTTGGTCGTCGAGAATTTGTTTGATTGTAAGCATTATTCTGTAGTTCTTTGATTTCTTATAAAAATGCGGACGCAAAGTTACAATTTTCGTGTGAAACAACGCGCATAATTGCGTTTTTTTCAATTCACAATCTGATTTTTATTTCATAAACACGGAAAATGGGCTTGAAACTACATGGCTTTCTCAATTCTCATCGCGATGAGAAAATATTCTCTACGCGTTGAGAAAACTTTCTCTTCGCGATGATGTCTTTTTGTAAAAAAGGTTGACACCTTAAAATTCAAAAAGATGAAAAACTAC
>CAMVJO010000077.1 GCA_947167835.1 uncultured Prevotellaceae bacterium
ATGCCTATTTATCAGCACTGCGGACACATAATTTAGCGATTCTCAACTTTTACCAGACACCAATATTATTATAATGGCTTTTCGCGTTTTTTTCTGCCTTAAAGTTGTTTTAACTCGGTGGAGATACTTAGTTAACTCGCGCGAGTTAAAACAAAAATGACGGAAGGAAAAACAGGAATGACGGCTTTGAGAACGGAAATGTGGGGGAAAAAAAATAAGGCAATCCATGTAATTTGGATTGCTTTACTTTCTTTTTCGGATAATGGGAATGGAAAGGGTGTTTTGTTTCTATTCTTTTGGATAATATGTGTGCTTTGCTGCGGCAAGTGTGTTGAGCATGAGCATGCTGACGGTCATGGGACCGACACCGCCGGGAACGGGGGTGATATAACTGCACTTGGGCGCTACGTTGTCGAAATCTACATCGCCAAGGAGCCTGTAGCCTTTGCTGCGTGTGCTGTCGGCTACGCGGGTGATGCCGATATCAAGGATTACCACGCCGTCCTTGATCATGTCTGCCGTGACAAAATGCGGTTGGCCTATGGCAGTCACCAGTATGTCGGCTTGCAGACATTCTTCCTTCAGGTTCTGGCTATGGGAGTGCAGGATAGTGACGGTGGCATCGCCCATATCTTTCTGCATCATCAGGGCAGCTGTGGGTTTTCCTACGATATTGGAACGTCCCAGCACGACACATTTCTTTCCCTTGGTCGAAATATGGTATCGCGTGAGCAATTCGAGTATGCCCTTCGGTGTGGCGCTGATATAGCACGGCATACCGATATATAGGCGGCCCACATTTTCGGGATGGAAGCCATCCACATCTTTTTTGTAGTCTATGGCTTCGATAATCTTGTGCTCATTGATGTGATGGGGTAGGGGCAATTGCACGATGATACCGTCAATCTCTTCATTCCTATTGCATTTCTTCACTTCGTTGAGCAGTTCTGCCTCGGAAATGCTGTCTTCAAACTGAAGAAGCGTGGAATCGAATCCGCAGTCGCGACATGCCTTCACCTTATTGGCCACGTATGTCTCGCTGGCTCCGTCGTGTCCCACAATGATGGCGGCCAAATGCGGGCGTTTCCCGCCGTTAGCCATCAATTGCTCCACCTCGGCAAGTATTTCCTGCTTGATGGTTTCGGATGTCTGCTTTCCGTCTAAGATTTGCATGGACTGAATCGTTGTTATGTATTACCGAATTACATGGGCAGCTTAGGCATTTTTCCCATCATGCCCTTCATTCCTCCGCCGGCCACCATTTTCATCATTTTTCGCATTTGGTCGAATTGCTTAATCATGCGATTTACTTCCTGAATGGTGGTTCCGCTACCTTTTGCTATGCGCATTCTGCGACTTTGGTTGAGGATTTGCGGATTCTTGCGCTCCTTGGGAGTCATAGACAGGATGATGGCCTCGATACCCTTGAAGGCATTCTCGTCGATGTCGATATCTTTGATGGCTTTTCCCACTCCCGGAATCATAGAGGCCAGATCCTTGATGTTTCCCATCTTCTTAATCTGGCGTATCTGGGAAAGATAATCCTCAAAGTCGAACTGATTCTTCTGTATCTTCTTCTGAAGTTTGCGTGCCTCCTCTTCGTCAAATTGTTCCTGGGCGCGTTCCACCAAACTCACGATGTCGCCCATTCCAAGTATGCGGTCGGCCATACGTTCGGGGTGGAAAACATCGAGTGCCTCCATCTTTTCGCCCGTACCCACGTACTTGATGGGTTTATCCACCACAGTACGGATAGAAAGTGCCGCACCACCGCGTGTGTCGCCGTCGAGTTTTGTCAGTACCACGCCATCGAAATCCAGTCTGTCGTTGAATTCTTTCGCGGTATTGACAGCATCCTGACCAGTCATCGCATCAACAACGAAAAGTGTCTCGCTCGGATGAATAGCCTCCTTGATAGCAGCTATTTCCTGCATCATCTCTTCGTCTATGGCCAGGCGGCCCGCTGTATCGACGATGACAACGTCGTTGCTGTGCGAACGAGCTTCCTTTATAGCGTTCAGCGCAATTTCTACTGCGTTCTTATTGTCCGGTTCGCTATACACGGGAACGTCTATCTGCTCACCAAGCACTTTCAACTGGTCGATAGCCGCCGGTCTGTAGATATCACAGGCCACGAGCAGCGGCTTCTTGAATTTTTTGTTCTTGAGTTGGAAGGCCAGTTTACCAGACATCGTCGTCTTACCCGAACCTTGCAAACCCGACATCAGGATAATGGCAGGGTTTCCTTCGAGGTTTATCTTGACAGCCTCGCCTCCCATAAGACGAGCCAGTTCATCGTGCACGATTTTCACCATCAGCTGTCCGGGTTTTACGGCTGTGAGCACGTTTTGTCCCAGAGCTTTCTGTTTTACTTCGTCGGTGAAAGTCTTGGCTACCTTATAGTTTACGTCAGCTTCGATCAAAGCGCGGCGAACGTCCTTCATTGTTTCGGCCACGTTGATTTCTGTAATGCGGCCTTCGCCTTTCAATATCTTAAAAGACCGTTCCAGTCTTTCGCTTAGGTTTTCAAACATATTATTCTTGAACTGTTATTTTTTTCAGTCGGCAAAATTACTAAAAATGGGCGACATACAAAAGATGCGTCTGTGTTTCTTTCTTTTTTCCCGTCTTTAACCTGCGAATTATCGCGAATTATTCGTAAATGCTGTGCAGAGAATCGGCGTTCTCTCGTATGTTTTCTGCAAAATTTTCCATTTTTTATCACAAAAAGTGGGTATTTTGAAATAAACATCCAAAAGCGGATTTTTTCGACCTTTGGAAAATACCTATTTTTAGTTATTGTGCCATTTTTACTGCGTTTCTAATTTTGCAGCATCAATCAATCTGTATAAAATATGCTGGAAAAAAGAAGTTTTGCGGCACTTGCTTGTGCCTTACTCCTTTTAAATAATATAGGAGTGTCAGCGCAGAGCGAAGAGGTGCCTGTTTCAGAACAATACAGCGGGGCAAATGCCTTCGATCGCTTTCGTTTCGGTGGATATGGCGAGATGACTGCCAATTTCAAGGATTATGGTACGAACCGCTTCTGGGGTGGTGTGACGGGAAACGCCAAGGAATCGCGTAGCACGGTAAGTATTCCCCGTTTTGTGCTGGCTTTCGACTATAAGTTTAGCAGCAAATGGATATTAGGTGCCGAGATAGAATTTGAAAGTGGCGGTACGGGAAGTGCTGTGGAGATAGAAAATTCAGAAAACGGCGAGTTCGAGACCGAAATAGAGAAGGGTGGTGAAGTTTGTTTGGAGCAATTTCATATTACCCGCCTCATCGTACCTGAATTTAACGTACGTATGGGACATCTCATCGTACCTATCGGACTGACAAACGCACATCACGAACCGATAAACTTCTTTACTACATCACGCTCCGAGGGTGAGATGACAATACTCCCCTGTACGTGGCATCAGACAGGATTGGAATTTTTCGGTAACGTAGGGCGCGGACTGTGGCGCTTCAATTACGAGGCTTTGGTCGTAGCCGGTATGAATCCCGACGGATTTAGTCGCGACAACTGGGTACGTAAAGGTAGCAAAGCCCTCTTTGAGGAAGAAAACTTCACCCGTCCCGCCTTGGCAGCCCGAATTGAATGGAAAGGCATCGACGGTTTACGTCTGGGAGTCTCAGCTTATTATAACGACAACGTCATAAAAAACTCATCGAAGCCACATAAATATGTCAATGTAGGCAAATCCTCGCTTTCTATCCTCTCTGCCGATGCCCAGTATGCCGGAAAATTCGTGACGGCACGTGCAAATGTCGTCTATGGCCGGCTTTCTAATAGCAACTTCCTATCCATCGTGACAAATCTGGGAAGCGGTTCGCCATATCCTGGCGCACGTTTCCGTAATGTGGCACATACAGCCCTGGCTTACGGCGCAGAATTAGGACTAAACCTGAGAAATATTGTAAATGCTCCGTACTTTCCCGCGATAATTCCTTTTGTTCGCTACGAATACTACAATCCGCAGGAGAAAGGTCTGGGAAAACAAGTGATGGATAGCCGCTGTCAGGTGAGTAAGTGGACATTCGGACTGAATTGGCGGGCTTTGCCAAATTTAGTGGTGAAGGCCGATTACACCACGCGGCAGATCGGCACGCATAGTGTGCTGGGAAAATCCGGAATGAACAGCGAAAACGAATTTGGCTTAGGCCTGGCCTACATTGGCTGGTTTATAAAGAAATAATTCTAAGCAACAATTTTTCTGAATGTCGTTTGAACATCATAAATATCCAAAACAATATGAAAAAAAACTCAGTAAGATTTGCATGGTTGGCACTCTCCGTGTCGGCTATGCTGGTATCGTGCAGCGAAAGCACGGTAAACGATGAAGAAGTGGTATCTCGCAGGGCATTAGTCTGCGTAGAACAGATGATTGACGGATGTATCAATATTTCCGGCGAGGTAGGTTCCGCCAAAATCGGCGATCCCTATTCTTTGATGAAGGAAGGCAAGGAAACCGAGGCACTTTATGCCGTAGAGTCCTGGTATAGTTGGCATTCCATCGAAGATTATGCCAACAATATCCGTTCTATTCGTAATACCTACTACGGTAGTCTTGATGGAAGCGTAGCAACCTATTCGCTCTGCCGACTGATGAAGGAAAAGAACCCGCAACTTGACGCGAAAGTCTGCGATGCTATTTCGGGAGCCGTCACCGCCATTGAGTCTATCCCAGCTCCTTTCCGCAATCACATCGATTCTCCCGAGGCCGAGGCAGCAATGGAAGCCTGCGACGTACTTAGCCAATGTTTGGAGGACCTTAAAGGATATTTAGGTCGGGATATGGCCGTCAATACCGATGCTCTTCTGGCACCCATCGTCACAAATTATGTGGATGCCGTAGTTCTTCCCACCTATCTGGCACTCAAAGAGAAAAACAACCGACTCTATCAGCAGGTCGTGGCCTTTAAGAACAATCCCTCCGACGATGCTTTCAAACAGTGCGCAGAGGCTTGGCTCGAAGCCCGCGAACCTTGGGAAACAAGCGAGGCTTTCCTCTTCGGTCCCGTAGATGCCCTCGGTTTAGACCCCAATATGGATTCATGGCCCTTAGATCAGGCTGCCATTATCGAAATTCTCACATCAGGAAAGTTCGATAATATGAATTGGAACGAAGGCGATAGCGAAGATGCCATAGAAAGAGCACAGTCGGTACGCGGTTTCCATTCTTTGGAGTTCCTTATTTTCAAGGATGGCAAGGCGAGAAGCATCAATGGCGGCAGTAATCAGGGCGATGACTTCGCTAATTACGACTATACCGCCCAAAATGCTGCGGCTTGGGGTAACTATATGGTGCAAATCGCCACACTTCTTGCGCAAGATGCCACAGATTTGTATAATGCCTGGAGCAATAGTTTTGAAGGTGGCAGCGGTTACGCAGAACAGTTCAAGTCTTTCAATATACGATAGACATCTCTCTTTGCAGTAGGCATATCCTTTATGGTAAGTTCCATATCATGGATATTGCCTACGCATTTTTTTTAGAAACCACCCATAAAATAGTCTTTAGTTGTCAGCAATGAAACAATACCGTTACTTATTTCCTTTTTTACTCCTTTGTCTCGTTGTCGCGTGCGACGATACCGAGGGTTTGGAGGTAGATAATATCGAAATTCCCTACGGTTATGCGCTTTCGGCCGGCACTTCCACCAATTTCATCCGCTCTTCTACGGCATACGACACCGATGCGTCATGGGTGAGCGGGGATTTTGCAAAACGCTTCAACAAAGGCGATCGTTTGTACGACAATGTTCGCACAAGTGACCAAGGAGAAGGCGGAGGTCTCGGCCCTGTTTATGCAGGATACAGCTGTGGCAGTTGTCATCGCAACGCTGGCCGCACGCAGCCCGCACTTTGGAGTAGTCAAGGCAGCGGTCCGTATGGATTTACCGCCTCCTTGATTTATGTTACCCGCAAGAACGGCGCATTTTTCCAGGACTACGGTCGCGTATTGCACGACCAATCCATTATAGGTGTCGTTCCCGAGGGAAAAGTCAAGATTACCAAGAAATTTCAGACGTTCAGTTTTCCCGATGGTGAGACCTACGAACTCTGTTATCCCGAATATACCATAACAGATTGGTATGCGGCACAGATAGATCCGCAGGATTTATTCTGTACGGTGCGTATTCCGCTCAGACATGTGGGAATGGGGCAGATCATGTCGCTTGATCAGAACGAGATAGAGCAACTTGCAAAAAAAAGCAACTATCCCGAGTGGGGTATCAGCGGGCGATGCAATTATATCACCGAACGAGGAAAACTTCAGTTGGGCGTTTCGGGTAATAAGGCGCAGCATGCCGACCTTACCGTTGAGCTTGGTTTCTCCAGCGACATGGGAGTTACCAATAGCCGCTATCCCGAGGAAATTTGCGAGGGACAGTTGCAGATTAACCAGGGTTCAATGATGGGTTTGTCCTACGATCAACTTGATATCTCGACAGAAGATATGGAAGATGTCGATCTTTATATGCACGCCCTCGGCGTTCCTGCTCGTCGCGACGTCAATGATCCTAAAGTGAAGCGAGGCGAAAAAATGTTCTACCAAGCCGGTTGTCATTTGTGCCATGTTACTACGCTCCACACCCGACCTCGTGGAGCCGTGCTCCTTAATGGTACGCAGTTGCCCTGGCTTGGCAATCAAACCATCCACCCTTATTCTGATTTCCTCCTGCACGACATGGGTTCTGAGCTTATGGGCGTAGGATTGAACGACAATTATGTGAGTGGCCTGGCACGTGGCAACGAATGGCGCACCACTCCGCTTTGGGGCATCGGACTTCAATATCGTGTGAACGGACATACCAACTTTTTGCACGACGGTCGTGCCCGCAACTTCGTAGAAGCCATCATGTGGCACGGAGGTGAGGGCGAAGCATCCAAGAATGTTTTCAAGAATATGCCTAAGTCCGACCGTGATGCCCTCGTAGAATTTCTCTGGTCCTTGTAGAATTTCTTTTGTCTCAATATTTTTTACAGGAAATTCGGAGCAAGAAAAAAGTATTGCCAAGATAGTCCATTTTGTTTCAAACTCCTTGCAAAATAAAACGTAAAACAAGAAAATGAAAAAGAAGATATTTTTGATAATGATGACATTCTTGCCGCTTTTTGCCGCAGCACAGCAGGAAGAAGAGGCAACAGAAAATGGTGTCATGTCAGTAGCCGACAGAAACGGCTTTGTGTTTCAAACCAGGAAGGGAGATTTTCTCTTGAAGCCTTACCTATTAGTTCAGGGTACGGCATCTTTTAATTATTACGACGACGAAGGTCTTGACAAAGCCTACAATCAGGATAATATCGCCAATTCCGGTTTTGCTATTCCCTATGCCGTGATGGGTTTCACGGGAAAGGCTTTTGATAAGGTGTCGTATAATCTCACTATCAACGCGGCTGCATCGGGAAGTAACCTTTTACAGCAGGCTTGGTTCGATGTAAAACTGAAAAAGTCGTTGGCTGTGAAAATCGGTAAGTTCAAAACGCCTTTTACCCACGCATATCTCACCACATTAGGCTCCACTCTTTTCCCGCAGGTGCCCACTTCGCTCACGGCAAGCACCATTCTGCCGTATTCCCTCAATGCCGTTACGCCCAATATCGCCACGGGCTTCGACATTGGCGTGGAAATCCACGGATTGCTGGGAGGTAAATTCGGTTATGAGGTAGGTATCTTCAATGGAACGGGAAGTAATACCAATAATGCCACTAAAACCTTTAGCGACGACTGGCATATTCCTTCTTTGCTCTACGCGGGCAGATTTACCTTCATGCCTAAAGGTGTGATGCCCTCATCTCAGGGCGATCCAAACCGACTTAACGAAGACAAGTTGCTGTTCGGCATTTCCCTGTCGGAAAATGTGGAGAGCGAAAGCGAGAGTACCAACGATTTTCGCGGAGGTCTGGAATTTGCCATGCTCAAAAACCGCTGGTATGTGGGAGCCGAGGCTTATTATATGAACGTGGGTTTCACCAAGAGGCAGAAAATCGACCGTTCCTACAATTATTGGGGCGCATACGTCCAAGCCGGTTATTTCGTTACCCGACATACGCAGTTGGCAGTCCGTTACGATTTTATGGATCGCAACGCTACTGATCGCAAAGGTCTCTTGAATATGCCGGCGGTGGGCATCAACTATTTCGTTCCTAACAGCAATCTGAAATTGCAGGCCATGTATCAATATACAGGTCGTACAGGGCACGCCACACAACTGGACCGCGACAACGACGACCTGGGATTGCCCATGCACACGGCCAAGATTATGTTGCAATATAGTTTCTGATAAATACGGTCTTTGTATGAAAAAACAATATGTCCCGTCTCTTTTCTCCTTAGTGCCTGCCGTCGCGATGTTGCTCCTAATGGTTTCCTGCGACGACGGACCTGTCATGCCCGAATATGCCGCTACCGATGCCAAGGTGGTATATCAGGTCGAAGGGCGCGTGAGTGGTTTGGATACTTGGCCTGCCAACTATACGATAGCCTTGGCTGCCTTCAGCAATGAGGGAGATTATGCGCTATATTCCAAGCCTGTCAAGCGTTTGGAGGGCGATAAGATTTCTGTCAGCTTTGATAATCTGCCGCAGGAGGCAGATAGGGTGGAAATTTGCGTACTCGACCGTATTCGTCAGCGTATTTCTACTATTTACGAGCTGCCTGCTACGGCTTTCTCCGAAACTGATGCCGACACCTTGCGCATCAATATTCCCGATGTTGCAGCAAGCATGTTTGATGCCGTACAAAAGGATGTTTTTACTCCCACCTGTTCAAATTGTCATGGACGCAGTAATAAAGCTGCGGCGGGATTGTATCTGACGGAAGGCAAGAGTTATGAAGCACTCCTTAACAAACCGTCGCAAGTGGCGGGCGGAACGCTCGTTATCCCGGGAGATGCAGAAAATAGTGTGTTGCATCAAGTCGTTTCGTCCGACCTTACCACCGGTTGGCACTACGACCATACAAAAGAGGTGGTGAACGAAAATACCCGCCGCCTCATAGAGCAATGGATAGTGGAGGGCGCGCAGAAATAGTGTGCTCCGACAATTGATGCCGGCGCGAGAAAATATGTTTTCTATAACAAAGTGCGGATGAAATCTTCGATAATTAAAAATACTGTCCTGCTGTTCGTCATACTCCTTATTATCATATATGGAGTAGCCACGATATTGGAAAAGATATACGGCACGGCGTTTGTGATGTGGCACATCTATCACAACGCGTGCCTTATCTTTTTATGGATGTGCCTTATCTTTTTGGGTATGTGGCGCATGTGGCAGATTCGTGCTTGGAAAAGGGTGGGGATGTGCCTGCTTCATGCGGCTTTCGGCATCATACTCTGTGGTGCATGGCTTACCCACGTTTTCGGCACGGAGGGAACGATTCACCTCAGGCAGCAAGCATCCGTCAGTACGTTTCAGGCAAAGGACGGGGCGGAGCAAATGACGCTTCCCTTCGCTTTGAGATTGGACACGTTCCAGATAAAATATTATCCGGGCACGCAAGCGCCGGCCGACTTCGAGAGCCATATTTTGCTGACGGACGAAAACGGGCAGATGTCGCAGCACGTGGTGAGTATGAACCATACGCTGAATGTTTCCGGCTATCGTTTCTATCAGTCCTCGTATGATCCCGACGGGCGCGGCAGCATCTTGATGGTGAGTTACGACCTGTGGGGCAGGATGACGACATACGCGGGCTATGGCTTGCTCTTCCTGTCCGTTATCTGGCTGCTGATGGCTCCAAATGGGCGGTTTCGCTCGATGCTCCGCCAACTACGCGGCAATACCTCCCTGCTGCGCACGATTGGCCTGCTGGTAGTAATCTTTAGCGTGCAGACAATGGCAGCCGCAGAGCATATCCCCAGCATTAGCCGTGAGCAGGCCGTGAAGATGCGGCGGCAACAGGTGGTTTTCAACGACAGGGTGATGCCTTTCAACACGATGGCCATCGATTTCGTCAGGAAAATCTACGGCAGCACGCACTATCGCGGACTTTTGCCCGAGCAGGTCGTGGCGGGGTGGGGATTACGTCCCGATGCGTGGAAGGAACAGCCCATGATACGCGTGAAAAATGCGCAACTCCGCCAGCGGTTGGGCATCAAGGGGCAGTATGCTCGTTTTTCCGAACTCTTTGCGGACGATGGCACGTACAGACTGAATGATTTTTCGGAGGATGCCACTCTTTCTGCCGACATGAAAAAGGCGGTTGGCGAACTCGACGAGAAAGTAGGGCTGATTGTGATGCTTACCCAAGGCATACTGTTCGAGGCTGCCCCGCAGAAAGACCGTTTGTCGGAGAACCGCGTCACAGCCGAACTGATTTACAACCGTCTGCCCTACTTCAAGATATTTTTCATGCTTTGCCTCACCCTCGGCTTCGTCTCGCTCATAGCACTTACGGCGATGTATTCCATGCGTGGAGAGGTAAACAAAACGCGTGTCGGGAAACTTTCGCTTCTGGCCGTTAGAACGTGCGTTTGGTTGCTCATTCCCGTAGCGCTCCTGCTGCTTTCTGTTTATATCCTGCGGTGGTATGTCAGCGGCAGCCTGCCCATGGCGAACGGCTTCGAGACCATGCTCACCATGTCGCTCATCTCCATTTTTGCCACCCTGCTACTCTATCGAAGTTCCTACATCATGCTACCTATAGGTTATCTGGCTGCAGGTTTCTCGCTGCTCGTGGCACATATCGGGCAGATGTCTCCGCAGATTACCCACCTCATGCCCGTTTTGAACTCCCCTTTACTCGCTATGCATGTCTCAGTCATCATGATAGCCTATGCCCTGTTTTTTTTCACCTTTCTCATTGCCATTGCAGCACAGGTGTTGTTGTGGCGAGGCGCAGAAACAGCACGTATTTCCCACCTCTCGCTCCTGAGCCGCGTGATGCTCTATCCCGCCGTGCTGCTATTGTGCGCAGGTATCTTCCTTGGCGCAATTTGGGCCGACGTCTCCTGGGGCAGTTACTGGAACTGGGATGCCAAAGAGGTCTGGGCACTCATCACCCTGCTCGTATATGCCATTCCCCTGCACCAACCCTCTTTTTCGTGGTTGCAACGCCCGCGCAATTACCACCTCTTTATGCTCCTCGCTTTCCTTAGCGTCCTGATGACCTACTTCGGTGTGAATTATGTCCTTGGCGGAATGCATAGCTATGCGTAAAAACTGTTTTTAGCGGCTTTTCGTAATACCGATATAGGCTTCTGTAATAAAGTGTCGGTATTTCGTTATAACGATATCCCGTAATCCCGTCATAACGACCATTTTTATGAAACTTCCCTGACGGAAATGGGGTTAATGGGCAATTTGGGCTTAATTACCTCGGAGATACGAAAAATTACCTCCGAGCAAAATAAAAATATCTCGACACTAATTTAGGGAATGTCGTTTAATTCAAAGAATTTGATATCAGTTGGCGAGGGTA
>CAMVJO010000078.1 GCA_947167835.1 uncultured Prevotellaceae bacterium
AAGCTCTGCGGGTTGCAGGAACAAACGTATAGAGAGTGTAAGCAAATCAAAACAACCCTTAATTGAATTATCAATACGACAAAATGCCATTTTTGCGACGCGAAATTACAAAAAATAGTTGGGTGAAGCCACTTTTTTCTGAAAAAAACTAAAAGCCGTAAAGTTTGCCTGCAACATTTTTGAAATGTCGGCGAATTTTAGTAAATTTGCTTCGCAAAAATTGCGTACCCATGCATGGTAATGCAATCTTCAACCGTAGAAAAGAAAAATAATAGCAAAATACTTTAATAATTTATGAAATTTGTAGTATCAAGTTCGCTGCTTTCTTCGCGTTTGCAAGCAGCAGGTCGCATCATCAATGGAAAAAATACGATTTCCATTCTTGACTGCTTTGTTTTCGACATCAAGGGTAATGTTCTGACGATTGTAGGCTCGGATAACGAGAACACATTGACTACCAACGTAGAACTGGTGGAAAGCGAAAAGGACATCCGCATCTGTATCAATGCCAAAACCATTCAGGACTCCATTAAGGAAATCCCGGAACAGCCGCTGGAATTCTTTGTGAACGAAGAAACCAACGAGATTACCGTAGTATATCAGAACGGTCAGTTCAAAATCATGGCTCAGAGCGCCGAAAACTATCCGCTGCCCCCTGCAATGAGCACAGAGGTGAACACTATGACTGCCAATGCCGAAGATCTGATTGCACAAATCAACCGCGTTCAGTTTGCTACCGGCAACGACACCCTGCGCCCCGTGATGAACGGCTGCTATCTCGATGCCAATGGCGACGGACTGACGATTGTTGCCAGCGATGGCCGCAAGATGGCTCTCGTTACCCTCTCGAATGTCACGAAGGAGGGAAATGGCGCCTTTATCCTGCCCAAGAAACCTGCTGCAATCCTGCGTTCGCTTTTCAATAAGGAAGAAGGCAACCTGAAAATCACCTACGACCAGCGCAATGCCCTCTTTTCTACAGAGACGAGCACACTTAGCTGCCGTTTGATAGAAGGTCGTTATCCCAACTACGCCAGCGTTATTCCTCCAAATAATCCTAATGAGGTAAGTATCAACCGTACTGCACTCTTGGGCGCACTTCGCCGCGTGTTGATCTTCTCCAGCGCATCAAGTGCCCTCATTCGCTTGCAGTTGAACCTGGGTAGCCTTACCGTTTCCAGTCAGAACATAGACTTTGGCATGTCTGCCGAGGAATCCATGCTCTGCGATTACAACGGTATGCCCATTACCATCGGTTTCAGCGGTGCATCGCTCACAGAACTGCTCACCAATCTGGAAAGCGAGGAAGTAACCTTCAAGTTGGCCGATGCCAGTCGTGCAGGCCTCGTAGTTCCCGCAGAACAGCCCGAGGGTATCTCCATTTTGATGCTCCTCATGCCGATGATGCTGACGAACTAAGAAATCATAAAGGAACAAACTCACCGCGTTCTCGGAAGCTTTAAGGGTTGTTCTAATAATTAGGCTGTTTTGATTATTCAAAGATTTTTGAGTGGTTTTGTTTTTAATTTTGCAGAAGCATAGCAAGCTATGGTTCAAGGAATTAAAGACGAAAGCGCCAAAAAGATTGAAAAATCATACAGACCATAAAAGAACTTCCCAATATTTTAAACTAATTCTTAGAACAACCCTTAAGGTTTTCTATGCAGGCGCAGTGAGTTTGTTTTCCATGAATATAGGGTAATACGTCAGAACCTATTACGGAATCCCCCAGTTTTTCAGAATAAACAGAAAAAATGTCTTTATCGTTAGAGCGCCCCATCGTTTTCTTCGACATAGAATCCACCGGTCTGGACCCCGTGAACGACCGCGTGGTGGAAATCTCGTATATCAAGGTCTTCCCCGATCAGCACGAGGAGAGCGATACGATTCGCCTGAACCCGGGTATCCGTATCTCCGAAGCCGCTTCGCGTGTGAACGGTATAACGGATGAAGACGTGCAGTATTGTCCGCGTTTTGCTGATATGGCAGATGCCCTCTTCGAGGTATTCAGCGGTAGCGACATAGCAGGATTCAATTCCAACTATTTCGATGTGCCGATGCTCGTAGAAGAATTTGCGCGTGTCGGGAAAACCCTCGATCTTTCACAGATACGCCTCGTTGATGTGCAGGGAATATTCCATAAGAAGGAGCGCCGCGACCTGAGTGCCGCCTATCAGTTCTATTGCCACAAGGATTTGGAAAATGCCCACACAGCAATGGCCGATACCCGCGCAACCTACGAGGTGTTGTTGGCACAAATAGAGCGTTATCCCGACCTTGACAACAATGTTCCTTTCCTTTCCGAGTATTCGTGCAGAAGTAGGAACGTGGATGTCATGGGACGCATCGTTTATGACGACGATAACGACGAAATAGTGAACTTCGGAAAATTCAAAGGTCGCAAGATCAAGGAATTGGTACGGACCGAACCTCGTTTCTTCGACTGGGTGCAGCAGGCAGACTTCGCTATCAATACTAAGCAGACGTTTATGCGGCTGTTTCTCAAGTATAAGCGGTAGGATAGGGGATGCCAGTCGTTTCAGAGGCCATTCTTTCGCGGAAAGATACCCTTCGTTTTGATGTATAACGGCACTCTTCCGGTGTAAGTAAGGACTTTTGCGCGGAAGGTCGCATATTTTCAGGGATTGGCCGGATGTCTGGTCTATGACTTCGGTTTTTTCAAAAAGAAATGTAACAGATGAACACACTTCAAGGTAAGAAAATAGTATTAGGTGTAACGGGAAGCATTGCTGCTTACAAGGCGTGCACGCTGATTCGCCTGCTTGTAAAGGCCGGCTGCGAGGTGCAATGTGTGATCACGCCGTCGGGAAAGGAATTTGTCACGCCATTGACACTTTCCACCCTGACACGCAAACCTTGTATCAGCGATTTTTTCTCGCGCCGCGAAGGTTCTTGGAATAGTCACGTAGAACTCGGACTTTGGGCCGATGCTATGGTCGTTGCTCCCTGCACCGCTTCCACTTTAGGCAAGATGGCGCATGGTATTGCCGACAATATGCTCATTACCACCTATCTGTCGATGAAAGCCCCCGTGTTCATCGCTCCTGCCATGGACTTGGATATGTATGCCCACCCAGCAACGCAGGATAATATCGAACTGCTGAAAAAGCGTGGCAACCTATTCATCGAACCCCGCGAGGGAGAATTGGCAAGTCAGTTGGTAGGAAAAGGCAGAATGGAGGAACCCGAGGAAATCGTGGCTCGACTCCAGGATTTCTTCTATCCGCATCGCCGTCTGTCGGGCAAACGCGTGATGATTACCGCAGGACCTACATTTGAGTCCATAGATCCCGTTCGTTTCCTTGGCAATCATTCTTCTGGCAAGATGGGAATTTCACTGGCCTCCGTATGTGTGAAAGAAGGTGCCGAAGTAGAACTCATTGTCGGTCCGGTATCCATGCCTTTGCCGCAGTCGCCGCATATTTATGTCACAAGAGTTACGTCTGCCAAAGACCTTGAAAAGGCTTGCGACGCGATATTCCCCAAATGCGACGTGGGAATACTCTGTGCTGCCGTAGCAGATTATACTCCTGCAGAGGTATTCGACGAAAAGTTGAAGCGCGAAGGAAATGAACTCACGATAACCTTCAAGCCCACGACAGATATTGCTGCCAAGTTGGGCAAAACAAAGCGTAACGACCAGCAACTGGTAGGTTTTGCCCTTGAAACCACCGATGAATGTGCACATGCCAAAGATAAGATGCAGCGAAAGAATCTGGACTTCATCGTACTCAATTCTCTGCGCGACAAAGGTGCCGGTTTCGGCGTAGATACAAATAAAATATCCATCATACAGTCTGACGGTACCGTAAAGGAATTTCCGCTCAAGGCAAAAGAAGACGTTGCCTGCGACATTATCAATCACTTATGCGAACAATCCGGTTTTTCATCATAGCTATCCTGACTTTGTGCGCATCCCCCCTTGTCTATGCCCAGGAAATCGAAGCCAAAGTCAATGTAAATCACCAAAAGATACAGGGTACAGAGGTCAATGTGTTCAAGGATTTGCAGGAATCCCTGACACACTTTATCAATGAACGGCAGTGGACAAATCTGCAGTTCAGGAAAAATGAGCGTATCCAGTGTGTAATGAATATTACCGTCAATAAATACGATCATTCCTCCCACCTGATGCAATGTACCTTGTTACTGCAATGTAGCCGTCCCGTATTTAATTCCGTTTATACCACCACATCTTTTGCGATTACCGACAACGATTTCTGTTTCGAGTATCAGGAATACGATAAACTGGAGTACCGTCCCGAAAGTGTCGATAACGATTTGGTTGCCCTCGTAGCATATTATGTTTACCTGATGATAGGCATTGATATGGACACGATGTCACCACTTGGCGGCATGGAATATTTACAGATGGCGCAGAATGTTTGCAATAACGCCCAGAGCCTGACAGTTTCTGCCAAGGGATGGAAGGCTTTCGACGATACAAAAAACCGTTATGCCATTATCTCAGACTTGATGGACGGAGGAATGGAAGTTTTCCGCGAGATGCTTTACGAATACCACCGTAACGGTCTTGATACCATGGCCGAAAATGCAGAACGTGGCAGGGCAAGTATTTCCGAAGCCCTGAAAAAACTAAAACAAGCCCACACAGACAAACCTTTGAGTATGCTTCCGCAAATTTTCACCGAGTATAAAAAAGATGAACTCGTGGGAATATATAAAGGTAAGGCATCACCAAAAGATAAGGAAGAGATATTTGAAATTCTCTCCAATATCAATCCGTCTATGAACGGTTCGTGGCGCCAGATACAGCACTAAAGGGTTGTTCTAAGAATTAGTTTAAAATATTGGGAAGTTCTTTTATGGTCTGTATGATTTTTCAATCTTTTTGGCGCTTTCGTCTTTAATTCCTTGAACCATAGCTTGCTATGCTTCTGCAAAATTAAAAACAAAATCACTCAAAAATCTTTGAATAATCAAAACAGCCTAATTATTAGAACAACCCTAAAATAAAAATAGTAGCCCATCCCCTGCGATTTGATACCATATATAATAATATAGACCGAAGATATCGCTCCCGATATAGCAATAAGAAAAAGCGATATAGCAGATAAGAAAAAGAAAGAATGCTTCAAGAACTACATATTCACAACTACGCGTTGATTGCCGAACTGCAAATTCAGTTTTCCGGCGGCTTCACGGTCATTACCGGCGAGACAGGTGCCGGTAAGAGCATACTTTTGGGTGCTTTGGGGCTGCTTCTCGGAAACAGAGCCGACAGTAAAAGCATCAAGACCGGTGAAAAGAAATGTGTGGTCGAAGCAACCTTCCTTTTGAACCGACGTTCCGAAGATTATCTCCGCGAAAACGATATTGATGCCGACGATAACGAATGTATCATCCGACGTGAAGTGACTGACAGCGGCAAAAGTCGTGCTTTCATCAACGATACGCCTGTCACTCTCGCCAATCTCAAAGAATTAGGCGGCCTTTTAATCGATATACATTCGCAGCATCAGAATTTACTTATGGGCGATGCCGGTTTTCTGCTGGACACGGTTGATAGCGTGGCGCAAAACGAAAAAATGCGTGCGCAATATGCCGAGACATATCAGACCTATCGCCAGATTGCTTCCGACCTTTCCGAATTAAGACGCCAGGCTTCTCAAGCTGCTACCGAAACGGATTACTTACGTTACCAGTTGCAACAAATAGACGACCTGCAAATTCAGGCAGGTGAGGAAAACGAACTGGAAGACGAGGCCAAAATGCTGGAACATACGGAGGATATCAAAACAGCCCTGTATCATCTGAACGAACTCCTGACTGGCGATGAAATATCGTGGATGCAAAAGATGAAACACAGCATCAACGATTTGGAACGTCTGAGTTCCGTGTTCGCTCCTGCCGCAGAAATGGCAGAACGTCTGAACTCCGCCAGAATAGAACTGGCAGATATCTCGGATGAGGCCGAAAATCAGATGGAACGTATGGACTTCGATCCGAATCGTCTGCAATATATTCAGGAACGTCTGGATAAAATCTACACTATTCTGAAGCGTCATAACGTAGGTACGACTGAAGAAATAATACGTCAGGCCGAAGAAATGCGACAGCGGCTTAATAATATGGAAAATGTGGATTTCCTTATTGCCGAGGCCGAGAAAAAACTGAAAGATGCCGAGCAACGCCTCACTACTGACGCACAATTGCTTACAAAGTCGCGTGAGAAAACGGCAAAGACCTTATCTGCGCAATTACAGTCCCGCATGAATGATTTAGGGATGCCCAAAGCTAAAATAGAAGTCTGCATTAACGAAAGTCCGCAGCCCGATATCACCGGAAAAGATACGGTATCGCTCTTGTTCAGTGCCAACAAAAACGTACCGATGCGGGATGTGAGCGAAATAGCCTCGGGCGGTGAAACAGCACGTCTGATGTTGGCCCTGAAAACCATTATCTCTCAGTACAAAGCCCTGCCTACCGTCATTTTTGATGAGATAGACACGGGTGTATCTGGCACTATGGCGGAGAAAATGGCGCTTTCGATGAAAGATATGTCCGAGAGTTGTCAAGTTATCTGCATTACCCATCTCCCGCAAATCGCGGCATGTGGCGATAACCACCTGAAAGTTTATAAGACCGAGGACGAAACTTCCGTTTCCACGCATATCACCCTCTTGAATCAGGAGGAACGCATCAATGAAATCGCGAATATGCTCAGCGGCAGCGTCATAACGAAGGCTGCTACCGATAATGCTAAGGAATTGCTGGGACTATCGCAATAAAATGGCGACTGATGGTCTTAGATATTCCGGCTACTTAGTGATATCCGTATAAGACACGCAAATACAACACAGATTATGAAAAAAATACTATACATACTTTTTATTTTCCTTTCGCTATCAGCCTTTGCCCAGGAGACAAAAGAACCTGGCAAGGCTGTATGCAACATTATCACGTATAATGCCGCAGGTTCTCCGCAGCAAACGGGTTATGGCTTCTTTATAGACGAAAACGGTACGTTCGTATCGCTGTATTCCTTGTTTCAAAATGCAGTTCGTGCCGATGTGGTCGATAGTAAAGGCAAGCGATTTCCTGTAGAGCGCGTTATGGGAGCCAATAGCAGTTATGATGTGATTAAATGCCGCGCGAAAGTGAAGGGTAGCGTACCTTTCCTGCAAACTTTGGATAAGGAAATGACAGTTCGTGAGGGCGAAAATCTTGTACAGCCTTACTATGCGACAGACAAGAAGGCCCAACCGCTCGAATGCTCGGTCGCAAAGGTAGAAGAATGGGATGCCTATAAATATTTCACGCTTACAACGCCTAATGAACCGAAGTTTTTCGGTTGTCCTGTCGTCACAACCGAAGGAAAGGTCGTGGGAATGGTGCAACACAACGTAGGTAAGGAAGCCAAAGGCGCCTGTGCCTTGGATATTCAGACGGCTAATGATTTGAAGGTCACGGCTCAGAGTGTGTTCAACGCCGATATGAACAGAATTGCCATACCAAAGGCGCTGCCTGCCGACAGAAACGAGGCTTTGTCCTTTGCTTTTTTGAGTATGCGCGGCGATTCCGTCTTGGCACTCACGGCTCTGAATGATTTCCTCGAACGTTATCCCGATGATGCCGAAGGTCTGACAAACCGTGCCACATTCTTTGCAAACCACTCCGACTTTTCGGCTGCCGATGCCGACTTCAAAAAAGCTTTGGAGCACGAAAGTCCCGATTTCTCTCAAGCCGCTGTTCATAATGCCTACAGTAAGGCTGTTTATGTGGCTTGCATCAATACCCCAGAGCGCAAAAACGGTATTTGGAGCATGGAAAAAGCTTTTGAGGAGGCACAAAAAGCGTATGAGGCCGAACCTCTGCCACTTTATCTCGTACAACAGAGCAATTGCCTCTTGGCTTTAAGCAAATTCCAGCAGGCCTACGAAACTTTGCAGCGTGTGAACGAGACCGACCTCGCTTCTGATGAGACATACTACCTTGCAGCTATGGCTTTGGAGACAGCTGGCGGCGATTCCGTCCAAGTCCTTGCACTTTTAGACAGCGCTATCAACCGTTTGTCCCGACCTTATTCGCGTCAGAGCATAGGCTATTTCCTGGTACGTGCCCAGCGTTTGGCACAAGCGGGGCAATATCGCAAGGCTGTCAGGGACTTAGACGAATATGAGTCCGCGATAGGACCTAAATACCTCAATGCTGCATTTTATTATATGCGCGAACAGGCCGAATTGGAGGCACACATGTATCAACAAGCCCTCGACGATATTCATTCTGCCTTACTTGAACCAGGTTCCAACTTTGAATTATACAAGGCAGAGGAAGCTTTGATTTATTTGCGGGCAGGAATGTTTGAAGAAGCCCTGAAATCAGCCGAGGAGTTGCGGGCTGCAAACAAAGATAATGCCGATAGTTATAAATTGGCCGGTATTGCCCTCGGTGAACTCGGAAAGAAAAACGAGGCACGCACCAATTTGCAGAAAGCCCTCGAACTGGGTGATGAAACGGCCAAGATATTTTTGGAACGTTACAAATAAAATAGCGAAGAGATAAGAGAAAGTTTAATTATAGGGATGTTCTATAAATTAGGCTGCATTGTTTTTGTTTAGATTTTGATTGGATTTAGCTTTAATGACGAAGGAGCGTAGCGAGCTACGGTTCAAGGAATTAAAGCTAAAGACGGCAAAAAGATTTCAAAAACAAGCAGAATAAAATAGAGACCAGTTTCTTAAAAACGTAATTTATAGAACATCCCTTTAGGAAGTATAAAAAGTGGTTTTCCTTTGAGTGTTTGGAGAATACCTTTTAGTAATAAGAAGATGTCCCTTAGGATTAAGAAGATGTCCCTTAGTAATTGGAAGATGTCCTTTAGTAATAAGAAGATGTCCCTTAGTAATTGGAAGATAACCCTTAGCTACTAAAACTGGAATCAGAAAAAATAAGAAACTATGAGATATATCAAGACATTAGCCCTGTTGTTGGGCTGTT
This sequence comes from uncultured Prevotellaceae bacterium, assembly GCA_947167835.1. Lineage (GTDB taxonomy): Bacteria > Bacteroidota > Bacteroidia > Bacteroidales > Bacteroidaceae > Alloprevotella. The sequence continues at coordinate 8,983 of CAMVJO010000078.1, forward strand.
TTATGCTGTGCAGCCTTTCGGTTGAGGCCAAGAAAGAGAAAAAGGCGGCCAAGGAAAAACCTGCTCCTGTGGTTTATGCTTTCGGGCATGCCACACAGTTTACGGATACCGTGATAACGATGACTGCCATTCAGGTTTTGCCTGGTGCAGAACTGGAAAACAAAAGTAAGTTCCTGAAGTATCGTGCATATTATGCGGAGCAGTTGCAGGCACATCTGGCTACAGAAAAAGAAGTGCCCACTTGCTGCATTTTCTTCGACACCAACAAGACGAAGTTGGAGAAGAAATTCGTGAAGCTCCGTCGTAAGGCGCAGGCTCGTGGTGCCAAATTCTATAAGGAACTGAGCAAGGAAGATTTTCAGTTTATGAATGTGACAGGTGCGGAGAGCGTTCAATAAGAAAGGGAGCATGTACAATTTTTTGTTGGATAGAAAAATTAGTTTTGCAGAAATATGAAAATATACTTCAAGGTTGCTGATGCCTACTTCAACGTGGATTTCACAGAACCCGTAGATGATCGTAATCTTATCGGAACTTGTGCTCCGTTCCACGTCAAAGCGCCCGAGGCCGAAGGACAACCGCAAATGTTTTCCATTACTGTCGGCAGAACACTCGTCACTCCCGATGCAGAGGGCGAGGAAGTCGGACAGTTTGACTGCGGCGGCATGACACACGGCGTATATCGGATTGAGAATGGCTACAAATTCCTGTTGCGCAACATGGATAACGAAATTGCGTGCGCACTAAATGCCTACGATTCCTTTAGCCGTTGCGAGGTATCTCTGTTCGGCGACGAGAATAATCGCAGTTATGGCTTGTCTAATGCGATGATGATTGCATTTGCCTACGCCGGAGCGATGCACGGCATCGTGCTGATGCATGCCAGTGTGATTATGTTTGAGGGACGTGGCTACCTGTTCCTCGGTAAGAGCGGCACAGGAAAGAGTACCCACACGGGACTGTGGCTTAAGTACATAAAAGATTGCGAACTCCTGAATGACGACAATCCTGCCGTGCGCTATTTCCCAGATGGTCGCGTGATAGTTTACGGTAGTCCGTGGAGTGGAAAAACTCCCTGCTACAAAAACAAGCAGGTGCCCGTAGGAGCATACGTAAGGCTCGAACAATATCCCGAGAATATCATAGCACGCGAGAATGTGCTGGGCTCTTTTGCCTCAATTCTCTCATCTTGCTCCACGATGATGTGGGACAAACCTTCGTATGACGCCATTTGTGATACGGTGAGCGGTATTGTGGAACACACCAAGACATATCACTTGCGTTGCCTGCCCGATGAAGCTGCCGCACGCCTGAGTAATGCTACGATAACGCAATAAACGGTGATGTCTGTCAGCAGTAAAAACAGAAGTGACGCAGGAGAGAGTATGAAACCCCAGGTTTTGGAGATTCCCAACGAGGTTATGATTCCGGCTATCAAGGCTTTTATAGACGAAGGCCGGACTACCACTTTCACCGTGCGCGGTTACAGTATGCGCCTCTTCTTAGAGCACGAGCGCGACAAGGTTATCTTGCAACACGTGCAGGAACCCGTGAAAAAGGGCGATGTCGTGTTGGCAGAAATCGCACCAAAAAGATATGTGCTCCATCGTATCGTGCGTTGCGAGGGAGGAAACCTCACATTGCGCGGCGATGGTAATGTGTGTGGCGTAGAACATTGCAAAGAGAGCGATGTTATCGGCATTGCCATCGGCTTTTACAGAAAAGGTCGCACCAAACCCGACATGGTGAGCGGACTAAAATGGAGAATGTACTCTGCTATTTGGTTGGCACTCACACCTTTCCGCCGCTATATCCTTGCTTTCTACCGTCGTATCTGGTTGAGAATCTTTTAGTAGGAAACCCTTTAGAACAAGTATATGAAAAAGTTTTTTCTTTTCCTATATTATGCTTTTTTCCAGTACATTCCCATGCAACCCATGCCAGGTTGGCAAATAGGCTACGCACTTCGTGCATGGTGTGTGCGACATATCCTGGGAAATCGTGCAGGAAAGAACCTTTTGGTGAAGGATCATTGTTATTTCGGCAACGGAAATCGTCTGACTGTGGGCAATCGCAGTCAAATGGGCTCAAATGCTCGATTCAGTGGCACGATTACTCTTGGCGAAGACGTAGTAATGGGTCCGGATGTCGTCATGATGGCCGTAAGTCACGAGTTTGGCAGAACCGATATCCCCATCAATCAGCAGGGAGCCAAACCTGACGAACCTATTGTCATAGGTAACGACGTATGGATCGGCACAAGGGTGATTATCCTCCCGGGTGTTCATTTGGGCGACCACTGTATCGTGGCGGCAGGTGCGGTTGTTACAAAATCGTTTCCTGAGAAATGTATTATAGGCGGAGTTCCTGCCAAAGTAATCAGAATGAGAGAATAAAGGGTTGTTCTAAAAATTAGGCTGTTTTGATTTGCTTACACTCTCTAT
>CAMVJO010000079.1 GCA_947167835.1 uncultured Prevotellaceae bacterium
GGTTCAAGGAATTAAAGACAATGGCGCCAAAAAGATTGAAAAAGCATACAGACCCCAAAAAGCTTCACAAAATTTTAAAACCTAATTGTTAGAACTACCCTTTATTATAATTTCAAACTAAGGATTATCAAATCAGTTGCCTGCTTTTTTCCAACTGTCCTTGAGACTAACCGTGCGATTAAAGACTAAATGTTCGGGATTTGCTTCCTTGTCGAAAGTGAAGTAGCCAATACGCTGGAATTGCATGTATTTCATTTCGGGATGTTCGGCCACAAATTTTTCTACATAGCAGTTTTTCAAGACTTGCAGGGAATCAGGATTAATCATCTCCTGCATAGCCGTAAGCGCATCGCATTGTTTTTCCTCTCTTATGGCAGCCATTTCGTCGCGTGGGTTCTCTACTTTCCAAAGTCGGTCATAAAGTCTTACTTCTGCCGGAACGGAGTGTTCGCAACTGAGCCAATGAATAGTACCTTTAACTTTTCTGTTGGCACCTGGCATTCCGCTCTTGGAGTCGGGGTCGTATGTGCAATGAACTTCGACCACATTTCCGTTTTCATCTTTTACGCAGTCACCGCACTTGACAATATAGGCATTTTTCAGGCGAACCTCGTTTCCGGGTGTGAGGCGGAAATATTTCTTGGGAGCGTCTTCCATGAAGTCGTCGCGTTCAATCCAAAGTTCTCCGCTGAAAGTAATATTGTGTTCACCTTCTTCGGGATGTTCTGGGTTATTTACTGCCAACATTTCCTCAGTTTGTCCCTTAGGATAGTTATCAATGATAAGCTTTATGGGATTCAGTACGGCAGATACGCGAGTAGCCCTGTCGTTTAGGTCTTCGCGAACGGCGCTTTCGAGCAAGGCAAAATCATTCAGGGCATCAAAGGTGGTATAGCCGATTTTGCTAACGAAATTGCGGATGCCTTCAGGCGAATATCCACGACGACGGAAACCACATAAGGTCGGCATACGCGGATCGTCCCATCCATCAACGAGACCTTCCTTAACCATTACGAGAAGGTTGCGCTTACTCAATAATACATAGTTCAAATTGAGTTTATTGAACTCATACTGACGCGGACGGTTGTCATCCAAATCTTTACCTTCCTTCACCCAATCGACAAAGAGGTCATAAAGCGGACGATGGGGCACAAACTCGAGCGTACAAAGGGAGTGTGTCACGCCCTCAAAGTAGTCGCTCTGACCGTGTGCGAAGTCATACATGGGATATGCCTTCCATTTTGTACCAGTGCGGGGGTGGGGGTGGTTTACTACGCGATAGATAATAGGATCGCGGAAGTGCATATTGGGATTCGCCATGTCAATCTTGGCACGAAGCACCATTTTGCCTTCTTCCACCTCGCCTCTGTTCATTTTCTCGAAGAGTTCCAGACTTTCTTCGGCAGGACGGTTGCGATATGGGCTTTCCGTACCAGGACGTGTGGGAGTACCTTTCTGTAGGGCAATCTCTTCAGAACTCTGTTCGTCAATATATGCCTTTCCTTCCTTGATGAGTTTCACGGCAAAGTCCCAAAGTTGCTCAAAATAGTCGGAAGCATAATATTCGTTGCCCCATTCAAAACCGAGCCACTTGATATCTTCGCGTATCGAATCCATATATTCCATATCTTCCTTTGTAGGATTCGTATCATCGAAGCGCAGGTTGCATACTCCGCCATATTTTTGTGCGATGCCGAAGTCCATGCAAATTGCCTTGGCGTGCCCGATATGCAGGTAGCCATTGGGTTCAGGCGGGAAGCGCGTTTGCAATCTGCCTCCGTTCTTACCTTCGGCCAAGTCCTTTTCAACGATTTGTTCTATGAAGTTCAGTCCTGTTGTTTTCGGACTGTTTCCTATTATCATGTTTTCTTCCATCTTTTATGTTGTCTGTATTTATTATGCCGCTTAGTTTGCCAATTCAGAAATGAACTTAATGCGTACAAGTCTGATTTCGTCTTCGGTATATTCATCGCCAAGTTCATCAAGTGCGTCTTCCAAATCTCCTGTCTCAGACTCCTTGAAATATTGGTAGATATCTTCAACGTGTTCCTCGTCCATCACATCTTCTATGAAGTAGTCGATATTGATTTTCGTACCGCTATATACGATTGCCTCAATCTCGTCAAGAAGTTCTGAGAACTCAACGCCTTTTGCCATGGCGATATCGTCGAGTGCAACCTTTCTATCGATGCTTTGAATGATAGAAACTTTTATTTTAGACTTATTTGCAACTGTCCTGATGCGTAAATCCTCAGGACGTTCAATCTCATTTTCTTCGCAATGGCGTTTTATCAGGTCGCAGAAACGCTTTCCGTATCGTTTTGCTTTACCTGCGCCAACGCCAGGTATGTTTTGTAGGTCTTCAATGCTTTGCGGATATACCGTTGCCATCACATCTAACGAAGCGTCTTGGAAAATGACGTAGGGTGGTACGTCTAATTCCTTAGACATCTGTTTCCTTAAATCAACAAGCATGTTTAGCAAGGTGGGATCTATGGCACTTGTAGTGGCTTCGCCTACATTCGACATGCCATCGTCAATAAATTCTTTATCCTCTGCAATCATGAATGAAATAGGTTTATTTAGGTAATTTTTTCCTGCCGCAGTTAATTTCAGCACTCCATAGTTTTCTACGTCCTTATTGATATAGTCGTCGATGAGTGCCTGCTTAATAACGGCATTCCATACTTTTTCTTCTGTATCTTCGCCAATGCCGAATTCGTCTATGTCTAAATGGCGATAGGCTATGACTTCTTCTGTTTCGCGCCCCATTAGAACGTCTTTCAAGTAGTCGTCCCTGAAGTTTTCCTTGGTGGCAACGATGGTTTTCAGTAGTTTCACCAACAGATCGCTGGCTTCTACCTTTATAGTTGGGTGCAGACAGTTGTCGCAATGTCCGCAATTATCTTTGTCGTACTCTTCTCCAAAATAGTGCAGGATGAGTTTTCTGCGGCAGATGGAAGATTCGGCATAACTTGCTGTTTCTTTCAGCAATTGTCGGCCTATATCTTGTTCTGCTATAGGCTTTCCCTCCATAAACTTCTCAAGTCTGAGCAAATCCTTCTGTGAATAGAAGGCGATGCACAGTCCTTCGCCACCGTCTCTGCCTGCGCGTCCGGTTTCCTGGTAATATCCTTCCAAGCTCTTCGGGATATCATAGTGAATAACGAAACGTACATCTGGTTTGTCTATACCCATTCCGAAGGCTATCGTGGCTACGATGATGTCGATGCGTTCCATCAGGAAGTCGTCCTGAGTCTGCGAACGGGTAATCGAATCCATTCCAGCATGATAGGGAGCTGCCTTGATGTCATTCGTCTGTAGGAAAAGTGCAAGGTCTTCTACTTCCTTACGGCTCAGACAATAGATGATGCCGCTCTTACCTTTGTGCTGGTGTATGAACTTAATGATATCCTTATTTATCTCACTCGTTTTGGGACGTACCTCATAATAAAGGTTCGGTCGGTTAAACGAGCTCTTAAACTCCACAGCATCGTTAATTCCCAAGTTCTTCTTGATATCCATGCGCACCTTGTCGGTAGCCGTTGCCGTGAGAGCTATGACTGGTGCCTCGCCAATTTCGTTGATGATGGGGCGAATTCTTCTGTATTCAGGTCTGAAGTCGTGTCCCCATTCCGAAATACAATGTGCCTCGTCGATAGCGTAGAAGGAAATCTTGATTTTGCGTAATAGGTCTATATTCTCTTCTTTTGTCAGGCTTTCGGGAGCCACATATAGCAACTTTGTCTTACCTATCTTCACGTCTTCCTTCACCTGATCTATCATAGCCTTGTTGAGCGAGGAGTTCAGGAAGTGTGCCACGCCGTCATCTTCACTCTGATGGCGGATGTTGTCCACTTGGTTCTTCATCAAGGCAATCAAGGGCGACACTACGATGGCCGTACCTTCCATAAGCAAAGCCGGAAGCTGGTAACACAAGGATTTACCGCCTCCAGTAGGCATCAGCACAAAGACGTTGTTCCCTTTCAGAAGGTTCTTGATGATATCCTCCTGATTCTCCTTAAATCGGTCGAAACCGAAATACTCTTTTAGGGATGCGTGTAGGTTGTCCATAAGTGTAATTCACAAATATGCAGAGAGACTGACTTTTATACGGAACAGGATTTCATAATATTGCAAAATAAATAATCCAGTTGGGCTATAAGCCGGGTTCTGTTTGCCTCAAAAAAGATTTTGCAGCAATTCTGTCATTTATCCAGCCTTGATGTCACCACCAAGTTCAATCGTTCTACCCTCCGACACCATATTAAATAATAATATGTGTTGCACGGACAATGCTTCTTACCTAAGCAAATGCCGGTTTACGCGAACTTTCAGCCTCCGTGTGCACAACCAGTGCGTCGCCACACCGATTCGTGAGCTCTTACCTCACATTCTCACCCTTACTCGCCAGAGGCAAGCGGTTATTTTCTTCTGCACGTACTAATCCTCGCGGATTACTTTCCGTTAGAAAGCGGAGTGTCCTGTGCTGCCCGGACTTTCCTCTTGTCTCACGTGGAAACAAGCGACAGAATGCCCAACTGGTATTAGTATGTTTGCTTTAACAACTTGCAATAAACTTTTGTTACTTAAATACTTAATCAAAATGATTTTGATGTTGTAATAAAGTGATGCAAAAGCAAAGCAGTTGAAAAATCCAGCCGTAATTCAATATAAATATATCGTTTTTCGTGGTTTTGTCTCCCCACTTCTTATCATTTGCAAAGGTAATACAATATTTTATTGAGCAAAAAAAAATCAAAAAAAAAATATATCCTTATTGATGTTTTATTGAAAAAATCACAAAATACACAAATCTGACTTCATATATATACAAAAAACAGTCTCATCGCGAAGAGAAAATATTCTCAACGCGAAGAGAAAACTTTCTCAACGCGAAGAGAAAACTTTCTCAACGCGAAGAGAATCTGTTTTTGGCCGAGAATGTCATCGTTCAACACTCTTTTTACAGGTGTTGTAGCACCTTATTATATACATTATCTGAAGGAATTGCTGTCAATCGAGAAAAAACTAATGCTAATCCTTTGTGGTATAGAAAATAATGCGTAATTTTGCAGCCGATTTAATTAACCCTATTGTTTAACCCTTATTTATTTAATGTTTAACCTTTTAAATGGAGAATCTTAAGAACGTTACACCATTGGCTGACTTTGATTGGAACGCCTATGAAAGCGGTATGGCCGAAACTCAGGCATCTCGCGAAGAAGTTGAGAAGCAATACAACGAGACACTCGGTCGTATGCAGGAAAATGAAGTAGTAGATGGAAAAGTAGTCGCTATTTCAAAGCGTGAAGTAACAGTCAGCATCAATTCTAAGAGCGATGGTGTAATTCCCTCCTCAGAGTTCCGCTACAATCCCGACCTCAAGGTTGGTGACACTGTAGAAGTCTATATTGAAAGCCAAGAAGACAAAAAGGGACAGTTAGTGCTTTCACACAAAAAAGCACGTGCCAGCAAGAGCTGGGATCGTGTTAATCAGGCTCTCGAAAACAAAGAAATTGTCAAAGGATTCATCAAATGCCGCACGAAGGGCGGTATGATTGTCGATGTATTCGGAATCGAAGCATTCCTGCCCGGTTCTCAGATTGACGTGAAGCCCATCCGCGACTACGACATCTTTGTTGGAAAGACCATGGAATTCCAAATTGTTAAGATCAACCAAGAATTCAAGAACGTTGTTGTTTCTCACAAGGCACTTATCGAAGCCGAACTCGAAGCACAAAAGCAAGAGATTATTTCTAAACTGCAGAAAGGTCAGGTACTCGAAGGTGTTGTCAAGAACATCACAAGCTACGGCGTGTTTATCGACCTTGGTGGCGTAGATGGTTTGATTCATATCACCGACCTCTCATGGAGCCGCGTAAACGATCCACACGAAATCGTAGAACTCGATCAGAAACTCAACGTAGTTATCCTTGACTTCGACGAAGAAAAGAAGCGTATCGCCCTCGGTCTGAAGCAACTCACCCCGCATCCTTGGGATGCCCTTGATCCCGACCTCAAAGTTGGTGATAAAGTGAAAGGTAAAGTTGTTGTGATGACAGATTACGGCGCATTTATCGAAATTGCTGACGGCGTAGAAGGTCTTATCCACGTTAGCGAAATGAGCTGGAGCCAGCACCTTCGCAGCGCTAAAGACTTCCTCAAGGAAGGTCAGGAAGTAGAAGCCGTTATCCTCACACTCGACCGTACAGAGCGCAAGATGTCTCTCGGTATCAAGCAACTCAAGGAAGATCCTTGGGCAAATATCGAAGAAAGATACCCCATCGGTTCTAAGCACACCTCTAAGGTTCGCAATTTCACCAACTTCGGTATCTTTGTTGAACTCGAAGAAGGCGTTGATGGCCTCGTGCACATTAGCGACCTGAGCTGGACTAAGAAAGTGAAGACTCCTTCTGAATTTACTCAGGTAGGTGCTGAACTTGAAGTCGTAGTTCTTGAAATAGACAAGGAGAACCGTCGTCTCAGCCTCGGTCACAAACAACTCGAAGAGAATCCTTGGGATGTATTCGAGACTGTATTTACCGAAGGTAGCGAACACGAAGGTACTATCGTTGAACTCATGGACAAAGGCGCCGTTGTTCAGCTCGAATATGGCGTAGAAGGTTTTGCTACTCCCAAGCACCTCGTTAAAGAAGACGGAAGTCACGCTCAGCAGGGCGAGAAACTTACCTTCAAAGTGCTTGAATTCAACAAGGACAGCAAGCGAATCATTCTTTCTCACAGCCGCACATTCGAAGATACACAGCGCGAAGCTGCTCGTCAGGAGAAAAAGTCTGCTAAGAAGACAACAGCTAAGAAAGAGGCAGCACCTGCAATTCAGAACCAGGCTGCTGGCCAAACTCTCGGCGACCTTGAAACTCTGGCTGAACTTAAAGCACAGATGGAAAAGGGAGAATAATCTCCTGAACTCCACAGAAAAGTTTTTCGTTCTTAAAACTTTTCAAAACGCAAAAGACCTATTCCAATTCGGAGTAGGTCTTTTTTATAATCATCGTGGAATGTGTTTGATAAATGGGCAGAGATTATCCCATTCCTTTCTTTTCTGTTGGAAAAAGCGCGAAGAAGAATGATACGCTTTTAGATTTTTTTCTTAAATTTGCAGATAATTGTAGCATTAAACGCAACTATCGTAATTTTATTCAACCATATTGCTCCAAGGATAATTGCTTTTGGATGCGACTTTATAGATATGCCAAACAACCCTTTAGATACAGAATTATTAGACCGCGCCATAATCTATGCGGTTCGTGCACACGCTGGAACAGAGCGTAGAGGAAAGGGATTTCCCTATATTGTTCATCCTTTAGAAGCCATGGAGATTGTTTCGACCATGACTTCCGACCAGGAACTGCTGGCTGCTGCCGCTCTTCACGACGTTGTGGAAGATACTGACGTGACTTTAGAACAGATTCGTGACGAGTTTGGTAAACGAGTAGCAGATATTGTGGCTTTGGAAAGCAATAATTTGGAACCGGAGCTACTTGGCGATGATAAGTGGCACGCACGAAGACAATCTGCTTTAGACCGTATTGCACAAGCCTCGCGTGATGCTAAAATAGTAGCGCTTGGTGATAAACTCTCCAACATGAGAGCCATTGCCCGCGACTTTGCCGTGAAAGGTAATGCACTATGGGATATTTTCCATACGAAGAATGTCAAAGACTATGAGTGGTATTACAAGGGACTGGCACAATCTCTCAAAGATTTACAGGATACGTTTGCATATAGAGAGTTTATACAATTGATTAAGCAAGTTTTCGGATGATGAAACGGAAGATACACCTATATATATTATTAGTAGCATTTTTTGCGACGGTGCAGAGTGCTTTTTCTCAGGATGAAACCATCGTATTTACCCCACAATGGACTGCACAGGCGCAGTTTGCCGGTTATTACGTAGCAGAAGCAAAAGGATTCTTCAGTGAGGCAGGAGTAAAGGTGAAGATGGAACATCCTTCCGCCACGCAGCCTGCTATTAGCCGTCTATGCAACAATAAAAGCCAAGCCACAACTTTGCAGCTCTGTCAGGCGCTGGAGATTATTGACGGTGGCACTCCTCTTGTGAACATACTACAGACTTCAATGAACAATGCTATGGTTATTGTCTCGGCACACGATAAAGATCCCCTGACACAAAAGGGAGCTCGGGTAGGTATTTGGAGTGTTGGCTTCGGACAGTTGGCTATTTGCATGAGCATCAAAGATCATTTGAATTACAAATGGGTGCGTTTTGCCCAGAACATCAATCTTTTTGTTTCGGGAGCCCTTGATGCAACCCTTGCCATGAGTTATAATGAATACTACCAATTGCTACAAGCCGGCATGAAGATAACCGATAAGAATGTTTATCGTTTTTGCGACCACGGATATAATGTGCAGGAGGATGGTGTTTATATGACGCGCGACTATTATGAAACGCATCGTGAACAAGCTCGTCGCTTTGCCCAGGCATGTAAGAAAGGGTGGGAGTGGACTGCCCGTCATCCCGAAGAAGCATTGGATATCGTGATGCATTATGTAGAAAAAGAGCATGTTGCCACCAATAAGGTGATGCAAAGACTCATGCTCAAGGAAGTACTGCGTTTACAGATTGACAGAGAATCAAAGAAACGCGAGTTCCGCCTACGTCCCGACATGGTTCAGTTTGCAAGTCGCCTGATGAAAGACAATAAAATGCTGAGCCGAGAAATAACCTATAAAGAATTGATAAGTGGCGAGTAAGCATTATGAAAAGAATCTTGTTATACATACATCGTAGGCTATCCGTTAAGGTAAGTATTTGGGTAGTTATGTTTGCTGCCCTGATCTTTGTTGCTGCATTAGGATTTTTCTTCTATCAGGCCCGAGAAGCTGTGCGCCAAGAGGCTGTTAGTCGCGCTTCTCAGATACTTGACAAGACTTCGCTTCGTGTTGAGGGAATCTTAAACAGGGTAGAAGTGGCAAGTAACATGACAAAATGGCTTGTGCAACGACATATTGATGTAGCAGACTCCATGTTTAATTATAGTCATAGCATGTTGCTTAACAATCCCGATTTCTATAATTGTTCTATCGCATTCGAGCCATTCTATTTCGAAGATTATGGCCGTTACTTCTCAGCCTATTCTAAGCATTCCGGAGACAGCATCCGTACGATCCAAGGTGGAAATGAGAATTACCAGTATTATTATATGGATTGGTATCTTATGCCTACGTTGCTGAACCATCCTTGTTGGACAGAACCATATATTGATCTTGATGTTCCTACCAATACCAGTGAGATGGTAACCAGTTATTGTCAAGCCATAGAGACAGTAGATGGTAAGGTAATAGGCGTTATCAATACAAGTCTTTCGCTGAATTGGCTCTCAAATACGATTTCTTCTATCAAGCCATATCCAAATTCCTACAGTATTATGATAGGACGTGGCGGAACATATTTCGTACATCCCGATACAACAAAGATTTCCCGCCAGACTATTTTTACACAAACGCTCGAACATCCTGATACCGCCCTGACATCTTTGGGATATGCCATGCAGCATGGTGAAGAAGGCGTGAAACAAATGGATATAGAAGGTACACATTGCTATGTATTCTATAAACCTCTTGGTAAGACGGGATGCAGCATGGCTATCGTTTGTCCGGAGAGTGATATCTTCGGCGGTTTTGACAGACTGCGCCACACCGTTATGGGTATCGTCTTTGCGGGTTTGTTACTCATGCTGTATTTCTTTATACATATCATTAAACGTGAGCTTAACCCCTTGCAACGATTGGCACATGAAGCTGAAAATATAGCTTCGGGACACTTTGATGCATCGCTTCCCAACTTCAAACGAATTGACGAGATAGGCCAATTGAGTCACTCCTTTGGAAATATGCAACAGTCGCTTGTAAAATATATAGATAAGCTGAAAGATACAACTGCTCAGAAAGCATCTATAGAAAGAGACCTGCACGTTGCAAGTGCTATACAGATGGGTATGCTTCCAAAGAAGTTTCCTACTTTTCCTGAGCGAGACGATGTACAACTCTACGCATCTCTGACACCGGCCAAGGAAGTAGGCGGCGATTTATTTGATTTCTATTTCCGAGACGACAAACTATTTTTCTGTATTGGCGACGTATCAGGCAAGGGTGTGCCTGCATCATTGTTTATGGCCGTCACAAGATCCGTTTTCCGCACAGTTTCAGCCCGTGAGTCCATGCCTGATCGTATTATGGCCAGTCTGAATGAGACAATCGTCGATATGAACGAGACAAATATGTTTGTTACATTTTTTGTCGGCGTTCTCGATTTACCAACCGGCCTTATGCGATATTGTAATGCCGGCCATGATGCTCCAATGCTGGTAGGAGTTGGAATTGGCACCTTACCTTGCGATTCTAACATTCCGGTAGGAATTATGCCTTCGTGGAAATACACGCTTCAGGAGACACATATTTTTACAGGTACCACTATTTTCCTTTTTACGGACGGATTGCCAGAGGCTATGGACATCCATCAAGAACAGTTCAGGATGGAACGTGTAAACGAAGCGGCAAATCGCGCTCTTGCTCAGAAATTGGAACCAAAACCCTTTATTGCTCTTATGAGCGATGCCGTTAGTCAATTTGTTGGTGATGCCGAACAAAGTGACGACCTGACAATGATGGCAATACAATACATCAAGGAAAATGATGATTCCAAAATTAACGAGAGCATCGTACTACAAAATGATATAAAGGAAATACCCAGATTAACTGCCTTTGTTGAAGAAATTTGCCGTGAGGCTATTTTGCCGACTAACGTATCTATGCAATTAAGACTCGCCATCGAAGAAGCTGTAGTCAATGTTATAGATTATGCTTACGAGCCTAATACGCAGGGAAGCGTAACTATCAAGGCCAAGTCTAATGGTACGCGGCTAAAGTTCGTGATTATTGATGCCGGCACGCCATTTGATCCAACTCAGAAGGCAGAGGTGGACACCACGCTTTCGGCAAAAGAACGTCCTATCGGAGGTTTAGGAATTCACCTGGTACGCCAGATTATGGACTCCGTAGAATACGAACGTATGGGAAGTCTAAATGTACTTACTTTGCGCAAAAATATATGATAATAGTCAGGTTATTCATATTATATAGCCAATAGAATTGTTGCTATAATATATATAAGGAGTGGCTTCCCTACATTCATGTGATTAGATGGGCATATTTATAGTTTTGCAGTACAATTCACGCAATAATTACAAAAAAACGTAGGTTTGAAGCAAAAAAACATAGAAAAAATTTTGCCATATCCGCAGAAGGCACTACTTTTGCATCGCATTTGAGGGCAAATGCCGAAAATGACAAGATTTTTGCGGAAATAGCTCAGTTGGTAGAGCACAACCTTGCCAAGGTTGGGGTC
>CAMVJO010000080.1 GCA_947167835.1 uncultured Prevotellaceae bacterium
ACTGGCAATCAAATCGTTATGTTTCTTCTGACTATTTGACGACATTCCCTAAATATTGGACTTATTTATGTCATTAGAAACGGCTGTCCGGTAAAAATTAGGCAGAGGGGGCTTACTATTTCAAAAATAAATCCGCAATGCCTATTTATCAGCACTGCGGACACATAATTTAGCGATTCTCAACTTTTACCGGACACCAATAATTAAAAATAGCTCCGAGCAGAATATTTTTTGCTCGGAGCTATTTGCTCTTATTTATGAGGTATTTTTTAGCGCCTCAAAACTACACGAAAACGCCTATGAATAAAGGGCGCATAATTATGTGAAACTTTAAGTTTCCAAATACTAATCGGGAGATAAATCAAAATAGCTCCGAGATACTTTAATTTATCTCGGAGCTATTTTCCAGAGCAATTTTTATTGCTCGTCAGTCATTTCCGAAGGCTCGATGGGCGAAGTCATTGCCACGCACACACGGTCTTGGAAGTCGCGGCCCACAGCTGCTTTCGTGATGCCATTATTCATTATCGAGAAGCAAAGCAGATGTCCCTGCGCCGTAGTGCAGAATCCCGAGAGGCTGCTGACACCAGTCACCGTACCCGTTTTTGCGTGTACGTTACCTTCTGCCGATGTCCCCACCATACGTTTCTGCAACGTGCCGTCGTTACCTGCAATGGGGAGGGAGGGGTAGAGGCTGTCGTATATTTTCTTGTTGGCGTAGGCATGTTTCAAAAGAGTGAGCAGCACGCGCGGCGTACAGTAGTTGTAGAGCGAGAGACCGCTGCCATCGGCTATGTTATAGTCGCGCTCCTCGATGCCCAGGCGAGATAAAAGTCTTTTTATAGCAGCGGCACCATCCTTTCGTGTGGCGTTTTTGGAGCGTTCTCTGGCGGCAATCTGATAAAACAGCGATTCGGCCACGTTGTTGTCGCTCTGTTTCATCATGGGCTGCAAGATCTGATCTATTGTGCGCGTCACGGTGGCAACCCATACGGCATTATCGGGAGCCTTGCCCCGACCTGTTGAACTGTTTGTCAGCACTATGCCCGCCTGCCTCAGCGCTTTCTGGAACTGCTGCGCAAAGTAGCGATGGTTCTTACCGTCGAGTTGTAAGGGAGTAAGCTCTTTATCCTTATCGTCCCAACACCATCCCCAACCGCGGCTCACGGTGTCCTTCATGCTCAGGTCAAGTATGATTTTTCCTCTGACAGTATCGATGCCAAGAGCCACTAATGCATCCGTAAACAGGCGCAGATCGCTATTGTCGAAGAGCGGATCGAAACCGCCCTGCACATAGAGGTTGCCACGTAGGGTGCGACTGCCCTTAGCGAAGGTATCGCATCGCAAAGTCGTGTCGTAATTGTATTTGTTGCCCAGGATATCGAGCGCAGAAATGGAGGTAATCACTTTTTGGTTGCTGGCAGGGCGCATATACTGCCTGTCGCGATAGGCAAAGACCTCGCAATGGGCTGAGAGGTCGTAAACGCACAGTCCTACGTTCGAGAAATCCGTCAGGGAGTCCGTAAGCAGGTTTTGTATGCGTCGGGCAATGACTTGATGCTCCACAGTCTGTTGTGATGCTGCGGGGATAGTCATCATGATGCCGCAGACAATGAGCAACACTCGGCACAGGAAATGAGTTTTGTTGGGACGGGACATGAGAAATGGTGATGAAAGATGATATTGTTAGGATATACCTTATAATAAAAGAGTGACGCGCACCGATATTCCATAAGAAACGGCGCGCGTCAGTGAATGATTCAATCGTAGCACTCAGGCTTCGATTGCAGGGTTGCTCTAAAAATCAGATAGTCGTGATATAGGATAAAAAGACTTTCCTTTATTATGTACTAATGCTTAGAACATCCCTTTTATACGTCAGGAAAATTCCTGTTTATTTCTGAGCGGCTTGAGCAGCCTGGGCTTCCTGTTGCAGTTTGGCGATGAAAGCCTTTCCAGCCTGGACGTCGGCAGCGGTAATGCCCAGTTTGTTGTGGATTTTGGTAGTGATGTTTTCGCTAAGGCTCTCATTTACGAAGATAAGCTTCTGTGAACCCTGCAAAAGTGACTGGTCCAAAACATATACATAGCCGTTTTCTTTAGCTATCTGGGTAACAGCATCTTCAACCTTCTTGTAAATCGGCTCAAGCAGCTGCTGTTGTTTTTCGCCATACGCTCTTTCGTTGTCTTGGTAGGCAGTCTCGAAACGTTCCCGCAACTGGTTGATTTCTGCCTCGCGACGCTCACGCATATTAGCGGGAGTTTTGTCGTTTACTTCCTTCTGATATTTTTCAATCTTAGTCTGGATCTCTGCGCGCATGGCTGTAAGTTCCTGTTCGTATTGCTTACCGACATTTTGCAGCTCGGTCATAGCTGTTCTGTAGGCAGGCATGGCCTGTATAACATCAACATTGCTGTAGTGTGCGAACTTTTGTGCGCAGAGGCTAAGGGGTGCCAAAACGAGCACCAGGGTAATAATTTTTTTAATCATCTTTTTATTAAGTATTATTGTTATTTTCTGCTTGTGTGCGTTAAATTGGCGCAAAGATACGCTAAACACCTTGATTGGGCAAGAATTTAAGGGGTTTTAACGGATAGAATATCCTAATTTGGTGAGAACTTCGTTGCTGATGTCGATAGTTGGCGAGGCAAATATGATGCCGTTGTCAGAAGCGCGGTCTAAAATCAGTTGAAAGTTCTTAGCCTGTGCAATACCCTTGACGGCATTGTAGATTTCGTTCTGGATAGGTTCGAGAAGTGCGATGCGTTTTTTGTAGAGTTCGCCCTGCGGAGCAAAGTACTTGCGCTTGAGTTCGGAAGCCTCCTTCTCTTTATTGACAATGGCCTGTTCGCGTTCTTTTTTCTGGTCATTGCTCAGGAAAGCCGCCTCATCCTGATAGTTTTTGTAGAGCGTTTTTGCTTCATTCTCGATAACTTCGACTTCGGCCTGCCACTTTTTGGAAGTTTGGTTGAGTTGTTCGTTGGCTTGTTCGTAGGCCGGAATGTTACTCATGATGTATTCCATGTCAATCAGCGCAAATTTCTGTGCCTGTGCACCGAAAGTGGCAACAAGTGCCATGCAAAGTGTCAATAATGTCTTTTTCATGATTATTTTCGTTTTGGTTTTTGCTTATTACTTGACTATTTTTGAATGGATGTCGCGGCAATGATTAGCGATGCAAGACCTTCCGGCCATTAGAAATGTATATTTGTCCGGGATGGGGCTTGTAAATCGTGCGACCGTTGAGATCGTATTTCGTATCGTCGTAATCAGGTGTTGTAAGTACGTTGGAAATACCTTCAGGTAACTGCGAATCCAAGTAAATGGCGCTATTATCGGTTCTCAGGTAGATATAATTTGGCGCACCATTGAGCAAATGAATGTCAGATACCTCATCTTCTTGATTGATGACGACAACTCGAAGGAGATATTCCTTGTTTTTTTCGATAGGTGTGAGCGAAGGTTTGAAATAGAACCAATATAATTTCCAACCTACCGCTGCTTTGTTGTTTATTTCGTTCTTTGCAAGATAACTTATGAATGTACCGTCTTTTTCGTGGAGGGATAATGCGAGGAAGCCGTGGAAAGAAGTGGCGGTGTCGTTTCTGCTGGCACAATTGGCGTGGCAGTAAATACTGTCTATGTTTACGTAAGCCCATTCATTCCATAAATAAACGTTTTCGCGCGGATAAATACGTGTGGCACGGAAGGTGTCTTCGTGTTTTCCTACTTCCCAGGGCGAAATATTGACAATCATATTCTGGCCTCCGCTGTAATTATGCCGTTCCTCGCCATCGTTAATAATAACCAGGGGGTCATAGCGAAAATATCCGTCGAAACGTCCGCTCCATCCCCAGTTAAAGTGTAAAAGTCCGTTCTGATCTGCACCATCAAGGACAAAAGCATGTCCACCTCCGTCTCCATCTGGTTTCCTGCCGTCATACAGGATAGGACGTCCTTCTTCCAACTCCCTATGTATGATTTGTTCCCAAACATCGTCGCTGTAAAATTTGCGAGTGCAGGTAGTGACGTTGCGATTGTAGCCGAAATTGTGGATTAGTGCGTAGGTAGCATTTGTCATTGTCGCACCTGAACCAACTGTCGCGTAGTCCATATTTACGGAATAGCCGCAATCGCGCATGAGTTGCGCCACAGCATTACCTTGCGCCGATGTATATTGGTTTGTATAGTACTGATCCAGCATTTGCTCCCACTGGAAAACATCATTTCCCAAGTTGTGTTCAATTTCTATGGCATTAGTTTTCGTTGTGTACTTGATCATTCCCTGTGGCTGGGCAGGATATTTAAAACAGTACATGACTTGCGCCATTGCCGTGGCTACACAACCCGTTGGTGTCGCTTCTCCGCCAATTAACGGAGCATAATTATTATAAGGAGCGTATTGACTCCATTGAGAAGGGCAGAGAGGTTCTACTACCTGCCATTGTCTTTCTTCTTTGCGGCTTGCAGAAAAATTGTTGCTGCGACTTATGCTCTGATATTGCTGCGAAAAATCATAGAGAAGCTCGGATAATGCAACAGGAATGTCATCTGGTGTGAATTTGCCCGAAGTGCTGTAACCCAATATGTCATGAAAACGTTCGTCTCCGCCCACAATG
This sequence comes from uncultured Prevotellaceae bacterium, assembly GCA_947167835.1. Classification (GTDB taxonomy): domain Bacteria; phylum Bacteroidota; class Bacteroidia; order Bacteroidales; family Bacteroidaceae; genus Alloprevotella. Next base: position 4,621 of record CAMVJO010000080.1, read on the forward strand.
ACAAAACCGCCCAGACCTTCGTCATTAAATATGTAGAAAGGCTGTTGCGATGTCGCATCTGGATTGCTGTATGCCCGAAGTCCACGGACTTTCAGCGCACTTTCTATCTGGTTTCTGCGAACAGGAACGAGACGTAACTGAGATACCATATTTTTAGTACGCAACTCCTTGAGAAAAGTCGCACCGATTTGTTCTGCTTCCTGCTCTGTGCGGGGTTGTGCCTTAGCAGAAATGGAAAAGCATACGGCAAAAACCAAAAAAGTTCCCAATATGAAAAGATACCGTTTCATAATCCAATGGTATATAAGTTGAATACTGCGGTATATCGTTCTTCTTTTGTAGTATATCGGATTCTTCCTTTAATATATTGGCAGAATTTTGTGTCAAATAGGCCGAATCTTTTTTCAAAGTAGGGTTAAACGGGAATTGCTTCTTAGAATTCGCGTCCAATGATGAAGTGGAACTGACTACCTCCGGCCTTTTGTCCGTTAATGTTCTTCTGAAAACCATAAGCCCAGTCAATTCCCATCAAACCGACCATAGGAAGCAAAATTCGCACGCCGACACCGGCAGAACGCTTCAGGTCAAATGGATTGAAGTCCTTGACATCGTTCCACGCATTACCACCTTCGAGAAAAGCAAGCGCATATATACTTGTAGAAGTCTCCAACATCAACGGATAGCGCAGTTCAAGTGTCATACGACTGTAGGCATACGCATTATTAGAGTAGTTTCCTGCAAGACTACCATTCTCATATCCGCGCAAGCCTATGGTTTCTGTGGCATAACCTGTGCTATATCCCGACATACCGTCGCCTCCCACGTAGTAAGTCTCGAATGGAGAACGATTATATTTGTTATAATGCCCTAAAAGTCCGAACTCTGCTCTCGCCATCAGCACGGGAGCTTTATCTTTCGACGTGAGAGCGGTATAAGACTTGAAGCCTAATTTCCATTTGTGGTATTCTATCCAGCGATACTTCTCCTGTGCTTCGCGTTGGTACGACGAACTCTGAACATTTGTGGCCAGTGTCTTGTAGTCTTTGCCGTTCCACAGGGAGTAGGGCGGAGTTAATGTTACGGAGCAGTTAAATTCCGAACCTTTTCTCGGATAGAACGGATGGTCTGCCGAACTTCTTGTAAGCGAAAGCGTGAGGTTTATATTATTACAGTTACCATCTGTGATAAGGAAGTACTGCCAAGAGCGGAGAATGTAGAGCGTGTATGAAAGTTCGGCGGAGAAGAAGAAATAGTCGTCGGGCCATGTGAGGCGTTTTCCGAATCCTATAGAAGCGCCTATCATCTTCACGTATTTCTCTGGGTCATAGAAATTCGTTTGGTTGTAGTATCCGCTCGAACCGTAGCCATACAGATAATTATAGTAGTTATTGTAATAGTTATTGTTGTAGAAACTGGATGCTACGTCGGTCTGTTTGGAATAATAGAGCGAGAAACTGAATTGATTCGGGCGCTTACCTCCAAACCATGGGTCGAGAAATTGCATTGACAGCGTGTGATAATATGTTCCGTTGCTGGAACCGTTGAGTGACAGCGTCTGTCCGTCTCCTTGAGGCAGGAAACCTATGTGTTTGCTGCCGCTACTGAAAAGATTCTGTATGGAAAAGTTTGTAAACTTCAATCCAACGCGTCCTATGATACCGGTTTGTCCCCATCCTGCCGAGAGTTCTACCTGGTCTCCGCCTTTAGTGGTGAGCGGATAGGTGATATCTACCGTTCCACTGTAGGGATCGGGTTTTATGGCCGAGTTAAGGTCTCGTGCCAGCGCTTCCGGGTCGAATTGGTTCATATTACTCAATTCTCTCACGGTACGTTTGATAGCATCCATCGAGAAAAGATCGCCTGGCTTCGTACGAAGTTCGCGTCGTATGACATTTTCGTACACTCGGTCGTTGCCGGAAATGCGTATGCGGTTGAAAGTTGCTTGTCTTCCCTCTTCAATGCGCATTTCCAGGTCCACAGAATCGTTTTCTACGTTGATTTCTACGGGATTCAGTTGGATAAATACATATCCCTGGTCGTAATAGAAATTTCCTATGGCATCTTCGTCACCATGCAGGCGGTCGTTGAGAAGTTTCTGGTCGTAAACATCGCCGCTCTTCATCTTTAATGCTTTTTGCAGCACTTCTGTCTGATAAACGGTGTTACCTACCCACGAAATGTTGCGCAGGAAGTATTTATCGCCCTTATATAAATCAAGATAGATATCTACATGCGAGGGATCCAGCGCCACTACGCTGTCTTTCACGATACGTGCGTCGCGGTATCCCCACGAGTTCATGCGTTCTATCAGGTTTTCTTTGTCTTCTATGTACTTTTCCGTACGGAACTTCTTGGATCGGAAGAAATTGTAGAGTTTATTCTCCTTGGTTTTCTTCATTGCGCCCTTCAGTTTGCGTGCTTGTTTTTTCTCTACGCCGGCAATGTAGATGCGATGTATTTTTGTCTTTTCGTTTTTCTTGATGTTGATATCTACAAGCACCTTGTTCTGGGCGGTAACGTCCTCGCGTTGTGTGATATCTACGACAGAGTTCTTGAAACCTTTCTCCTCGAAATATTTCTTGATGATGATTTTTGCCTTATCTACGATATCCGGTGTGATTTGGTTGTCCACATGCAATCCCAGTCTGCTTTCAATATCTTCACGCTCACTCTTTTTCACGCCGTGATACTCGATATGCGAGATTCGTGGGCGGGCGGTTAGTGCTATCGTCAGGTAAATCTTTGCTCCTACGATACTGTCGGCTATTATCTCCACGTTAGAACACAATCCCGAGCGCCAATAGTTTCGTATGGCGTCGCTGATTTCTGGTCCCGGCACTTCATAGAGATTTCCTACGGTCAAACCGGCATACGACTTCATATATTCTTCGTCGTAGTTCTCCATTCCTTTTATGTTGAGGCCGCCAAGAATGTATTTGGGGTGATGTTCTGAGTAGGTGATGCGTGGCTTCACTTGTTTCTGGTCTTCTTGTGCAAAAGAGTTCTGACTTGCAAAAAGAAGGACGCCCAATGTGAGCCATTTAATCAGGGAATAGTATTTCATGCTGCTGTTCTTAATCATCTTCTGCGCCTTTCGATTGCGCTATGTGTTATTTAAGGAGTTTCTTCTGTGAACTAATATCCAGTATGTTTGATATATGGGGTATTTCGTTGCCGATAGTTTTAGGTTTTTCAGCCTTCCTGTTCGGTTCTTACCTGTTCGCCCGTCTTACCGAAGCGTCTTTCGCGTTGCTGGTAGTCATAAATGGCTTTATACAGGGATTCGGCGTTGAAGTCCGGCCAGTATTCCGGAGTGAAGTAGAGTTCGGAATAAGCGCATTGCCACAACAGGTAGTTACTTATCCTCAATTCGCCGCCGGTGCGTATCAAAAGATCGGGATCTGGCATGAATCGGGTGTTCAGGTGCTCAGTAACGGTCTTTTCGTCTATGCTTTCGGGATTCAGTGCGCCACTTTTCACTTCTTCTGCCATATCTTTCATGGCTTTTGTCAGTTCCCAGCGCGAGGAGTAGCTCAGTGCGATAACTTGTGTCAGACCTGTATTTTTTGCAGTGTGCTCTACGCAGTCGTTTATCGTCTTCTGCACATAATCGGGCAGACGTTCTATGTCGCCGATCAGACGTAGTCGCACGTTGTTCTTCATATACAGGTTTTCTTTCAGATGCGTCAGAATAAGTGTCATAAGTGCATCTACTTCGCTCTGCGGACGGTTCCAGTTTTCGGTGGAAAATGCGTAGAGTGTCAGGTATTTCACTCCTAAGTTCGAGGCTGCTTCGGTAATGTTGTACACGGTTTCTACACCTTGCTGATGTCCCATGCTGCGCGACAGACCTTTTGCCTGTGCCCAGCGACCATTTCCGTCCATGATGATGGCTATGTGTTGCGGAATACGCTGCAGATCTAACTTTTCCTTATAACTCATATTCTGCGTCTGTTTTATCGTTTACTGCGTCTATATTATCGTTTGTTTTATGGCGGCTTCACCAATCATCCTTGTTACAAGTCTTGCATTTCTCGGCAAAACTGTAGGTTAGTGTGATGAGTGCCATGCTATAGTGGTCTTTATTTTTGAATTCCATGGACTTAATGCCGTGCGGGTCGGCCAGTCCGTCCAGTTTGTCGGTAGTAGTGAAGTGCATACGCCATTCTATTCCGAGGTTGAGGCGTTCCTTCAGTTTGTATTTCGCACCGAATCCTACGGGTATCGTCAGTCCGAAGGTTTTTCCCTTGGTTCCATACACACCGCCCAGACCAAATTGTATGTAGGGCACGAATCTCTTCAGTCCCTGGTAACCTTCCGTAAATCCGTAGGGCAGGAAATGCAATTCGTAGAGGGCTGAAAGTCCGATGAGCGAACCTTTGAAGTCGTATTGCAGGGTTGTCGGTCCTGCTGTGCCGGGTGTTGCGGGAAGGAAGTCAGTTTGCTTCGTGGTGTTCCCGCTTAACATTCCGTAGTCCAGGGCTATCTTCACGGCATTGCGCTGGTCTATGATGAATCTCAGCACTCCGTTAAAGGCGCCTCGTGGTTGCGAGAAAAGGCCGCCGCGCATATCATTCATGGCGAAGTCCAAACCTGCGCCGCCCCCGATTTCCATGGTGTATTCCACCTCTTCCTGCGCTTTTGTGGCGAGGCTGAGGAGCAGTAGCGTGAGTAATGCTATAGTTCTGAGGATGTGTGACATGCTTGTGGCGTCTGATGTTTACTTTTTGGCGTATTATCTCTTGCGGGCCTTGTAGTAATTTGTCTGTGTCTCGATCCACGATGTGCCATTCTGCCTTCCGCGCCATATTTCGCCGCTTCCGTTGCAGAAGAGCCAGATATCGTAGTTTTCTGCATCGACTACCGAGGCCGTACTGCCGCTCACCGTTGTTGCAGGCAGCACAAATCCGTCTGCCATCCAGGTGTATCCGTAGTCTTTGCTGACATAGGCTTCGATAGCGTTGGTTGTGGTCGAAATACCTGTGAGCAGGATGTCGTTCTGACTGTTATAAATCGAAAGACTTGGCGACATGAGTTTCGGAAAGTCGGTCTCGTCGGTCTCTGTGTCGAGGTATGAGAACCAAGGCTCGGCTTCGCGCTTTCCTGAGTAGTCGTCACGGCGCCATAGTGCGGGGTCTGTACCGTTTTCTCCCGTGAGCAGGATGTATTTCAGGTAGGCGTTCTTGCGCGACTTCATGCAAATACCTGCTATATTCGAGGTAGGCATCACTCCTGTTCCCGAAACCGTTTGTTTTGTCCACGTCAGGCCATCTTTTGAACCGTAGAAGTCGCCGCTTTGCAGGGCATAGAGTTCTGTATCGCTGGCTGCAAACAGATTATCGGGCAGTAAGTTGGCGGTCAGCGGCGTCCATTGAGCGGCGTCCTGCGCAAAAGCCCTGACTACTGCGGTGGGAGTGACGGCAAACAGGGTGTCGTTTTTCAGTTGTATGCTCCTGACATCTATATCCGTGCGGTTCAGTTTTGCTGTAAGCCAGGTGTCTGTCTGATTCTTGTGGGCAGAGAGTTTTACGAGGTTGCCGTCCGATTTTCTGCCGAACACCCAGATGCTGTCGCCGCACATCATGGCGCGTTGCTCCACAAATGCGGCCAGGTCTGCGTTGGTAGTGGCTTTTGTCCATGCAAAACTGTCTGCTTCCTCCTTGTGCACGCTCAGCGTTACCTTGTAAGTGCGCTTTATCGTGGTTTCGGGAGTGGCTATGTGTACGGAGATATAGCGCGGCTCCCTGAAATCCGTACTGTCGGTGTAGGAAAACAGCGTGTCAGCGTCTTCGGTGAGCAGTTTGATGCTGATAAGTGCGCCCTGATAGGTGAAATTCGTGAATGTCACCTTACTGAGATCCGTTCCGTAGGGCAAGGAATCCACATTGTAGATGCTATCGTTCAGTTGGTCTATGTAAAGGGGATAGAGTGCACCGTTCACGGTGAGGTTGTACGTGCTGTCCTCGCCTGTGCTCGACTTGGTGTGCACTATACGCTTGAGCGAACCCATTTGTACGGCCGAGATATATCCTTCGTAGGTGTAAGTGGCAGAATAATCCCCATCACTATTGCATGCCGTCAGCATGCCGGAAAGTATGCAGCAAAAAACTGAGAATATCGCGATACTGTATTTCTTCATATTGTCTTATTTATTCTGTTTCCGTGCGCCCTGTCTTGTCTGTGGCACATAATATCGCGCAAATTTACACACAAATTTCCAAACCTTAAAGCAGAGAGGCTTTAATTAGCGATTTTTTAAGATTAAAAAAGGACTTTTTAAGAAAATCCAACTTTTTGTCGCCTATATCCGATTTTTTTGCAGCTTTCCGACGGCATTATTCTGACAAAGGGCAACGAAATCAAAAAAGAAGTTTAGGGAAAGAAAAATCGCTCAAAAAAAATAAGTCCGAGCAAAAATCAAATGTCTCGGAGTTATTATTAATTATCTCCCAAGAAGCTTTCAGTAGTGAAAATTTGGGCATAGCAATGCGCCCTTTGTTTATCGAAAGATTCCCATAGTTTGAGGCGCGATTTTTTACCTTAGAAATAAGTGCAAATAGCTCCGAGCAAAAATTTTTTATCTCCGAGCTAATTTGAAATAGTGTCGAGCTAATTTTATTTTGCTCGGAGCTAAATTTTCTTATCTCCGAGCCCATTAACCCCAAATCCACGGAATGCCCGAAATTTGGGGAATATTATATGCATTTGTGCGTTCCATTTTTGGGGCGCTTCGCTTGAAATTTTATTTAGAATTCTGATTTAAAATTCTATT
>CAMVJO010000081.1 GCA_947167835.1 uncultured Prevotellaceae bacterium
ACCCGCAGAGCTTCACCCTACGGGGCAGACAACAAACAGAGTGTGCGCGAAGAAATCTAAGATTTTTGAGAGATTTTGTTTTTAATTTCGCAGAAGCATAGCAAGCTATGGTTCAAGGAATTAATTAAAGATAAAAGCGCCAAAAAGATTGAAAAAGCATACAGTCTGAAAAGAACTTCCCGATATTTATAACCTAATTATTAGTACAACCCTTATACCGATGCTTCAGAATTTAGATAAATACGAAATAATCTTGGCAAGTAATTCTCCGCGAAGAAAGGAGTTATTACAACGCCTTGGCATACAGTTCAAAGTGCGTACTCTGCTTGGAATAGACGAAAGTTATCCCGAAAATCTCAAGGGTGACGAGATAGTGAAATACATCTCTAAGAAAAAGGCCGAAGCCTATCGTTCTACGATGCTGGATAACGAGCTGATCATTACGGCAGACACCATAGTGATGCTGGGCGACGAGGTATTAGGGAAACCCCATAGTGAAGAAGAGGCTATTGACGTTTTGCGCAAACTTTCCGGCCATACACATCAGGTGATGACGGGTATCATGGTGCAGACTGTCAATAGAATGGAAGGTATGGCCGTTACGACAGATGTTACCTTCATGAATCTGCTTGAGGAAGACATAGAATATTACGTTAAGAGTTTCCTTCCTTACGATAAAGCCGGAGGATATGGCATTCAGGAATGGATAGGCATGATTGCCGTCGAGAATATTCGCGGTAGTTACTGGAATGTGATGGGATTGCCGGTACATCAGCTTTATAAGATGCTGCTTACTTTCTAAGGGGCTTGGGTAAATCCTACGGACTTGGGAGTAAATCCTATGGATATGGGAGAAAGCTCTTGGATGAAGCGAACAAACTCCTTTTCAAACTATAGAATCATTAGTCAAAACAAGAATATGAAGAAAAGAATTGTATATTTTGTTGCGTTCCTGATAACGTGTCTTGTCGTTTCGTGCTCAGAACATACGAATGATGATAAATACCAGTCGCGCGTGCCGAGATTTTCAAAGATTGTGGCACAAGAATCAGAGATTAAGGTGGGCGAAACGATCGTGTTTACAGCTGTCCAACGCGAAGCAGGGCATCTATTAGACCGTACTACCTATACTTGGACGATTACCCCGCAGAATGTGAGCAAGAGCAAAGCATCTGTTCCCATTAATGGTGTGTATGACGGAGTTAATCCTACGGATACCGTCGTTTTTACTGCTCCCGGGAAATATACCATCGTGCTTCAGGCAGATTATCACGGTATGGGAAACGTTACCTACTTTGAAGATCAGGAAACCCTCGAGAGCGGTGGAAAAGCCAAGTATAGTGCCAACACTTATACGGGAACTTCTGTCAGTCGCGACTATCTGCACGCCACTCTTACCGAAACTTTTAATGTTAAATAGGATATATGAAAAAGATTATTTCATTTTTGCTTTTGTATGTATGTTTTGTTGTCTCGTCCATCGCCCAACCGGTGGCAGGCAAGACTTATCTCATCGTCTCTTGCAAGTATAGCGGAATGTATATCTGTGAAGAAGCAGACGGAACGATGGTTGTTTCGAGCAAAGACAACACGAAACGTATGTTTTGGACATTTGAAACCGCCAATGCAGACGAAGGCACTTTCTACATCAAGAATACCGTTAGCGGCAACTACGTTCAGTCTTGCAACAAGACACCAAGTAGTTCCAGTATTATGAAAACTGGCACAACACCCGTAGCTTATTACGTGGGCAAGAGTGCCAGCGGCGAAATATCCGGCAAATATTGGTTCAGTTCCACAGATTGCAGTAATTATAACGACAATACCCGGTCTCCGCGCGGACTTAACAAAGACGGAGCCTCAAGTAATGTGATAGTTTGGAACGCAGGCGTGAGCAATACCGGTTCATATTGGGATTTAGAGGAGACAGAAGATGTTTTCGACATTAGACCTTTCGAGCCTGCCGCAGATATGGAGCATTTGGCCGTTCCATATCATATTGTCTCCCCAGAAGGAAAATATCTTGCCAAGTCAAATGAATGGGTTGCTCCAACAGAAGCCGAAAATGTGAATTGGTATTTCGTTGGCATGTCAAACAGCACAGGTTATCAGATTGTAAGCGAAGCCGGTAAGGAAATCCTTGCTGAATCCGGCTTTACAAAATGGTGCGTGTCGGCCACATCGCTTGCCGAAACGGACAATTCGTATTATAAATTCACGGCTTTTGATGACGCCAGCCACGAACTGACAATTGGCGGTATCAAGAATTTCTATTTCAAGACCGCTCGTACACGATATGCAAGAAGTCTTCAAACGTATAACTATCCTTGTGGCGAAAAGAGCGGACAATATTTCAGCAAAGTGCTTGTAACCGGAGCAGGTGCGTCAAGATTCCTGACATATCCCATGCGTTACAAAACGGCAACCTCAACTGCTTCACAAGTTGTAGTACCTACGTCTTGGTACACCATTAGCGTGATGGATAAACCCTTATTCAAGCGCGGTAAGGAGATAGATTTGGATTTGACCTTGCAGAAAACGCCGACTTCTGCCGACAGGGTGTTCGTTTACTTCGACTGGGACAGAAATGGTGTGTTCGAGACCGCCTATGAGTTGGAGGTAGCCAAGACAATGGCCAAGACCGTTTTGGTGCCTGCCGATGCTGCTATAGGTAAGTCAAGGATGAGATTGCGTACCACGAACAACAGCCTTGCAGATGCCGAGGATGATGTCATTGGCCAGACTTTAGATTTCGCTATCGAGGTGTGCGAGAATCTTTCTGACGAGTTCCAATTGACGGTGGACGTAAACGATTCTCTTCGCGGTAGTGTATCATACGACGAAACCAATGTTACCGCAACTCCCTACAACTCTTCCACTTTTGTATGCTGGAAAGAAGGTGCAAAGGTTATGAGTGTCCGTCCTTCTTATGCTTATACTCTCAATCACGACCTGCATCTTACGGCTTATTTTGCAGCAGACAAGAACGATCCGTTCGGAGAACAGGTCTTAACAGGATTGAAAGAAGGTAAACTCTTTGAAAACAATTTCCTCTTGGAATTGGAGAACGACAATCGCATGATTAAGGTACGTTCCGGCGAACCTGTTTCCGAAATGCGCCTATATGATGTAAACGGAGTAGAAGTTGCAAGGGTAAAAGGCAACGCTATCAAGACACACAACCTTGTTCCTGCCACATATATCCTCAAGGTATTTACCCAAAAGCAGAATAAGACTTTGAAAGTATCGGTAAAATAATCAGACAAACTAACAATATAACATTATGACGATTTCAAAATATGCACTCTTAGGAATTGGTACGTTGGCAGTCACGGCATCAAATGCACAAGACCAGCGCCCGAACATTATCTATATCATGTGTGACGATATGGGCTATGCCGATTTAGGTTGCTATGGCCAGCAGTATATTGCTACGCCCAACATAGACAGGATGGCAGAACAGGGAATGCGTTTCACGCAGGCATATTCCGGCAGCCCCGTTTCGGCTCCTGCCCGCGCCACCTTTATGACTGGGCAGCACACGGGACATACTCATGTGCGCGGCAACAAGGAATATTGGCGTAATGCCTCTACTGTTAAGTATGGTGTTAATGACGAGTATTCCGTTGTAGGTCAGGAACCCTACGATACAGCCCACGTCATCATTCCTGAAATCTTCCACGACAACGGTTACAACGTGGGTATGTTCGGCAAATGGGCTGGTGGCTACGAGGGCTCTGTATCTACTCCCGACAAACGTGGTGTGGACGAGTACTATGGATTTATTTGCCAGTTCCAGGCACACATGTATTATCCTAATTTCCTGAACAGGTACAGCAAGAAACTCGGCGACGAGGGTGTTGTGCGTGTTGAAATGACGGAAAATACGCCATATAGAATGAACAATGCCGATTACTTCAAGCGCACGCAATATTCTGCCGATGTTATTCATCAGGAAGCGTTGAAATGGCTTGACGACCGCAAGCAAGGCGAACCTTTCATCGGTATCTTTACCTATACCTTGCCTCATGCCGAGTTGATACAGCCCGAGGATTCCATACTCTTGGCCTATAAAGGACATTTCTGTGCAGAAAAGAGTTTCGGAGGCGACCTTCCCTCGCGTTATCACGCCACAGACATTGCTCATGCCGAATTTGCTGCCATGATTACCCGTCTGGATGCACAGGTGGGGCAGATATTGGATAAACTGGCGGAGAAAGGTCTGGATCAGAACACACTTGTGATTTTTACCAGCGACAATGGTCCTCATGCTGAGGGTGGGGCAGACCAGACCTTCTTCAATTGCGAACAGTTGTTGCAAGGTTTGAAGCGCAGTACGTACGAAGGTGGTATCCGCATCCCATTTATTGCTAAGTGGCCGGGTAAGATTAAGCCTGGAACGGTTTCCGACCAACTCTTTGCTTTCTACGACCTGATGCCTACGTTCTGTGATGTGGCAGGTATCGAGAACTATGTGGAACGCTACTCTAATCCGCGTTTGGAGAACGATTATTTCGATGGTATTTCTATTTATCCAACGCTTACTGGCGAGGGCGAACAGGTGCAGCACGACCATTTGTATTGGGAGTTCCACGAAACGAATATGATGGCCGTGAGAAAGGGCAATTGGAAGCTTGTTGTGCAGAACGGCACCTGCCATTTGTATGATTTGGCTCAGGATCTGCACGAGGACAACGACCTTGCTTCACGCTATCCGAATGTGGTGAGCGAGTTGAAGCAGATCATTCTGCAGGAGCATGTGAACAGCGATCTTTTCCAAGTCACACTCCCGCAATAATGCTTCATCAAGCATCTTGCTAATGCCCTGAATCGTATTTTAGGGACTTCATATTAACCGACATACCAAAATGTTTCGTATAAACCTGTCATTTCGAGAGTTATTCGAGAATACCAAATGGATATTGATGTTTTCCTGGGACTGTTTCAATAAGGAACGGATGCAATATCGTGCCCAGGCGCTGACATATTCCACTTTGATGGCCGTTGTTCCCTTCTTCGCCATCATCTTTGCCATAGCCAAGGGATTTGGCCTTTCGGAGTTTATCGAAGGTCGTATCCATGCCGCTTTTCCTACCCACCCCGAGACGGTAAATACGTTGATGGATTTCGTTTCGGCCTATCTGGATCATACCAAGGGCGGCATCTTCTTGGGCTTCGGTATCATATTGCTGTTATATAGTTTGCTTTCGCTGACAGATTCCATAGAACGCACGTTTAACCAGATTTGGCAGGTGAAACGTGACCGTCCGTTGTCGCGTAAACTCACGGATTATACCGCAGTCGTGTTCCTTCTTCCCATTATCATCTTCGTGTCAATGGGATTCACGATGTTCCTTTCCAACACCTTCGCGCAACTTTCTGATATTGTCCTGATAGCCCCTGCTACCAAGGTGCTACTGGTAGTGATACACTATTTCATCATCTGTTTGCTCTTTGTCATTCTGTATATCTTCATGCCGCATGTGCGTGTCAAGCTTACAAGTGCGTTAGTAGCCGGCATACCTGTTGGCATCTGCTTTGAATTGTGGCAGACCGTCTATCTCAATTCGCAGCAATGGCTCTCCGGCTATAATGCCATCTACGGATCGTTTGCCGCCATACCGTTGTTTATGATTTGGTGTCAGATTTCGTGGTATATCATCCTCTTTGGAGCCACGATGAGTTGTGTATATCAAAGTGACAACCGCCTTTCGCTACAGTCCTTGCATGTGGGTGGACGTAGTGGCGAGGACTATCTGTGCCTCACTACGATGCGCATCATTTGCAAGCGTTTCCACCAAGGCACGAAGTCGCCAACCGTGCTCGAGATAGCGCAAGAACTCAATGTGCCCGTCAGAATCATTAATGACGTGATGAACAAACTCATAGACAACCAGCTCATATTGAGCATAGAGGATGTGGATAAGGAAAAGAACACCACGTTTGTACCGGCTTCCGATGTGCATAATTATACCGTAGGCTATGTCTTGCAGAAACTCGATGGAACGTGCGATATTTCCGACAAGGAGTTTTCAGAACCCTATATCGCCTATCGTAACGACATCTTCCAGGAAGGTTTTGCGGCTAAAAAACTGATAGACCTATGAGAAGTAGCATACTGATTGCCGATAGCGGAAGTACCAAGACAGATTGGCTGTTGCATATCGAGGGTGGGGAGGACGTCCGCGTATCTACGCAGGGCATCAATCCATATTACCTTTCCCAACAGCAGATGCGTGAAATTCTGAGCGACGAATTATGGCCGCAGTTGCAGGAAAAGACAGAAAATGTCGGGGCTGTCTGTTTTTACGGGGCAGGTTGTCGCAAAGATGTCGCACATCTTTTGGAAGAAGTCCTGCGCGATTTTCTTTCCGTGCCTTATGTCGAAGTTCATTCCGATATGTTGGCTGTGGCGCGTGCCACTTGTCGTGATGAGGCCGGCATAGCCTGCATACTGGGTACGGGCTCCAACAGTTGTCTGTACGATGGCGTGTCAATAGTACGCCAGACTCCTGCTTTAGGCTTTATCTTGGGAGACGAAGGTAGCGGTGCCGTACTTGGTAAACGCCTTGTCGGAGACGTTTTCAAGCATCAGATTCCAGACACTCTTGCAGAAAATTTTCTTGCAGAGTATCAATTAGATATGAACTCGCTCTTAAACAAAGTGTATAAGCAGCCTTTACCCAATCGTTACTTGGCTTCTTTCACCAGATTCCTGTCAAAATATCACGACGAGGCATACGTTAAGAATCTGTTGCGAGAAGAGTTCTCCCGCTTCATACATCGCAATCTTCTGCAGTATGATGCAATGGATTTGCCTGTGCATTTTGTCGGAAGCATCGCCTATGTTTTCAGCCAGGACCTTGTTGCCGCCCTTGAGCAGAACAGTATGAAAGCAGGCAAAATACTTCGGTCGCCACTCGACGGACTTGTTGCATACCATCTTTCAAAAAGTGGTTCTTAATGGGCTTGTAAACGGTATTTTCTGGCGTAATCATATAAAAATCGCACGAATATTATAAAAAACCGCAAAAAGATTTTGGCAGATTTCGGGATTTGTCTATCTTTGCACCGCATTTGACGAAATGCTGACGGAAGGAAGTTTGGGTGAGTGGCTGAAACCAGCAGTTTGCTAAACTGCCGTACGGGTAACCGTACCGGGGGTTCGAATCCCCCAGCTTCCGCTCCTTTTTTTATGGCGGTTTCATCTAACGGTTAGGATACATGCCTCTCACGCATGGTATACGGGTTCGATTCCCGTAGCCGCTACGAAAACCTGAATCAAGACACCAAGAGCGTTACATTAGCAATAATGCAACGCCCTTGTTTTTTTATATCATTTCCTCGTTTCCCTCGGAAAATATACCATTACGCCTCGAAGAGGCAGAAGGAAATAGCCCAGGGCAACACCCTGTGGTAATTAAGGCATCACCCATTTGTGCCGCTCCAAAGGAGCAAAAGAGTTAGCGGATAGGCAATTGAAAACCTGATGTTTACTTATAGGGATGTTCTATAAATTACGTTTTTAAGAAACTGGTCTCTATTTTATTCTGCTTGTTTTTGAAATCTTTTTGCCGTCTTTAGCTTTAATTCCTTGAACCGTAGCTCGCTACGCTCCTTCGTCATTAAAGCTAAATCCAATCAAAATCTAAACAAAAACAATGCAGCCTAATTTATAGAACATCCCTATAACGAAATGGCTCTCAAACGTCTATATTCAACGTTTGAAAGCCATTTCTTTGGAATAAAAGAGTTTTAATGTACTCTTGCGAAAAGCATTACTTGACTAATACCTTCTTCGTCGTACCGTCGCTATAGCGAATGATGTTCACGCCACGTTGCAGCCTTGTTGTGCGCTGGCCTTTCAGGTTGTAGTAAGTCACGCCTGATTTAGCATCGCGAATTGGGTTGATAGACGTTACGGCACTGGTTACTACGAGTTTCAAGTCTATAATCGCGCCACCGTTTTTGATGATGTGGTTTTTGGAATTGACATCTTCTGGATCTTCTCCTGTGTTACCACCTGGATCTAAGCTTTCCCAGTCCATTTTGACGCGCATACGATAAGTTCCGGCTGTAGCGGGAGAGATAAATTCGGGAAGATCGGCCGCAAGATTGGGATTGTTTTCGTTTACATAAGATACTAATTCTCCTTCGTCTGAGAAATCGCCATCGTTGTTTAAGTCTATATAAACAAAACCATGCATCCATTGTCCTAATACATCAAAAGACGGCTTAATGGATGTCTCAGCGGGAAGAGTTACAGTCTTTGTAGCAGTAAAGTCCTGATAGCAGGTCGTTCTGTAATCGGTATATAAACCATCTACTGTCTGGTCGTTAAATGTTACGCTGTTAATATGGCGGTCGGTTCGGGTAAAGGTTTGCCATTTATGGAAACTGACAGGCCAACGTGAATCTTCGCAGTCAATAACGATGTAAATGCCATTGATGCTCACACGGTAGGACAAGAATTCTGCTCCCTCCGTGAAGCTGACAACCACATCGCTCTCGGAAACGGCTTCAGCATTTGAATAGTCTGTTTGGCCATAAGTTAATGCCTCTCCCTTGATGCTGACGTTCATACCTTCGACAGCACCATTCACGATAACTTTATAATCGAAAGTGGCATCGTCATATATAAAGTTGACAGTTTGGTCTTTGCTTACGGCTACGACATTTTCACCTCGTACGGCCTTACCCATAATGACAGGAGCTTCAAACGATGTACCTTCTGCCACGATATAGGATTCGGATGCTCTCAATGGATTATTGTTCTTGTCGAGATAGTTTACTTCTACCAGACAGAACGGACCGTATGCCACATAGGTACTATAGCCTCCAGTACCGGAACGGAAGCCTAAGTTCGTGGTATTTGCATTATAATGGTTTCCTTCTGCGTTGTCAAAACTAATATGCAGAGAGGCATCCGAGAATTCGCTCCAGTAGTCGCCTGCAAGACGATTAACCAATTTGAAATCCATCTTGGTATCAGCATCAAAGTTGCCACCCTCAGTAGATACATACAGGTTGTCGCTCACACGCTTAATGTTGTACCAACCTTCGCCCGTCTCACTGTTCTCTAAATCAAACAACTGTGCAGAACTGAGTGTGGTGGAATAGCCCTCAGAAGAAAAACTAAACCATTTGGGATAGACTAAAGAATGTTCTGAAGAAGCAACTATAGCAAAGTGCTTGCCTGTGCCTGCCAAAACCTTAAACTCATCAAAAGACATCGGTTCTCCTGCCGTTGTACGAGTTGTTACCGTTTCCGTCTTTTTCGTTTCTGTATCAGGATTTGGAAGGTCATCAACAATAAAACTAAACTTGCTCCATGGGGACGTTTGGCTATAAAGATCCTTCGAGCCCATAGGAACATGGAGTGTTGCTCTATAATCGTCCAAAAATGCCCCATTACCTTTAGGTGGTGTAGAACGTAGTATGAAAACATTATTAAGTTTCCTTCCTTCTGAAAAAAACGTACCTCCTTTTATGGCTTCAACGAAATTACCAATTATCAAAGTTTTTAAATTTGTATCGCAGATTTCATCTCCACCAACATATCTTAAAGTGTTTGAAATTGCAATTTCTTTTAGGTTAGAACAACTCTCAAATGCTTCACTTCCGATACTAATTAAAGAATAGGGGAACCATATCCTTTCAAGACTACTACAATATTTAAAAGCAAAATTATCGATTTTTTCAATGGATCGTCCCCAATATATATTCTTTAATTTAGTACATTCAAAGAATGCTGCTGCGCCTATTGTTTTGACGTTATTACCAATTTTGATTTCTGAAAGTTCTGTGCAACCATAGAACGCATAAATTCCGATATCTGTCACAGCATTCGATATGGTAAAACTCGTAAGGCCAGTGCAGTTTTTGAAAACTCCTTCACTTATACTAATAATAGAGTTCGGTATTGTGATACTTGTTAAGCCTGTGCAACCTAAAAATGCATATTTTCCTATGTTTGTCACGGAGCTCGGTATTGTGATACTTGTTAAGCCTGTGCAACCAGAGAACGCATAGTCTCCAATGTTTGTAACAGAGCTTGGAATAGTGAAGCTTGTTAGGCTTTTGCAACTACCGAAAGCATCGTATCCAATGCTTGTGACTGAATTTGGAATGCTGACATTCGTTAAATCTGAACAGCCCGAGAAAGCATAACTTCCAATGCTCGTCACGGAATAGTATTTGTAATAAACATGGTTATTCTCCTTATATGTTATTGTTACTATGCTTGGAATCGTAATTTCTCCTATATATGGATTAGCAGAATTATAATAAGACGATGTTCCCGTATATGTTACACTGGCAGTCATATTATTGTCATTTAGGACATAGTGAATGCCATTTATCTCTGTGCCGGCTGCAAAAGAAAAAAGCGCACATAATGAGGCAAATAAAGTGATGAGTAATTATTGTTTCATAAATAATTAGGTATTAGTGTTCTTTGGAATATTTGTTGATGAAATTGTGTGCTTTGTATCACACAAGTAGAAACCAAAAGTTGAAACAACGAGCGCCAACTTTGGTAATAGATTTAATTGTTTCATTTGTTTTGCCGTATGTATTTGTTTTAGATAACCCACCAAGTCCTCAAAGCGGATAATGAGTATTTATGGGAAACAAAAAAGCGCAGGACTTGTTTTGGTTCATCGTTTAGATGGCTCTGGAAAAACCTTTATGGAATGAACTCGAAACAATAACCCCACGCTGATGTATATACTACCACATACGACACCATTGCCGTATATGCGGATATACAAACAGAATGGACGTTATTTGTTCTTATCCTCCATAATAAAGTTTTCCAGACTTTTCTAAACAGGATAGAATCAAAAACGCCTTCTTGGTTCGCCGATTTCTCCGGCGGACGCTGCAAATATAAACAATTATTTTGTTTTACAATTAAAATGATCGGTAAAATCTATTGCCAAACCGCTAAATCATTATTTTCGCAAGATATTATCCCCTCATCCTCAAGCAGTTTTGCACATATACTACAAGCCCCGTATTTTCTCTTCGCGTAGAGAATCTTTTCTCATCACGATGATAAAGTTTTCTCTTCGCGATGAGACAGTTTTCTCAACACGAAGAGAATATCAAAGTTTACAAATATTTTGTATTACGGCAAAGAAAAAAACGTAAAAAGAAATAATGAAACCAAGGTTTAACTCTTTTGCACCAATAGTGTCCTAAATAATTTTCAAAAAATTGAAGGAAGTTGTTTCCATTAAGGCAAGAAATTCTTACCTTAGTGGTTGCTACAACAAACCAATAGTGTCCTAAATAATTTTCAAAAAATTGAAGGAAGTTGTTTCCATTA
>CAMVJO010000082.1 GCA_947167835.1 uncultured Prevotellaceae bacterium
ACACTGGCAATCAAATCGTTATGTTTCTTCTGACTATTTGACGACATTCCCTAAACTATAACTCCGCCACGATAAAGTGTTTTTGATCGTTTCTAAGTGAAATCTGATAGTGGATTTCACTATTTTCTGTCGTCCTCTATAAATTTAAGTAGGCGTTCCACGGCTTCTGCTTCGGGAATGTTTCGTTCTACGCACACCTTTCCTTTGTAAAGGCTGATTTTTCCGCGACCGGCGCCTACATATCCGTAATCAGCATCGGCCATTTCTCCAGGACCATTGACGATGCAACCCATAATACCGATTTTCAGACCTTTTAGGTGGGCAGTAGCTTCGCGTATCTTGGCAATAGTAGAACGAAGGTCGTAAAGTGTGCGTCCGCAACCCGGGCAACTGATATATTCTGTCTTGGTGGTGCGACGGCGCGTGGCTTGAAGTATAGAGAATGCCGTGTCGTCTTGTGCGCTGCACGGGATATCGCCTTGATTAAACAACATAATGCCGTCTGCCAGGCCGTCAAAAAGTAGATTTGCGGCTTCGACAGCATTTGTAATCTGGAAATCCTCCATTTCGTTGGAAGAAAACTCACTTTGCTCCATTACAACAGCCGGATTTCCGAGGCCGGCACGCCATAGGGCATGGATGATGGCACGTTGGTCGGACATGCGGTTTCCAGATGTCGATTGAATAATCAATACCACCTCGGGATGTGCTTTCAGGCACGCCAGCATTTCTTCGTTCATCGCCTCTCTCTGACAGAATACGAACTTTAATGGCGCATTGCAGGCACCTATGGCCATCAACTGCGCAGAGTTGTATGCGGGAAAGACGTTTTTTTGCCCATTCCATCGGTGGAAATCCACAATATATCCGATATTCTCTTCACATTCTGCGGGCAAATTCTCGCCACAATAGATATAATCGGGTTTGGTGGCGGCAAAATCATTTTCACCATTGAGGCGTACCGAGATAACGACGGGCTCCTGATTACCACCTATGTTCAAAACTGCATTTGTGGGGCGACGTTCTGGATTAAGGTAGTTGAAATCCGGCGCTTCGAGGCCATCAAGATTTTCGTGTCCGACACGGCTGAGTGCTGCGCGTACCACTTTTTTCGCAACAGGGATTTCACATTCGGGAGGTTCGCTTAAAGATACGCGAATCGTGTCGCCAATTCCGTCTGCCAGTAATGCGCCGATGCCTACTGCGCTCTTAATTCTTCCGTCCTCGCCTTCACCAGCTTCTGTCACGCCTAAATGTAACGGAAACTGCATGCCTTCGCTCTGCATCACGTGGCAAAGTAATCGTACACTTCGTACCATTACTACGGTGTTGCTGGCTTTAATCGATATCACGACATCATAGAATTTCTCCTTCACGCAAATGCGCAGAAACTCCATACAACTCTCCACGATACCCTCGGGAGTATCTCCGTAACGGCTCATAATGCGGTCGGAAAGCGAACCGTGATTTACTCCTATGCGCAATGCGGTGTGGTGCTCACGGCAAATCTGCAATAGTTTCAGGAATCTTTCTTCAAGTCGCCTCAATTCGGCCTGATATTCGTCATCGGTATATTCCAGTTGCAGAAATTTTCGTGCAGGATCCACATAATTCCCCGGGTTGATACGCACTTTTTCAATGATTCCCGCTGCTACGTCAGCCACATTGGGATTGAAATGCACGTCAGCCACAAGTGGTTGTGTGTATCCCAACTCATTTAATTTTTCGCGGATAGAACGTAGATTTTCTGCCTCACGTGTTCCCTGTGTGGTGAGACGTACCAGTTCTCCACCGGCATCTATCACAGCCTTGCACTGGGCTACACAGGCATTGGTGTCGTTGGTGTCCGAAGTAGTCATGCTTTGCAGACGAATCGGGCTATCTCCTCCGATGGTAGTCTGACCTACCTGTACTTTTATCGTCTTACGACGCTGATAATTAAACACGATATTTAATTTTTTTAGATGAAACTACAGTTATTTATGCGTAAATCACGCTTACGAACGAGCCGAAAAATCCTATCAGAATGCCCCAACCTAATTCGCCTAAGGTATGTTGGCGTAGTACGATGCGAGAAGAACATACCATGCCGCCCACTAAAATAAAGAAGCAGAGCCAAGACGTTGGGTCGAAGTGAAAAATCTGACTGTACGCCAAAAGCATTCCTATCGTGCCACCAACGGCTGCGGCGTGCGTGCTAACCTTAAACCATGGGTTGATTATTCCACATATCACCTGCATCACAAGTGCTGCGATTAAGACACCGACTGCTGGCCTGGGCACATGTGTCTGTCGCATGACATAAAGTAAGGCGGCGTAGCAGGTAATACTCAGTACGTAGGGGACAATGCGTCGATGGCGGTGGGAAATCTGATGTCGCTGCCATCCGTTTATTTTTCGGTATAGGTAAATGGAAAATCGCGGCAAGGCAATGGTAAAAAGCCACACAAAAGTCAGCACTATCACCTTGTAACCCATTGGATACGTCTTCATATAACTGAATAAGAACAGAACCAAAAAGGCTACCAAGGGCAAATAGAACGGCGAGAATACCAAACTAATGAATCGTGCGGAAATCAGCATGATTTTCTCTATGCTAAGTTTCCGTCGTGCCATGTTTTTTATATTTGATGCCGTATTCTGTATCATTAGTGCGTACTTTTAGAAATCTGAATGTGCTTTATTATATGTTATGGTGGTAATTTGCAGAAGAATTTTAGAGAAAAATCAAGTTATGGTGGATGTTCGTAGAAATATCTAAGAGGAAAATCAGATTATGGTGGTTATTTGTAGAAATAAATGTGCTGAAAAACAAAATAGTGCCATTTCATCGTATGTTTTTGCGCAATCGTGCCGGTGGAATACCGAGTTGTTCACGATATTTGGCGACTGTACGTCGCGCCACAGGCAATTTCTGTTTGTTAAGTAGTTGCGTGATTTTCTCATCGCTGAGCGGTTTCTTCTTATCTTCGTTTTCTATAACGCTACGCAGGGCGTTTTTTACAAGACGTGAACTCAATTCCTCTCCTTCTTCGTTGGTAAGTTGATTTGAGAAGAAGAATTTCAACGGATATATGCCATAAGCAGTTTCTACGTATTTGCTACTTGTAACGCGTGACACAGTAGAAATATCTATCCCTACGGCATCTGCCACATCCTTGAGGATCATAGGGCGCAGCAACGTGTCATCATCATCTTGCACGAAGAAATCACGTTGTAGTCGCACGATTTCATTCATTACTGCCAGCATCGTCTGATTTCTCCGTTGTAGCATATTGATAAATCCCTGAGCAGATTCCACTTTCTGCTTGGCATAAATATATGCTTCCCGCTGTTGGCGGTCGTTCTTCACGTTTTTTGCATTGTACTGCTGTATGGTTTCACGGAAAGCCGGACTTACGCGCAATTCGGGCACACCTTCGTTGTTAAGGCTCACACGTATATTTCCCGATGTATCAACATCTACGAAAAAGTCGGGCACTACTGTCGGCGCATTCCCAGCAAGGCTTTCGCTGAAGGCACTTCCCGGCGCAGGGTTTAGGTGTGTCAAAAGATTGATCACCGCATCGAAATCGGATTGGCTGACTTTCAAACGCCGGCGTATGACATCCCAGTGTTTTCCGGTAAACTCCTTGAAACTATCTTCTACCACTTTGATGGCAGCTTCCTTATACGGTGATTTCAGTTCGGGATTTCGCAGTTGAATGAGGAGACATTCTTGTAAGGATCGGGCTCCTATACCACGCGGCTCGAACTGTTGCAGAATATCCAGCAGGCGTTGCAATTCTTCTTCGGAAGTTTTTATTCCTTGGTAGATTTCCAGTTCATCAACTAAGGTATATAATTCTTTTCTGAGGAATCCGCTATCGTCAAGTGAGCCAATAAGATATTCCATGAGGAGGCGTTCGTGCTCAGTGAGGTCATATTCGCCCATTTGCTCGTACAAATTATCGTAGAACGACTGCTCTCGCGAAATAGGTATCTCATGTCGTTCACGTTCGGCGTCAGCGCGTGCCTGGAGGTAGGAAGGAATCTCGTCTTCGCTGAAATAATCACCCATTTCGGGCACATTCTCGTCTATATTGCGTTGATCTTCGTCAAAAGCATCGTCATCATAAGTGTCATTGTCGTCATCCGAGGAATTTCTCTCCCCTAAATCCATTTCTTCCGGCAGGTTATCGGCTTCTTCAAGCGCAGAATTCTCCATCATCTCGTTCTGAATCCTTTCGCTCAGCTGCATAAGCGGTAATGCCACCATTTGCGACAAACCTACCTGCAGGGCATTTAGAGTTTGCACCTGCTGTTCTTCTTGTGTCTGGATGATTTCTTGTGACATTCCGATGATATAAGGGTTGTTCTAAAAATTAGTTTATAAATATTGGGAAGTCCATTTAAGTCTGTATGATTTTTCAATCTTTTTGGCGCTTTTGTCTTTTATTCCTTGAACCATAGGTTACTATGCTTCTGCGAAATTAAATACAAAATCACTCAAAAATCTTCGAAAACTCAAAACAGCCTAATTTTTAGAACAACCCATAAATAAATTCTGCACGAAGGCTTAAAAACAATACGGCAAAATTACAGATTTTTTTTGTAAAAAAGGAATTTTAGTTCGATTGTCGGAAAATTTATGCGGTGTAATTTGTTTTTCTCTCATTCTTCCCATACAATCCAGGCGGAAACAAGCCAGTGGTTGAGGAGGTCTCCTTTACTTGGTTGGGCTTTCGGAATACTAATGCTTGCCTGATGTCTGCCCTTGCCGAGGTTTTTGAGTGGAATGGCGAGTGGTGGTACCATACTTCCCGGACACCAATTGGAACGTGACTTGTCGCTGGAGGCAACGGGCTCTTCTATTTCTTTAACGGCGCGACCTTTCGGACTAATGTAACGCACTTGCCTTTTTTGTAGCCAAACACCAGTGGAAGGATTGAGTCTGCGGAAGGTGGCACAGTCATTTCTCCAGGGAGTGTAGCGCAAAATCTCGCGACCGTCGAGTTGCAGAATGTTTTCGCAGGGAGTAAACTCATCGCCGCCGCTGTGTCCTCCGTGACCGCTGACTATATAATATAAGGTGGCGTCCTTGCAGTTCTTTGGTAGGTCGAAATCCAAAATGAGGGGGCGCTTTGCAAAATAATCGCAGTAGTCTTGCAGATAATATGCCAGTGTGTTGCAAAGAGGCAGGACATGTCGTTTCTTTGCGCGGTTGCCTTTCACATTACTCTCAGTCATTGTGATTTGTGCCGTGACTTTATATCCTGTAGGCAACCAACTATCAATAGCCAGTCCTACATAAACCGAATCTTGCTCCTGCAAAAGTGGCAGGCGGTCGGTGATATCGTCCACCCATTCCACATTTTCAGCGAATCCATCAATATAAACAGGCGTTATCTGCTCACGCTGAACACTATCTTTGGGGTTATAATATCCTACTCCGAAGGGTGTCATAAATCGCATCAACTCAACGGGAGGTAAGTAGCCTTTATCGGGAATCATGCCACGCAAAGTTTTTTCCAAATCCCCATTGGCAACAGGATATGGCGCAGTACCGCGTGCTACGTCCATCATACTACTACTTGTGGCGGCAGGAATTACAAATAGCGAGCCAGCTTTATCCCATGGGTCGCCATTTGAGGCCAATTTGACCGACACAATGGCGCGTGCATCCCGTCTATTTCTCGGTAGTGCCACTTTCTTGAGTAATATGCGGCCATTGGCCATAATTATCATACCGTTACGCTCGAAAATGGCGCCCGGATTTTGCTTTTCGTCGAAGTTTACCACCACGTTGTCGAAGATAACTTGATGATATACCGTGTCATAATCTGCTGCCTTGGAGATAGTTTGATTTACGGCGCATATAAAAAGGAATAATATGGCTTTACGAATCATGTGCTAAGGGTTGTGTGTTGAAACATGGCATTAAACTATGCAAATTTACGGATAAAATGCGATTTTGGCGGCTTTAGTTGATAAAATGGTACTGTGAATGTTTTTTTTTGCTTTCTAATCGATGAAAAACCAAGGAGAAATGTTTAGGAGGACGGCTTTTTCATACTTTTGCGTCAAAATAAAGATTCAGATGACCGTACTTACATTTACTATCATACTGCTAATCGGTGCTTACTTGGCGGGATTGCTGGGTTCTCTCACGGGACTTGGCGGTGGCGTGGTGATAATTCCGCTTCTCACGCTTTGTTTAGGCGTGGACTTCCAGTATGCTATCGGTGGTGCGCTGGTAGCATCTATTGCTACGAGCAGCGGATCGGGTAGTGCCTATGTAAAAGAGGGTATCACCAATATAAGATTAGGTATGTTCCTCGAAATTGCCACCTGCATCGGGGCAGTGATCGGTGCCTTGGTAGCAATTTATCTGAACAACAATATAATTGCCGTTATCTTCGGATTTGTACTTATTCTGACGGTGATAAACCAACTTCGCCGCAAGGAAGATCACGAAAACGTGGTGGGTTCTGAAACAGCCCGCCGACTAAAACTTTATGGTTCGTTTCCGCAGAAAGACGGCTCCGTTCGACATTATCAACTTACGAATGTAGGCGGAGGTTTCGGCGTTATGGTCGTTGCTGGTGCGCTGAGCGGAATACTTGGCATCGGGAGCGGTGTGCTTAAAGTGCTGGCAATGGACAGTATCATGAAGGTACCATTTAAAGTCAGCACGACAACAAGTAATTTTATGATGGGTGTTACGGCTGTAACCAGTGCTGTTGTGTATTTGCAGCGTGGTAATATAGAACCTGGCATAGCCTTTCCCGTAATGGTCGGCGTACTTGCTGGTGCTCTCACTGGTGCCCGACTTTTGAAGACACTTGATGTAACGGTGTTGCGCAAAATTTTTTGTGTAGCCATAGCTCTCGTTGCCGCTAACATGATTTACAACGGATTTGCCGGCAATTTTTAGGAGAAAAATCGAAATAAAGAAATCTCCATACTTATTATTTGATTTTTAGTACAACTATTATATAAAGATGAAAGAAGAAAAGACAAATGTGAGCAAAGAAACACAACAGACAACCGAGGTTCGTAAAAAGCGCGACATGAATCGGATTATTGGCAATACGTTACGCTATGGTGTGACCATAGCATGTGTTATTGCCTTGGCGGGAGGTGCGCTTTACCTGATACAAAACGGTAATGAGCCCGTGAAAGATTACAGTATATTCGACCCGAATCATCCTGCCTACACGAATTTGCGTGGAATATTCTCAGGTTTCTTCAATTTCCAGGCATGGGGTGTCATTCAGGTGGCAGTCATCGCCCTATTGCTCACACCTATTATGCGTGTAGTCCTATCTCTTCTTGATTTTGTGCAGGAACGCGACTGGCTTTACGCCGCTGTTACCAGTTTGGTACTGGCTATCATTTTCGTAAACTCCATTACTTCTCCGGTATAAGCCAGTAAATAATCGTAAGTAGCGGTATTCGTTATCACGTCATAACGATATTACGTCATAACGAGCGTTTTAATGTTGCTTCCTAACGAAAAAAGGGGTTTTGCTTCGTTGCAAAATCCCTTTTCTAAATCATATTCCAAGATAAATCCTTTTATCAGGAAATGATTGTCGTTTATTTCGCCACTTTTCCCGTGGCGTATTTTTTTATCCCTTATCAAGGGAAAATGATAGCGTAGGGGCCTGCGCCGACTGCCAGTTTCTTTAGCAGTCTAGCGTCATTATCGAGGTGATATAGGCTACCTCCCTGCGCATCCATGTCATAGTTGTATTCTCCCAGATAAATGTGATGGTTTTTGGGATTAACTGCAATAAACTGCGGATATTGCGGTAGATTGGCCGTATTTTGCAATTCGGGAACGTCAATAGGCATGAGCGCAGTCCGAGTAGAATATGCATAATAGCCTGTTGCTGTGCCTTGCGGGGCATCTACGATGAGCAAAGTGTCACCTTTTACCGCGATATACGAACCTCTTGCCCAAAGAGACACACCATTATTTGGTTCGATACGGTATATTTCTCCTTGGTCGGAATATGTGGTACAAACTGTGAACACATTTCCTTCGCTGTCGGCAGTAATCTGATTGTAGGGGTTGTTTCCAATTCGGAATTCAAAGACCTTTTCAAGGGTTTTGGCGTCGAATTTCACCACAGTGTTGCCTCCTTCGCTTTGTCCCCAGGTGCGTCCTACGTTTACGAATACATATCCGTCAGAATAGGTGCATCCGAATGCAGTATGTCCGGCTAATTCGCCTTTTACTACCTGCAAATTTCCTGGATCAATGATCCAAATAGAATCGTTGGCGACAGCAAAAACGTGTTCGCCGTCTGTGCAAACGCTTTGCGGGGCGTTGAGAGGAATAGGCTTGAGCAAATCAAGGGAATTGTCGAACGCAGAAACGCAATTGCCGCCATTGATGGGCACGAATACGCGGTTTTTGCAAACAACTCCGTTTTGCGCATAAAGACCTATGTCGGTAGATTTGTTTAGTGTATTGTTATTTTCCCAATCCACGATAGTAAAAGTACTTTTGTCCTTACCCTGACATACTACAAAGGCAGGATGATTGATTCCTACTTCAACAAATGGATTTACATAGGAAGTATCCTCGGTTTTATCGTCCGAACAGGCTGCGAATAGGCCTGCTATCAAAAATAGTGCTGCAATAAACAGATTGTTTTTCATCATAATTATTTGAAAATAGGTTGGTTTGTAAATTTGAACGCAAAAATACAAAAATTGCGAGATTATACAGGCTTTTTGCCTTATAATTTGATATTTTAATGTACTTTTGTGCGGAATTTTATTAACAAGAAAAAATATTTAACGATGTTTGAAGGACAACCAAAGGGGCTTTATGCTCTTGCGCTGGCCAATACTGGTGAGCGCTTCGGCTACTATACGATGTTAGCCGTGTTTGTGTTATTTCTGAAGGCCAACTTCGGTTTCGATGAAGCCGTAGCCGGACAGATTTATGGTGGATTTCTTGCAATGGTTTACTTTTTGCCGCTCGTAGGTGGCGCTATGGCTGATAAATTCGGCTTTGGCAAGATGGTAACCTCGGGTATCGCCATTATGTTCCTGGGCTATATTCTGTTAGCCCTGCCACTCGGTAAGGAAACCATTGCTTTGGTCGCTATGTTTGCTGCTTTGCTGCTGGTAAGTTTCGGAACGGGACTGTTCAAAGGCAATTTGCAGGTGCTTGTAGGTAATCTTTACGATGTAAAAGGCTACGAGACAAAACGTGAGTCGGGCTTTTCCATTTTCTATATGGCTATCAATATCGGAGCTCTGTTTGCTCCCTCAACGGCAGTGGCTATTATGGATTATGCTCAGCAGAGTCTGAATTATTCGGTGGAGGATTCCTATCATTTTGCCTTTGGTGTAGCATGTATTTCGCTTATTCTTTCAATGGCTATCTACTTCGGATTCCGTTCTACGTTCAGTCATGTGTTGGAAACCAAGAACGAAAAGGGAGGGCAGAGCAATGCTCAACCTGCTGAGGAACTTTCTCCGCAAGAGACGAAGGATCGTATCATCGCCCTTTGCCTTGTTTTCGCAGTGGTGATATTCTTCTGGATGGCTTTCCACCAAAACGGACTTACCTTGACATATTTTGCAGAACAGTTCACGGCACGTAGTGCAGAAGGCCTGCAAAGTATGGCTTTCGACGTGTGGAATCTCGTTCTCATCGTGATAGCAGTTTATGGTGCCTTTGCAATTTTCCAGAACAAGACGAAGAATGGAAAACTCATCGCCTTAGTCGTTACGGCTGCCGCAATAGGCGGACTTGTTGCCAAGTATTACGCTATTTCCGGCGGTGTAAAGGTTGATGCTCCTATCTTCCAGCAGTT
Organism: uncultured Prevotellaceae bacterium; assembly: GCA_947167835.1. GTDB lineage: Bacteria > Bacteroidota > Bacteroidia > Bacteroidales > Bacteroidaceae > Alloprevotella. The sequence goes on from CAMVJO010000082.1 coordinate 9,822, forward strand.
TAATCCCTTCTTTGTGGTAGCTCTGACGCCAGTATCAATGGCTTTGTTCGGTTGGTTGGGAAAAATCGGTAAAGAACCTTCTGCTCCCCGCAAGATAGCCTTGGGTATGCTCGTGGCAGCCTGCGGTTTTATCCTGATGGCCATTGGTTCCGAGGGACTTTTGACGCCTAATGCCCAGAAAGCCGCTGTTGCCGCCGGTAGCGCATCTTTTGTTTCCCCCAACTGGCTTATTTCTACCTACCTTGTGCTCACTTTCGGAGAACTCCTGCTCAGTCCTATGGGTATATCATTCGTTTCCAAGGTGGCACCTCCTAAATACAAGGGAATGATGATGGGTGGCTGGTTCGCAGCAACCGCTATTGGTAACTATCTTACCAGTATCCCTGCTGCATTGTGGGGTGACAAGTCGCTTGAAATAGTTTGGGGCGTACTTATCGCACTTTGCCTGATTGCAGCCGTATTTATGTTCAGCATAATGAAACGTCTCGAGAAGGTATGCTGATTTTTCACTCCTTATATAAAATATATAGGGCTGCGAAACTAAGCAATCTCTACTCCTTATATAATATATAGGACGCAAATAATCGAGTTTTGATACTCCTTATATAATATATATAGCACGAAAAGGCACTGAGACGGCGTGAAAATCCGAAAACATCCGTCTCAGTGCTTTCTTCTATTCAAGAAAGCCTTTCATACCCCGCCATGTTGCAAACTTCGCACGCCATAGTTTTGAATGTCATCCGCTATAACGACGAATCGTTCATAGCAAATGTGCTGACAGAGACGGATGGATATGTTTCCTTCCTCGTCAGGCGTGCAAAGTCGGGACGCAGTAAGGTGCAGCACGCACTTTTTCAGCCTTTGCAGCAAATTGAAATTTCGTGGGAGCGCAAAACGGGCGGAGGACTGTCACATCCCAAGCAGGTACACGCCGCTTTTAATTATTCCGACCTGCCTTTCGATCCGGCAAAGCGGGCTATCGCACTCTATCTGGCCGAATTTCTGAGTCATGCCTTGCGTAACGAACCCGCACAACCGCTTCTTTTTGAATATGTGGCCACAGCCTTGCAGTTGCTCGACCATAGTCGGAGCGGGGTGCAGAATTTCCACCTCACATTCCTGCTTCATCTCACGCGCTTCCTTGGATTCCTTCCAGATGACTCAACCTATTCCATGACATCCCGTTTCGATATGCAAAATGGTGTGTTTTCTACATCCACTCCTACGCACAACCATTTTCTTTCGCCGCAGGACAGTGAGTTTATCCCCCAACTTCTGCGCATGTCGCCTAAGAATATGCACCTATATAAGTTTACGCGCGCGCAAAGGCGACAGATTCTTGACATTATCAACCAATACTACCGACTGCACCTGCCTAATTTCCCTGAACTCAAGTCTCTTGAGGTCCTTAATGCCGTTTTCGATGCCGCACAGTAGCGCTTTCTTTTTAGGGTTGTTCTAAGAATTAGTTTAAAATATTGGGAAGTTCTTTTATGGTCT
>CAMVJO010000083.1 GCA_947167835.1 uncultured Prevotellaceae bacterium
CATAAGGCGCAAGGAATATTGGTATTCAGCCAAATACGGAGAAAATCCGTCGCGTAAAAATTTTCTCTTCGCCATGAGAAAACTTTCTCAACGCGATGAGAATCTTTTCTCTTCGCGATGATAAAATATTCTCAACGCGATGAGACTGAGAAAGCCGACTTATCTGCCATAAGGTATAGAGGTACTATCGGGTATTGCCGGACCTTTACTGATTAGCCCTCCATTTTAAGAGCAAATCCTCACAATAAAAACAGAAATCACAAATGACAGCACGATTACTTTGGATTGACGACGAAATAGACCTGCTACGCGCACACATACTCTTCCTCGAAAAGAAAGGATATGAGGTGAAAACGTGTACAAATGGGATGGATGCGCTCGAACTCTGCCGACAATTCGGATTTGACTTGGTGTTGCTCGACGAAAATATGCCCGGTCTGAGCGGACTGGAGACTTTGCAGGGAATAAAGGAGATACAGCCCAATCTTCCTGTGGTGATGGTGACGAAAAATGAGGAAGAGGATATCATGGATCAGGCCATCGGTTCAAAGATTGCCGACTATCTCATCAAACCTGTCAATCCCAACCAGATACTCCTGACACTAAAGAAGAATATCCACCAGAAAGAAATTGTTTCGGAGGTTGCTCAAAGCGGATATAGCCGCGAATTTGGAAAAATATCCATGCAGATGTCTGAAAGTCTGACACCCGATGAATGGAAGGAACTATATCGCAAACTGGTGCAATGGGAACTCGATTTAAGTGAGACCGACGGCACAATGAGTGACATGTTGCAGTCGCAAAAGCAGGAGGCCGATGAGATATTTGCGCGTTTCATCCGTAAAAACTACGAGAAATGGATTGCAGACCCCTACAATCGTCCCGTTATCAGTCCGGATATTTTCAAAACAAAGGTATTTCCGTTGTTGAAACAGCAGAAAAAAGTCTTTTTGCTGGTACTCGACAATTTCCGCTACGACCAATGGCGCGTTTTGAGTCAGGAACTCAGCGACGACTTCGACATCAACGAAGATCTCTACTTCAGTATTTTGCCTACCGCCACACAATATGCGCGTAATGCCATATTCAGCGGACTGATGCCCGAGCAAATACGCCAGATGTATCCCAATCTCTGGGTTGATGAGGAGGAAGACGAAGGTAAGAACCTGAATGAAGAAGCGCTCATACGGACACAACTTGAACGTTACCGCATAAAAGAAAATTTCATCTATAACAAACTTAACGACTCTGTGGCTGCCGACCGTTGGCTCTCGCAATATGGAAGTTTGATGCAGATACCGCTCAATGTCTTGGTGGTAAACTTCATTGACATCCTGTCACACGCTCGTACCGAATCGAAAATGGTGCGAGAACTGGCAGCAAACGAAGCGGCCTACCGAGCCATTACGCTTTCCTGGTTCAGACATACAGCCATCAAGGAACTTTTCAAGACTTTGGCGCAGTCGGATTACACAATCCTCATCGCAACGGATCACGGCAGCATAAGAGTGGAAAGTCCTACCAAGGTAATTGGCGATAAGAATGTGAATACAAACCTGCGCTACAAGGTTGGAAAAAATATGGGCTACAACGGTAAGGAAGTCTTCGAGATGAAAGATCCTAAACGTTATGGATTACCATCTCCCAACCTGTCAAGTACATATATATACGCCACAGGGCAAAGGTTCTTCGCCTATCCCAATAATTACAACTACTATGTGAGCTATTATCGAGGCACGTTCCAACATGGTGGCGTATCTATGGAAGAAATGATCATACCTATCATCGAATTGAACCCAAAGAAACGATGAGTTTCCGTATCTAAACCCACATATCTCCTATGAAAACCATCCTACGTCTATACATTTTCATCGTATGTTGCAGCATTGCTATCGGTGCTGCGGGACAATCATATACAAAGTTATGGAAACAGGCTGACGAAGCACAACAAAAGGATTTACCCCAGACTGCCTTGAAAGTTGTGGAGCAAATCCGAAAGAAAGCCTCAGCGGAAAAGAATCTTGGGCAGACACTTAAAGCGATGTTGGTGCAGTTGCAACTGAAAGCCGACATCTCGCCCGACAGTATTCCGACCTATGTGGAAGTATTGGAGACTGCCCTGAAAAAAGAGACGAATCTAGCCCATAAAGCCCTGTTGCAATCGGCATTAGGACAGGTATATCAGCAAATGTCTTGGCAGGTAAGTTCTACTAAACGCGACTCTGTGAATCGTTTGTCCAAGCAAATGTTGCAGGCCTCGGTCGAAAATATCGATATGCTGGCACAAACCCGTGCTACCTACTATCTTCCTGTTTTTAATGTGGGACGTGACAGCAAAAGCATCTATCATAATGATTTACTGAGCGTACTTTTACAAACCTATCTCCAAGCCACGGATCAATTCTCCCTTGAAAAACGATGCGAGATGGCAGGAAAAGTCATTTCTCACTACAGAAAGTCGGGAAATCGCCCCGCTACCATGATGTTACAGCTCGATTCTGTGGCTTTGCATGGTGGTCATGTGAAAAACCTCAACGAAAGTCCTGCTTTCCGCCGACTGCTCAGTATGAAAGACGAATATAGCGACCTTTCGCTCAGTAGTGAGGTATATAAAGCCATACTACAATTCGGTTCTTCCCAAGCCAATTCTAATTGGCCGAACGATAGTCTGCTGCTCTCCCTGGCTAACGAAGGAATTCGACGACTGGGTAAAAACAAAGACAGCAAATGTTTGCAAGAATACGTTCTTTCCATGCAGCAGCCCCGCTTGAATGGTGATTTTGTCGGTACACTCTATCCGGAGAAGTCATATACGCTGAAACTGAACGTCACCAATATGCAGCAACTTCGTCTGTTATTTATTCCAGGCGAAGCTGATCAAATCATGCAGGGCAAAAAAACGATAAAGGTTCGCCAGTTATTGAAAAAAGCCTGCATGCAGAAGGAATATGTCCTGCCGGAAACTCCAGTAGGTAAGGAAATCAGTACGGAATGTGCGTTTACCGCTCCTTCTGTCGGACGTTACACGATGGCGTTCTGTGCTGGCGATGAAATACTCGACATGCAAACGGTTTCCTGCACACGTCTCTATGCAATGGACTACGCTATGGGAGATTCCTGGCATCGTATTGCCGTAGTAGATGCCGAAACTGGACGTTTGATCCCAGGAACGCGCCTTCGCGAGGCAATTTATAAGAATAATAATCGCGAGAGTGTTATTTATCACGAACCCGACAATCAGGGCTTCTTCTATCTGCATAATCCCTATGACAGAAAACGACATGAGTACCGTGCTATTTTGGAAAATGACAGCGTTATGCCCACATTCTCCCTCAATACTACGGCACATATCGACACGACAAAAACGCTGAACACATATACCAAACTGTTTATCGACCGTGGCATATATCGCCCGGGACAAGAGGTGCATTTCAGCGCCGTATGTTATACACAACGCGGCGATGTGGTGAAGAATGTCGAAGGAAAGAACCTGAATGTTTTCCTTTACGATACCAATAATAAGCTTGTGGAAAAACAAGTGCTGACTACTGACGATTTCGGTCACATCAATGGCACATTTACCCTGCCCAAACATTGCCTTCCTGGTAACTTTCGCATCAATGCTACGCACGCTTCTGGCGTTTACTTCAAGGTAGAAGAATATAAACGCCCCACTTTTATCGTCGAAACCGATGAACTGCAAAAAGGCTACGCTCCGGGCGACACTATATATATTAAAGGAGTGGCAAAAGCCTACTCTGGTGTTCCTTTGGCCGGAGCAAAAGTGCATTATGCCCACACTCGCACGAAGTATGTGCTGTGGTATCGTCAGAGTTACGACAATAAATATGAGGTGCAGGGCGATACCCTGACAGATGCCGACGGTCGTTTCTGCATTCCCTTGGTTCTCGCTACCGATATGGGAGAAAACGATCGCACCTTTTTCACTTCGGAGATAGAAGTCTTTGATATGGCGGGCGAACGCGTAGCTACGGAAAAAACTGTGGCCGTTTCTTATCAAAAAGGCCGTCTGCGCCATGATTTGGACAAACAAATCAATTTGGATCGCGACACCATTTTCGAGATTCGCTTCAATAATGCCATGAATGTCAATATCCCGCTCACGGGACACGCCACTATTTATCGCGATGGGCAGGAAAAGGCTTCGTTTACCTTCAAAACTGGAGAGGATGTCGCCCTGCCAGTGGCACAACTCCCAGAGTCTGGACAATATACCATGGTTTATGGGGTGGAATACGAAGGAACGCAGTATGTAGATACCGCAAAATTTACAGCCTTCCGCGAAACCGACACCAAACTGCCCGAGGAAAGTACGTTTTGGACACAGACTTATTATAATGACCGACGTGATACGGTAACAGTCCTGCTTGGCACGAGCAAACACGGACTGACAGTTTTCTATGACATATATGCTGGAGGAGAGCGTCCCACACTTTCGCAACAGATGCTGCTTAGCGACACTTTGCTCCGCATGGAAATACCTTACCTCCCAGAATATGGCGATGGTGCCGCAGTTACTTTCCGTTCTCTATGGGAAAACAATGAAAAAGACCTTTTCTTTGAAATTTCAAAACCGCTTCCTCAGAAAAAACTGCGCCTGCAATGGGAAACATTCCGCAGCAATCTGACACCAGGGCAGCACGAAACGTGGAAACTATCGGTAAAACATGCCGATGGTACGCCGGCAAATGCTGCTGTCGTTGCACGAATGTATGATGCTTCGCTTGATGCGCTGAATTATTACCGATGGAATTTCAATATCTTCTTCCCAAGAATCATTCAATCCGCATCTTGGCAACATAGTTTCCGACATAATTACTTTTTCCGTTGCGATAATCGCAAAGATGTATCGTTTACCAGCAATTTAGTCTTCACCGATTGGAAATCCGACCTGTTTGATTTTGGCGGAAGGAACATTTATAATTCGTTTGGTCTTGGCGGGAAACGAATGTATAAGACTAAAAATGCGGTAAATAAGGAAATCATAGCCTATGGGGTGAGAAATCCTGCTTTAGCTGCGACCGCTGATGACGAAGATGCGCTGGAAGGACAAGCAGCAGGCGTCGTTTTTGCAGAAACTAAGGCTGAGGCGCGTTTAGATGCCCTTGAAGACGAAGAAGATGCGGAATTGGATTTGACAAATGAGGTGCGTAAGAATTTTGCTGAGACGGCATTTTTCCAACCTACGCTCCGCACAGACGTTTCGGGCGCAGTAAATATCGAATTTACGTTGCCAGAAAGTTTAACGCAGTGGAATTTCCAGGCATTGGCGAACACAAAAAATATGGAGTACGGCGAATTATTTGCCGAAGCCAAAGCACAGAAAAAAGTCATGGTGCAACCTGCCATGCCTCGCTTCCTACGTCAGGGAGATGCGCCGATAATACCTGTTCGTCTATACAATTTGACAGAGAGTGCGCAGCAAATCCAACTGATCTGCCAACTCTTGGATGCAGAGACCGAGAAACCTTTCCTCACCCAGAAGCAAAAAGTAAAACTCGTCGCAAACGGACAGGATGCTGCCCAGTTCTGTATTGCTGCTAAGGACTTGAAAAACCACGATGCGGTGATTTTCCGCATTGTTGGTAAGACTTCTGATTTTAGCGACGGTGAAGAACATCTTTTACCCATACTTTCCGATCGCGAACTCGTCATTTCCACACTTCCGTTCAGTCTTGATAGCACAGGTGTCGCCACTTGGCGTATAGATACCCTTTGGAGTAAATCGAAGAACGTTGATAACAAACGATTGAGCGTAGAGATTTCTTCTAATCCCGTATGGTATGTATTTAATGCCCTACCTGTTTTGGCAAATCAGGAATGTCGCAGCGCAAATGAGTGGATGGAAAATCTTTATGCCGTCACTTTGGCGCAGTTTATTGCCGAAGAAAATCCGGAAATCCGCAAACTTTTCGAGAATGTCGGCGAGACCACCGGTTGGCAGGCTGTTTTGGAACGCAATGCCGACCTAAAACAGATTTTACTTGCCGAAACGCCGTGGTTGGTGACGGCTGAAAACGAAAAGCAACGTGCTAATGCCATTTATCAACTGTTTGATGAGTATTTTATGCAGTTGAAACATGCCACAGCCCTGGATCATCTGAAAGTATTGCAGCAATCCGACGGTTCTTGGAGCTGGTATCCCTCAATGCCTGGCAATACTTATGTGACAGCGTCGATATTGTATCATATTGCCCGACTGAAACGCATGACAGCAAGCAAGGATTTGGATGCAATGTTCGACAAAGGCATGAAATATATGGAGCAAGCCGCCACAAAGCAGGTGAAGGAAATGAAAAAGTACGGACAGAAATATTGTGGTGAAGCCTTAATGAAATATCTCTACGCCCGCGCTTTGACAGATAGGCAGGCTAAGGGACAGGTGCGCCAGGATATCGATTTCTTAGTCAAGGCTCTGAAAGAACAAGTCGCCACAGCCGATATGCACACCAAGGCCCTTTCTGCGGTAGTCCTTGCTTTCTATAATCAGGACGACGCTGCCAAAACAACACTCCAAAGTCTGTTGGAACATACCGTAAGTACTCCTGAAATGGGACGCTATTTCGACACACGTCGCGCACCTATGACATATAGTTCCTATCGTATGCCCACGCAGACCGCCACTATCGAGGCTTTAACCAGACTTGGCGTAGGAAATAAGGAGGCTGAGGAAATGTGTCGCTGGATTATGCAGAGCAAGCGCACACAAATCTGGGAAACATCCGATGCTACACTCGATGCTATCTACACTTTGATGTGGCAGTACGGCGAAAATATCGTAAATGCCGATTCTACTTACTCGAAGCAGACACAAAACGTGCAATATACCCTTTTGAAAGGTAAGAAACCCGTAGGTTTCAATGCTCCGTCCCAGGCAAAGGGAGCGCAGACCGTAGGCTACTATAAAGATTCCTACGAAAGTGGCGAGGCGCTCTCAGCAAATACGTTGAAGGTACGCAAAAACGATAAAAACCTCTCATGGGGCAGCATTTATGCCCAATATACTTTGCCAATGAACGAAGTAACGCGCAGCGGTAAGGGACTTCACGTAGAACGGGTGCTCGAAGTGAAGCAGCATGACGGTTGGAAAACTTTCAATCCTGCCGAAAGCCTGCCAAAAGGTACACATATCCGCATGATACTCCGCATCGAAAGTGAACGCGACATGGATTTCGTATCTTTGCGCGCCGGTCGTGCCGCTTGCATGGAACCTTTGCGTCCCTTGAGCGGATATATTCGTTATGATCGTGGCGGAACCTACAGAGTAGTGCGCGACGCTTGCACGGAATACTTCTTTGAACGTTTGCCGAAGGGCAGAAGCGAAATAATAGAGGAGTGCTATCTCGACCGAAGCGGTACCTATCAGTGTGCACCCACGAAGATTCAGAGCGTTTATTCGCCGGAATTTGCCGGAGTGTCGGGCGGTTCGGTAGTAATACGGGTTAAAGAATAGAAACAACGCTGTCATCTATCATTATATCGGAATATCGAGATAATAGTTTGACAGAATAACGGATTTGACAGGACATCATTCATTTTTCAGCCATGCGAGAATATCTTAAACTCTCAGGATTATTGGTTTCCGCCGTGCTCTGTGTGGCGGCTTACGCATATTGGCCTGAAACATGGACACTCACATTGGCAAAGGCCGACCTGCCGTTCGTTTTGGAGCAAGATTCCCTGCCTATTCCAGAGCCGGAAACAGTTTCTGCCGAGGAAACTCCTGCCAAACCCGAGAAAGATACGACGAGCCAGCGCATATTGCTGATTGGCGACTCGATGATTGAAGAATTGACCTTTGGTTTTTCAAATTATGCCCACGCTAACGGGCATAGGCTCGAAACTGTCATCTGGTATGGCTCCAGTACCGAACAATGGGCCCGCACCGATACGCTTTCTTCCTTCGTTTCACAATTTCAGCCCACCTTTATCGTGGTGTGTCTGGGCAGTAACGAATTATTCCTGAAACATCCCGAAAGACGGGCGCCATATATCCGTTCGTTGGTACACGCCATGAATGATATCCCCTTCGTTTGGCTTTGTCCGCCCCGCTGGAAAATGGATTCAGGCATCTGTAATGTGATTTTGCAGGAAGTTGGTGAACAACGCTTCTTTGATAGCACACGTTTGCAGTTATCTCGCAAAAAAGATCTCCGACATCCCAACCGAAAAGGTGCGGACTTGTGGATGGAAGCTGTGGCAAAATGGTTGAGTGGTACGGAAACCGCACATCCTATTGCGCTGGATTCGATTCCTTCCAAGAATGTAAAGCGTTGTACCCTGCACCTGTTGCAACCTATGCCGTAGATTTAGTTATTTATCCAAGTAAAAACGAAGATTATGCTCATCACATTACTCTTTTTACTCGCAGTACTGCTATTTGTCTATGCCGTTTTACTGAAAATCGGCAAGCAAGTGGCCATGTGCTTCGTGAGCGTGGTGAGTTTGTCGTTGCTGTTTTGGGCTGATGGGTGGCTAATGCTGATTTTGCCCGCATTGGCATTACTTACTTGGGGCATCACGAAACTGATGTCGCGAGAAAAAGGTTTGCTGTGGCAGCGAATATGGCTTATTGTGGGCATATTGGTGCAGTTGGCGCCATTACTCCTATTTAAATACGGACACGCGTGGATGAGGCTCGGGCCACAGATGTTTTCTTCGGACTTCATCCTCAATAGTGTGTTCATGCCATTGGGTATCTCGTTCTACGTTTTCCGTGGTGTCAGTTATTGTGTGGATGTTTATGAGAAACGTTGCCCTAACGACGTGACATTCTTGGAATACTTGGCGTTCATCACATTTTTTCCGTTCTTAGTGGCCGGTCCTGTGGTGCGGGCGGTGGATTTCATACCGCAAATGCGCAGTAGGAAGCAGATAGACGGAACTTTGCTTTACTCCGGACTTTTTCTGTTGCTTTCGGGAATCATTAAGAAGGCGATAGCCGACCATATCGGCGTATTCAATAATTGGGTGTTCGACACACCCGAGGCTTATTCGGGCATAGAACTCTCGGCCGCCGTCTTGGGATTCAGTATGCAGGTCTATGCCGATTTTTCTGCCTATAGCGATATCAGTATCGGCGTGGCAGCTATGCTTGGCTTCCGCATACGCGATAATTTCTCCTTCCCCTATCGCGCTACCAACGTGACATCTTTCTGGCATCGCTGGCATATATCCCTTTCCACCTGGTTTCGTGATTATGTCTATATTCCATTGGGCGGTAACCGTCACGGAAAGGCGCGTATGGCCGCAGCATTGCTCGTTACCATGCTTCTGGCAGGAATTTGGCACGGCACAGGTTGGCTTTTTGCTGCTTGGGGACTGTGGCATGGGCTGGGACTTGTTTTTCATAAGGTCTTACAGCCTTGGCTCAGGAAGATACCCGATATTTGGTGTGTGAAAGCTGTGAGTTGGGCCGTTACCTTCGTTTTTCTCTGCCTTGGTTGGCTCATATTCAGGGCAGGAAGTGTGGACGATCTGTGCTATATCGCGCAACACCTCTTTGATGGCTACGAACCGCAAGCCATACTTGCCTTTTTGCAGGCACGCCTGTCGTGGTGCATCCTCGTAATGGCGGTTTTGCTCTCACAGATTCTTCAACGACGCCACGTTTATATGCTACAAGCCCGCTTCGTATGGAGTTCGTGGCTCACAAAACTCATCATTATCCTTATTGTTCTGCAAATACTCATACAGTTGAATCAGATAAATATCGAACCATTTATATACAATCAATTCTAATGAAAAAAAATCTTATCTTTCTCTTTGCAGCAGGCCTGCTATTGGCAGGTTGCTCAACAGTGGCCATGACTGGCCGCAAGCAATTGATGTTAGTTGACCACTCTGAAGTGCTTAGCTCCAGCCTTACCTATTATAAAGAGGTGTTAGGTTCTGTTAAGGTGGAGAAAAGCACTACCCGCTCCACACAAGTGGAACGTGTGGGTAAGAGAATTGCCGCAGCTACCGAGGAATACCTGCGTAATAACGGCGCAGCTGATCAGGTGAGCGAGTTTGCTTGGGAATTCAACCTCGTACAAGACAATCAGGCCAATGCTTTCTGTATGCCTGGCGGAAAAATCGTGGTTTATACCGGCATAATGAGCATGGCCTCGACAGATGACGAACTTGCTGTAGTCTTAGGTCACGAAGTGGCGCACGCAGTGGCACGTCATAGCGACGAACGCATGAGTCAGCAAATGGCAGCGCAATATGGCAGCAATATATTGAATGCAGCTCTGGGTGGAAAGAGCGAAAACGTCAGGGCACTGGCCAGTCAGGTCTATGGATTGGGCGCTCAGTATGGTGTAATGTTGCCTTTCTCACGCAAACACGAGACCGAAGCCGACTATATGGGTTTGATTCTCATGTCTATGGCTGGATATAACCCCGATTGTGCCGTCACATTCTGGCAGAAAATGTCGGCTGGCGGACAAAGCGTTCCAGAGTTCATGAGTACGCACCCAAGTGACCAGACTCGCATCAGCAATATCAACGACAAACTGGCAGAGGTAAAGGCTAAATACTACAAGCCCGTAACAACCACCACGACAACCAAGACTACGAAGAGCACAAAGACAACTAAATCGTCAAAGACCACAAAAAAGACAAAGAAGTAAGGTCTTTTGTTGCGATAGCTTCGCAGTAATAACACGAATAAGGGCGCAGGAATCCTTTTATAGGCTCTCCTGCGCCTTTTATTTGCAGGTATTTACGTGATGTGTCGAGGCCCGATTTTTTACCTATAGCTCAAAAATTTTCTATACAAAACACTTTTCTATCAATTATTCTTTGTATATTTGTACTTGATTTGATATGCCAATGATGGCAAGAATAACTAAAAACTATGGCAAAGATAACAGTACAGAACACAGAGATAACGGTCTCAAATGTAAATGGAGAAGACTACATTTGTATTACGGACATGCTAAAAGCAAAGGATAGTGATTTCTTTGTGACCGATTGGCTGCGCAATCGTAACACGATGGAATTTCTTGGCGTGTGGGAGAGTGTATACAATCCAAATTTTAATTATGGCGAATTCGCCACAATTAGAAACCAGTCAGGCTTAAACAGCTTCAAAATCAGCGTCAAGGAATTTGTGGCTCGAACAGGCGCAATCTCTTTGCAGGCAAAGGCTGGAAGATAAGTGATCGAGGGACAGTCCCCTGATCACAAAAGGATTGTGATTATGCAGAATCATTACTTAAAGCATA
>CAMVJO010000084.1 GCA_947167835.1 uncultured Prevotellaceae bacterium
TCGGCGATAATTTTTTTAGCTCGGAGCTATTTGCTCTTACTTTCCGGAGCGTTTTTCGGGCATTAGAATTTTGCATTTCGCGCTCCGCCATATCGTATCCGCAAGCATAGAAAATGCCCGCAAACTACGTCTGTAATCTGCGGGCATCGCTGTTATGTCACGCTGCAACGTATGTATCTATTTTGCAGCGGAGGGAATGGCTTTTTCGCTTACTTCACCACAATCTTTTCCTTACCGCGGATATAAACGCCGCGCTGGAGTTTCTTGTCGTTCGGCAGGCGCACACCTTGCAGGTTGTAGAGCATATCGCTGCCTTCGTGACGTTCCCTGAGTGAAGGCAGGCCGGTAGCCTCATCGCCAAGGGTGAAACGTACGGGTGCTTCGTGCGTACCTACGTTGTCTGCCTGGAAATTCTGCGTTTGCACGATGTTATAGACAGTTTCGCTACCGCTGTCGAAGGCGTAGAAGGTGATTTCCTCGCCTTCCGTACCGCTAACGGGCAGATAGTACATATCATCGGCATAAATCACAGAGTTCGTGCGAATCTTATCGCCGCAGTAGGCAGCCATCTCGTAATTATCGCCTGCTTTCACGCCACCGGCGGTAAAGAGTTGTGCAGTAACAGGCATGATATCGGGACCTGCCGTTGGATTCGGTGTCCAATACATGGTGTTTGTCTTGGGTTTCGCGATATTAGCCGTAGAGGTAATGCTGTTGTTCAGCGAGATGCTCTTCGTTCCCATGGATTTGTAACGATAACCGCGTCCGGGCACGAGCGTTGCCAGACTTCCCATCCAGGCATTGCCCACATATTCTGCAAAACCATCCTGACCTACAATCATATCGCCGGGCTGTGCCTGAGCATAAGCCAGTGCCTCACCGGTAGTCATCACCTGGTTCATAGGATATCCCATCCAGTTCCAACCTTCCTCGAGGTAAATGCTGTTATCGGAGGCATTCCATGCCGGACCTACGATAGTAGTATTGATTTCCGTAGCAGCAAAAGCGCGATATGTCGTGGCGGGTTGCAGATTCGTCACGGTACTCATGTAGTTGTCCACGATATAGCCGTGTGCTTCCTTAGCAAAGATCTCGGTATTGCTGAAATCGCCGGATTGGTTGTGAGAAACCCAGTTCCAGCCGCGCTTAATATCATAGGTAGCGGAGTTCTTGCGCAGTTTGTAGGTAAACGTCTGCACATCGCTGTCGATATAGTCGGCTTTCAGCGTCATAGCCTTGATTGTCACGTCGCCATCGATGGTTATCGGGCCGGTATATTTCATCACGCTGGGACTTTCGGTCTCGCATGGGCAGGTACCGTCGAGTGAGTAGTATATCTCGGCATTTGGTGTCTCGGTAGTGAGGGTTATCTTCGTGCCCTGATAAACTTCCGTGCCTGAAACGCGCGATGCACGCGGAGCAATGGCAACACGGTTGGCGGCAATATCCACATCTACGTACATCATACGCTCAATCTCGGGATTCTCCGTCATTTGCAGGCGGATTACAGCAGATCCTACCTCGTTACCTGTCAGTACGAGGGAGGCCTGACCGTTTTCGTCGATAGTCAGCACGTTTTCCTTCATCGTAACGGTGGTGTCGCCCGCAACAACAGTAGCGGTAATGGACTTACCAACGGCTGCATCGGCAGGAACGGTTCCTATCACGAGGGTACGCTCCTGTCGGCGGTTGATATTCACGGCGCTGTCGGCAAGAATGGTCTCTACATACTTCAACACGTCGAATTCCTGAGTGAAGTCTTGCTCCATCTCGATGCCGGCATAACTCTGCACGTCACGTTTCACCGTCAGCACTACGTTTTCGCTCACCGTGAACGGAGTCTTGGGCGTAAACATCAGGCGAGAAGCATACGAAACGGTAGTATCGGGAGCCTGCTCAGCATTAACGAAGCTGATGTCGCCCTCAACTTTCTGTCCTGCCTTGGTAAAGAATACGTGGTCGGCATTCAGTCTGCCTAAGCGCATATATTTGTCGAAGAATACCTCGACACCCTTTTCCGAAGCCTTGACTTTTTCCACTTTCGGCATTTCCACGCTCACGAGCGGCAGATTCACATCCATCTGTGGCGGTGGAACGGGCAGCCACTCACTGTTAGTGTTCAGATACTTGTCCTTATTGATGCGCACCTGGTACATACCGGCGGGAACATCCCAGGCATATTTACCTTGGTCGTCGGTAACAAGCGGATTCTCCTGATCATATTTCGCAGCATCCCACAGACGCTCTCCATTGTACAGGTCGCCATAGGCATCCTCGTAGGTATATTGCTCATAGCAGCTTGCCGTAGCACCTTCCACGCGGTTAGAACCTACTGCCTCATACACATATCCTGACGGGTCAAGGATAGGATTAACATCCTTGAACTTATCCGGACGTTTCTTGGGCGACTTACACTTCAAGCCGGCAACCCACGATCTGATATCGGTAAAGAAGCCTTCATATCCCCAGTCCATAGCGGTATTAAAGGCAAAATTCAAAACACTGATACCGACCGAAATACCGGCTCCGATAACTGTTCCGGCACCTAACGAACCAGGACCGGTTATCACACCGACAATGGCTGCCGTTACCGAGGCAATATCGCTGATGACGCCGGTAGCCTGCTGTGCCAGGCGCGGAATTCCCCAGCGGAACAGGTAATCCTTGATTTCATCTGCTTCAGCTTGGTCTTCAGGGCAGGGATCTGGTATGGAATTATAGATACTTACCATATCGTCACAAGTCTTGAGGAAATTCGTGTAGTCACTATAAAGTGAGGCGATACCGCAAATAGCACCAAGGTACTTATTGGCTTTCAACTTCTCCAGTTGGCTCTTGTAGTACTCGAATTTCTTCATCGCTTCCGCACCTGCTTTCTCCAGGTTCTTACATTTTTCCAGATAAGGCTGTGCTATGGGCACGTATTCCCAACCACGGTCTATGCAGTCACGGTATTTTTCATATCCGGTGCAAGCCATCTCCTGACCAACACGCCAGTTGGCTTCGATAACGCCTTCAACATCTCTAAGCCAGCTCTGGAATTTATCATAAGCCGTCATCAATTCCATCAGTTTGTTGGCTACGCTTGCCTTTATCTGCTCAATGGCTTCGATAAATGCGTTGGAAGCTTTCAGACTGATGAGACTCGCACTGTCTGTGGGGAATGCCAGACCTCTGATGTTGCTGAACTGACCTTCATAGCCGGGAATCGTCTTGTTATAGTCCACATAGACTTCGAGATCCTCGCTCGGCATTACCAGAGAGTAGCCATCTTCGCGAACGGTGACGAATATAGACTTGCCATCTTCGGTTTTAAGTTCAAATTCGTTGAAATTGAGCTCTTTTTTGTGATCACCTTCCATGGCTTGTATGTTCAAATAGCGCTGACGTGTACTGGACTGAGGATGGCGCACGGTATAACCTGGGACTACCTCGCCGGCATCGTTCAACGCCTTGGGCTTTTCTAAATTCCATTCGGAAGTACCTAAGCCTACCTTGTTGAACCAGTCGTCAAAGTTGGTGCTGAGAGCATCTACGTCGCGCATCCACTGTTGCATACCGGTTTCGCCTTCGGCATACTTGCCGCCGGTATATCCGGGATAGTAGCGATTATTGGGATCTGGGTAATTAGGATCGAATCCTTCCTTACCTTCGTTGGCATCATAGGCTTCGTTGAAACCTTTCTGCAACAAACCGTTGAGTTGCACCAATTCGTACATGGCTTGCTGCTCCGTTTCTGATCCTGCCTCTGCAGTAGCAATCACATTTTGCAGGCTATCTACTTTTGCCTGGGCATTGGCATAATCATCCCAGCCTTGCTGATAATAATGCAGGCGGTCTTCTATATAGTTCTCGCCAACATATTTCTGTCCGTGATCGAGAACTTCCACATCCACGTTGATAGGAAGGCCTACACCAAAGCCATAATTCTTTTTGGCTTTCCAAAACTTTCCGCCGGCGTATGTCAGAGGCACTTCCTCGTATTCTCCGGTTTTATTTGTCTTTACATAGAGAAGGACCTTGTCGATATTGGTGGTATCTGCCGTCGAAAGTTCTACTCTGATGTCAAAAGGAGCGTCACGATAGAAATAATAATACCCTCCGCTTGACATGGTTCGGAAATCGAATACTACAAATTCACTGTGCATTAACCAATGATTATAATGCCACATTACAACTTCCATTGGGCGGACAGTATAGCGGTCTATTATGGAAACTCTTTCGGGTGTGCGGAGAATATGACCTTCAGGTGTGACACGTTCTACAAAGAAGCGGTTCTTACTCATGTTTCTCTTGTCGGGAACCACGAAAGAAGTCTTCCAATTACCCTCGGCATCGGCCTTAACCGTAGCCCAAGGCTTATCATTTGCATATACTGTCACCTTAGCGTTAGGTGTTGCCGTTCCTCTAAGAGGTAAGTATGTTTCGTATGTAAACGGTGAGCAGTAGAACTCGTCGCCCTCGGCAGTAAATTCCGGACAGAACAAAGGCTGTACACATTCGCTGCCGTCCACAAGGAATTTCAGTCGGGCATTGACTACGGTCTGGCCTTCAATCGTCGGTATCACGCAGAAACGTAGCAGGGCATCCTCGACAATAGGAATTTCTATCGTATTACCTTCCTTATTATACGATGTTTGTCTGCTATTGATCAGAACAGAATTATCCAAGAACTTCACTCCGCTCTCTTCGGACAGGGTTACGACTACCTTAGGACTGGATATTCTTCCCTTATATTCGGGTTTGAAGTGCGTACGCAGGCTCAAAGTCTGATACAATCCGACATGAAGCGTACCACGCTTGACATTGATTCTCGTTTCGTCGTCCGTATAACTGATAAACTTGGCAGTTGGCATCGTAGGTACGACAGAAATCTGAGCATCTGTAGTAAGACCGGAAGAAACCTTGAAATCTTTTTCGGTATAGTCATTGTAGTTGCGCAGATAAGCACGGATATCTTCTAAAGAGTTCAGTTGATTGGCAAATCCTGTCGAAGCATCCATATATACTACGGTGTAATTGCCATCGCGTACGCCGGTAATAGATGAATTGTTCTCCGAACGGAGCGATATCGTTCTGTAGAGATTACCTTGCTCGGTAAAGACTTTCGCTACTACGTCAGAACTCTCGGAATAGACGAAGCCAACCTGCATTGTGCCGAAGTCGCGCGTCACGAAATCCACACTACCGTTGCCTTCCTCGTCAAGCGCTACTTTTTGCTCTGTCTGCAGGAAGGTTCCCGCGTTGGGAGAGCCTAAAGTAATCCTCAGAATAGTGCCTTCTGCCAACTTGTCGCGAAGTGTAATCGCGCCGTCTGTACTTACAACGAAGTCCTTGATTTCTTCTCCTGACTGATTATCGAAAATACGGAGGGGGGCTTCGGTTATCTTGCGACTGAGTGACAATGCGCTGTTGATATCGGCACCTAACTCGGCCACACCGTAATGTTTCCAGGTGGCACTGATCACAGAACCCTTGACTTCTTCGGTATGCAGCACGAGGGCTGTATCGCGGTCGAGAGTAAAATGAAGTGTTTCGGTATAGTTTTCGGTATCGTCGATAAGCGCTGTGGTTTCGTACTCACCTTCCGTAAGACCTTCGACCTTTTCGGAACGGATGCCGACATACGGATATTCACCTCTGCCGGAAGGACTGTTATAGGTCCATTCCTTGACGAGAACGTTCTCATTTCCCATGATTCTGTACAGGCGCTGGCGAATAGTCTGCTCACCCATGTATTCTCCGTCGGAGCGAAGTACGGTAGTTGTGACACTATGGGTGGGAATGGCGGCCAACTCGAAATTATAGTTGACTGCCAGACTATGAACGCCCGGTTCGGAAATTTCGGCTGTCTGCTTTGCCTGATATGTTCCCTTCAATTCTGTGTCATTGAGGGTAACGGTTACGCTTACAGGCTCATCTTCGAGCACACCGGCCAACTTCGTGTTATTTGCTACGACATTTCCATACTGATTGAACCAGATATAGGAATATTTCGACGGATCAACAACTTTATCTCCGGCAAAAACACGCAGATTGACGTCACAAGGCTTACGAAGTTCGTTGAAATTGACATCTACATTGTCTTTATCCAGGAATACATTGGTTGCCTCTGCCACCGATGCGCCGGTTCTGTTCAGTATGCGCACATTATAAGTCGTTCCCTTAGGCAAAGTATTAAATGTGTACTGCTGACGGTTGTATATCAGCTGGTGACGTTTTTCCAGACTCTTGACATCCTGAATTTCGAGCGTCATACTATAATAAGGCGTCAGCTTATCAGGAGTTTCATTGGGCAGCACATTGACTACCAGGCTTCCGGCATCCTCAACAATCGGGCGAAGTTTGAAATCTTTCCAGCCATCGGCAGCTTGGTACAGAGGAAGGGATTCTTCGGGCACGAAAACCGTCATTTCCTCTGGATTTTCAACCAGTGCCTGGACTTTAACATAATCCTGTAAGGACGCATCCCAATGCCAATCATAAGGAATTTCCGGTGGAGTCGTGGCATATAGCGTTAGGTTCTCTATATGCGTTCCATACCAAGGATAAGGAATCTTTTGCACGCTGGCTGGAAGTATTAAGGTCGTCCAAGGCATCTGAGTCACGTAGCCAACTTCCTTGAGGCCGCCAAGACGACCGAGATCCACCGTTTCCAAAGAAGAGAAGCTGCCTTCAGAATCCATTGTTGAAAACTCTGAGGAAAGGAAGTCGAATACACCTCCGTATTCACTATGGGGACCTGCCACTACAATGCGGCGAACCAGATTAATGTCTTCGGCATCTGATATCAGCTTAAAGAGAGCATCCGTATAGGTACCATTAACATAATCCAGCACGAGAAGTCCGTCGTCGGGATACCAGCCATTAGGTGATACCACGTCAGGCACCTGCGGATCATACTCCACAAATACCACTATGGTGACGTCTTCGTCGGGCATGGTGAAGGTAACGTCACCATTATCGAAGTCGGAATATGTATAACGGTAGTCGTTATTTTCCTTATATGATAAAACTGCGTTTCCCTCAACGACTTTCCATTCTTTTATCTTCCAATAGCGATACATATCGGTGGAACGCATACTTACCTGAACGAATTCTCCGGTAGGCACGTTATCCACGTCAAGATATACCCTATTGGCATCCATTACCGCGAATGAAGCAACACTCAACGGCTGGGTCTTGATGTTTAGCTTATGTCCGTTTTGCGCAAAGAGTGCTGTTGTAAACAGGCACATCATGCAAATGCTAAATAATCGTCTCATAATATATTATAGGAGTTACTTGATATACTTTTTTCCGTTCTCAATATAAATGCCCTTGCCCTGAAGTTTATTCATACGGCGGCCCTGGAGGTCGAATATGCCGTTTTCGGAAGCATTTGCATCGTTAGTCTCGAAGAGGTCCTCAATACCATTGATGCCGTCGCCGATACGAATTTCAAACCTGTGGTTAAGGGTTGTCGGCGCGTCAATAGTAAAGGTGTAAGGCTCGGTAATATCGACTTCCTTGTCAGTATTACGGTCATAGAGGAAGATACGGTCTCCGCTCTCGTCATTAGTCTTGAGTTGCAGCGTATAAGTGCGCGCTTCCTTCAGGCGAAGGCCGAGTGGTACGGCGTGCATACTGAGTGGTTGCTCATTAAGGCTGTAGCGTAGGCCATTAACGCGGGTATAGACGGCGGTAGCATTTTCGTCCATCGTCATAAACATAGCATCCTGCCCCAGATCATAACCGCTCGTGGCACGTGGCGTTCTTACCAGGCGGGTACGGCAGAGCAGGCTGTCTTCTCCTGCTGCATCAGCCGTAGAAAGCATAATGTCGTAGCGCAGACGATTCTGACGCAACTCCTTTCGGCGGGCATAGCGCGGAGACAAACCCGTGTCAATCGTACGCACGCTCAAATCCTTCTGACGTCCCTCGGGTTTGAACACCAGTTTCTCCTGTTTTTCCTTGGCTTGCACGAAGAATCCCTGTAAGGGTTTCAGGATAAGTTCGTCGTCAATAGGACTATATGCCGTGTATGGTTCGCTACTCGTTCCTGTACTCAGCAGGATGGGAGCATCGTTGTCGATAAAGCGGAAGTCATAATAGGCAAAGAAGGGATTGCCAACGAGATTCCAGCCCTTGTTGTGGGGATAGTCGGCTTCGCCGTTGTAAAGAGGTACTTCGGCATTGGTATTCAGCACAGCCAAGCCATTATGTGGGGTAGCCGACTTGATAGTGAAGTAGAGATTGTCGATAAAATACCTTGTATATTCACCATTGGGGCGTGTTTCATATTCGTAGTTGAGAATGAAGCCCTGTCCAGCCTTGATGATTTCGTCGTCGGCGGGCTTTTTCCAAACCTTGTCGTGATTGGCAACAGAACGTTGGGCTGAATCGTAAACACGTACTACATACGGCACGCGCTGCAGGCTGGGAGTTATATCAGAAACCTTCATATCGAATGGCGCTGTCAGGAAATGCCAGCCATTGACGTAGTATGGCACCAATCGTACTGACATGGAATTTGCAGTGAGGTTGCCATCAGCAACAATGCTGGGACTCAGTTTGTATGTCCCGTATCCATTTTCGATATAGTCAAGATGAAGATTGTTTACAGCCCAGTCGGTATTTTCATCTACGTACAACTGTCCTACTTTCTGGTAACTGGCATAAGCGCCATACTGGTAAGTGGAAGATACATTGAGGTTGGCACCGTCTTGCGTATAGAAATAGCCGGATGCCGTGGACTGTTCTTCGGTTACCGTGACAGTTTTCACAGCTTCCTCAAGGGGCAGCACCGTCCACTTGTGGTAATATTCAAAGTCATACCTGAAACGCTCTATGCTCTTGGCAGGAAGATAAATGGTAACGTCACCTCCGCCATACATACTGAGAGTTTCGTTCAAACGGCGGCAATATATGGTCTTCAATGCCTTCTGATCTCCAAGGATATAACTGCCTATACGGACAACACTGGAGGGAATATCGATCACTTCTACCGTTTCACTATAGAATGCGTTGTTGCCAATGTATTCCAAGCCCTCGGGCAGAATGATTTCCTTGGCTCTGTTGTTGCCGAAGCCGGCCATATAGATATCGCGAATGGTGGAAGGAAGTTTTATCTCGTCAAGAGGACAGCCGTTGAACGCTTCTTGTCCCACTATACTGAGGTTCTTCGGGAAATCCACGTGTCTAAGCTTGTAACAATGGTAGAAAGCATACTGGCCAATGAGGAAAACATTATCGCCCAGCACGATCTCTTCGAGATTCTTACATTCACTGCAAAGATTCGGAGAGATATCGGTAACCAGCGGCGAAACAACCAGTTTTCTCAGAGTGGTATCTTTTTCAAAAACGTTGTTCCCCAAAAGTCTGACGGTAGAAGGCAGTATGGCTTCCTGCAAAGAGTCGCAAGAGGCAAAGCAATGGTCGTGTATCTCCTGCAAACCTTCTGCAAACGTCACACGTTTCAGCCTTCTGCACTCATTAAACACTGCCGTGCTCAGCTTTGTTACCGAACCAGGTATATCTATTCCCTCTAAAGCCGACGCAGCGAAAGCATTTGACTTGATTTCCTTCAGCGTATTGGGAAGGTTGATATGCCTTACGCCTGATTCGTAGAAAGCCTGTGTGTCAATAAATTTCAAAGGACCCAGAACAGTTACGGTATCCAGCGAGTAGCAGCGGCGGAATGCCTCGTAAGCGACACTGGTAACCTTGGCGGGAATCGTAATGTTCCGAAGCTTTTCGCAACCCCAGAAGAGCTGATAACCTATTTCCGTAATATTTGCACTCAGTTTGATGCTTTCCAAATCTGCACAACCGGAAAAACAGCCGCCATCGATACATGTCACATTGTCGGGGATGACAATAGATTTTAGAGGGGTATCGCTGAAGGCTCCGCCCAGATATTCAAGCGATTCGGGCAGGTCTATGTGTTCTATGGGCACAGACTGGAATGTACATGTGCCTATATGTTTCAAACCCTCGGGAAGTGTGAAGCTCTTTAGCGACGTACAATGATCAAAAGCGCTATCCGAGATTTTTTTCAGCGTTTTGGGAAGCGTAATCTCCTTCAAATTCTCACATTTCTCGAACATACCATAAGGTATCACGCTCAGAGTGTCACAGAGTTCGATACTTTCCAAAGCATAGCAGCGGGCAAAAGCATCATCGCCCCACTGCCTTACAAGTTTCGTGTTGCCGACACTCTTCAGTGAGCTGCAATAACCGAAACCAGCCTGTTCTACGGTTTCTATTCCTTCGGGCAGATCTATATGCTGCAGGGATTCGCAACCGGAGAAGCAGGAATAAGGAATTTTCTTCACCTGCGACGGAATATTCACGGTTTCAAGCTTTCTCATGCTGCTGAACATTCCGCTGGCAAGGCCTTTCATTCCCTCAGGCAAGACTACTTCCTTGATATTCTTGCTTCCGTTTACCGTAGCATTGGTATATACCAGACTGGTAGGCAAGATGATCTTTTGCAAAGAGTCCAAAGCAGGGAACTCCATCAGCTTATCAACGAAAGCGTCAGGACCGTTATATCCCATTTGGACCTGATCATAATAAAAGTAGTACCCATTAGCGGGATCGCTCTCATATGCATTAGGAGCTATCTCGCTGAAATCCATTACCTTGGTCTTCTTGAAAAAACGAGCCATAACCATACTGACAGTGTAGTCAAGCCAGTCGTCATGCCTGTAATCCTGCCCCGTAAACTTGACGTACGAGGCATCAAATCCGTGGCTGAGAAGGGAATCCGGATGCTCTCCGTATTGCTCCTTCACAATTTCTGCAAAATCATTGATAGAACCTGATAATTCTATCACAACCCAGTTCTGGGCTGACACATTGCCTGCACTCATCATACAGACGAACAAGGCAAGTAGCGTGTTCTTAATGACTGTTTTCATATCATAAAGATTTAATTATTATTCCGGTTAGTTAGCTGCTTGGGGAAAGGGGCAAAACGCCCGTAAATGTAGATTACCCCAAATTACACCGCAAATATAGGAGTTATTTCTGATACCGCAAAGGAATAATCGAACAAAAACAAAGGGGCTATTGGACAAAAAACGAGAAAAAGCATACAATTCCAGCGCGGAAACAGCTGTTATTCATGGGTTTTCTGGCAATATGCCCTACCCCACATCATGGCACACGGGACATTCATTTTTAGGGATGTTCTATAAATTAGGCTGCATTGTTTTTGTTTAGATTTTGATT
>CAMVJO010000085.1 GCA_947167835.1 uncultured Prevotellaceae bacterium
GCCCCGTAGGGTGAAGCTCTGCGGGTTGCAGGAACAAACGTATAGAGAGTGTAAACAAATCAAAACAGCCTAATTTTTAGAACAACCCTATAAATACTGCCCACAACTTTTGGTTAAATCATGCATATAGCCCATTTCCCCTCAGGAAACATTTTTCAGTGGCGTGATACTTCCACCATTTCCCATGGTTATTTCATCATAAATCCGATATAACGTAAAAATGGTATGGCGTGATAGCGAAAAAATGGGCATGAAAGTAAAAAACGTGGGGCAAAAGTTTTGTAATCTCAAATAAATCCTTACCTTTGCAGGCGCATTTTGCCCAGATGGTGGAATGGTAGACACGAAGGACTTAAAATCCTTTGGCCAGTAATGGCTGTGCGGGTTCGAGTCCCGCTCCGGGCACAAATGTTACAGCCTTAAAAACAGAAAGACCGAGAGAAACACATTGTATCTCTCGGTCTTTGTTGTCTTTAAGCTGGCATTTTAATAGGAAAATGGCGGATATGATGTCAAAAATGCGGTGAAAGCATGAAAATCGCGGCAAAAAATTGCTCAATCGAAAAAGATGCTTTACTTTTGCACTTGATAAATACGAAAAATATCCGGTGCAAATGACTTCAACCCGCTATTATAACTATTTTTATTTTTACTTTGCTGAAAAAGCAGAGCGGGACATCGTATGCACTCGGTGATATATTCTCATAAAAGGTTCCCGCTCCCGAAAAGAGCGGGATTTTTTTTGCAGATGATCGCACAAAAATACTCTAACGCATGAAAAAAATTGCAATACAAGGCATCAAGGGTTCGTTTCACGACATAGCGGCTCATCAATACTTCGGAAACGAGGAATTAGAACTGGTTTGCTGCGACACGTTCGAGCAACTCTTCCAACAGATGCAGGCCGACCGCCACTTGCTGGGACTGATGGCCATAGAAAACACCATTGCCGGAAGTCTGCTCTACAACTACGAGCTGTTGCGCAGCGCCGGCATGAGTATAGTGGGCGAACACAAACTGCACATAGAACATAGCATCATGTGTCTGCCCGAAGACGATTGGGATAGCCTGACCGAAGTAAATTCGCATCCCGTAGCCTTGATGCAATGTCGCCAGTTCCTGAAACAACATGACAGATACAAGGTGGTAGAAGCCGAAGATACCGCAGGAGCTGCCGAGGCCATCAGCCGACTGCACCTGAAAGGACACGCAGCTATCTGCCATGCAGACGCAGCAGCCATGTATGGTCTGAAAGTGCTGGAAAATGCCATAGAAGATAACAAGCATAATTTCACAAGGTTCCTGGTATTGAGTCATCCCTCGCTGGCAGAACAATATAGCAACCGCAAAAGGGCCGATAAGAGTTCACTGGTTTTCACTCTGCCGCATACCGAAGGCAGTCTGTCGCACGTACTCTCTATTTTCAACTTCTATCGCATCAATCTCACGAAGATACAGTCGCTTCCCATCATAGGAAATGAATGGCACTACCTGTTTTATGTCGATATGACCTACGATGATCCCATTAGGTTCCACCAAAGCATCGAAGCCGTGCGACCACTTACCAGTGAACTCCGCATAATGGGAGAATACAAGGCCGTGTGAAAAAAATATGCCGGAAATACTGAAAATTCCTGCGACACAAAAATCAGATACGTCTTATATAATAATAGATACCCCTTATAAAACATATAACAGAACCCGTATGTTAGAACCTGCCCGCCGAATAAGTAAAATCAGCGAATACTATTTCAGCCGTAAGCTCAAGGAAGTGGCTCGGATGAACGCAGAAGGAAAAGATATCATCAGCCTGGCCATAGGCAGTCCCGACCTTCCGCCCTCGAAAGCCACGATAGACACCCTTTGCTCCGAGGTGCAGAAAGAAAATGCCCACGGATATGTGCCCACCAAAGGACTAAAGGAACTTCGCGAAGGCATGAGCAGATTTTATGCCCGTCATTTCGGCGTAAACCTCGATGCCGAAACCGAAATCCAGCCGCTAATCGGTTCTAAGGAAGGCATACTCTATGTTACCCTGGCCTTTGCCAATCAGGGCGACACGGTATTGATCCCAGATCCTGGATATCCCACTTATACTGCCGTAAATAACTTGATGGAAGTCAATGTGGTGAAATATCCCCTGCTCGAAAACAATCGTTGGCAACCCGATTTCGACTTCTTGGAGGCACTCGACTATACGAATGTCAAGATTATCTGGACAAATTATCCCAATATGCCGACAGGAGCTCGGGCAGAACTCGAAACATTCGAGAGACTTCTCGATTTGGCCCGTAGGAAAAATGTTTTAGTGGTGAACGACAATCCGTATAGTTTCATATTGAACAAGGAACGTCTGAGCATTCTGCAACTCCCTGGGGCAAAAGATTTCTGTCTGGAGTTTAATTCGATGAGTAAAAGCCACAATATGCCCGGTTGGAGGGTAGGAATGATTGCGGGCAAGGCAGAATATATCAATTGGCTGCTGCGCGCAAAAAGTAATATCGACAACGGAACTTTTCGCCCTATGCAACTCGCTGCAGCTGCGGCACTCGAAAACGATGATGCCTGGCATGAGGAAAATAACTACACACTCTATGCCCGTCGCCGCCGTAAAGCCGAAGAAATCATGGACTTGCTGCAATGTAAGTACGACACGAATTCCGTTGGCATGTTCCTATGGGGACGTATCCCCGATGAATATCAGGATTGCGAGGAACTGACGGAGCGTATCCTGCACGAAGCGCGTGTTTTCGTCACGCCAGGATTTATTTTCGGCGAGTGCGGCCGTCGTTACATCCGTATTTCGCTCTGTGCCAACGAGGAAAAATTCGACGAAGCCATTAAACGTATCCGTGAATACCTCGGAAAATAGGATGCGTCAGGGAAAAGAAAAAGTTATACGTAACCAATATTTTGAATCAAACAACTATAAGATATGGAATTAGAACTAAAACCGCTTAATCTGGAGGGAGTTTCAGAAAGCCGCCCCATCGTGATGTCCGGCCCGTGCTCGGCAGAAACTGAGGAGCAAGTAATGAAAACCGCCTTGGAACTGGCTAAAAACGGTGTGCGCATATTCCGCGCCGGAGTGTGGAAACCACGCACAAAACCCGGGTGTTTTGAAGGTAATGGCGAGAAAGCCCTGCCTTGGCTCGAGGAAGTGAAAAAAGAGACCGGAATGCTCACCACTACCGAGGTAGCAACTTCTGCACACGTCGAGGCCGCTTTGAGACATGGCGTGGATATCCTCTGGGTTGGCGCAAGAACTACGGCAAATCCCTTTGCTGTGCAGGATATTGCCGACGCTCTGAAAGGTTTGGACGTGCCTGTTTTGGTAAAGAACCCCGTAAATCCCGATTTAGAGCTATGGATTGGAGCTTTGGAGCGCATAAATAATGCTGGTATCAAACGTATCGGTGTGATTCACCGAGGTTTTTCCACATATGAGAAGAAACTCTACAGAAATATGCCCATGTGGCATATTCCCATCGAACTAAGTCGCCGGATTCCCCAACTTCCCATTTTCTGTGACCCCAGTCACATGGGAGGCCGGCGCGATTTGATTGCGCCTATCTGCCAAGAAGCAATGGACCTCGGCTTTGACGGATTAATGATCGAAAGTCATTGCGCGCCAGACGCAGCTTGGAGCGATGCAAAGCAACAAATCACGCCCGATGTGCTCGGTTTCATTCTGAGTCACCTGATTATCCGCAGCACTACCACCACAAGCGATAATTTAATCACACTCCGCCATCATATTGACCAGATTGACGATGATTTGATTGACTTGCTGACAAAACGTATGCACATTGGCCGCGAAATAGCCTTATATAAAAAGGAACACAACATGACTGTCGTGCAAACCCACCGCTATAACGAAATTATTGACAAACGTGGTGCGCAAGGCATCCTGCATGGTCTTTCGGGCGACTTCGTAAAAAAAGTGTTCGAGGCTATTCACGAGGAAAGTGTTCGTCAGCAATTGGAAACCATCAACAAACCCTAAAAATCCGTCGAAGATGAAAATTCTTATATTGGGCGCAGGAAAAATGGGTTCGTTCTTTGTGGACCTTCTTTGCCTGGAACACGAAACTGCCGTGTATGACATAGATCCTAAACGCCTGCGGTTTATGTATAACACGCAGAGATTCACCGATATTTCCGAGATTGATGCCTTTGCCCCCGAACTGGTGATCAATGCCGTCACGCTGAAATATACTATCGACGTATTTCAGCAGGTAATTCCCCACCTTCCGAAAAATTGCATCCTCAGCGATATCGCATCAGTCAAGACAAACTTGCAGGAGTTCTACGAAAAAACAGGAATGCCCTACGTTAGCACTCACCCTATGTTCGGTCCTACATTTGCTAACTTAGGTCAGTTGTCGAATGAGAACGCTATTATCATTACAGAGGGCGATTTCATAGGACGCATCTTCTTTAAGGATTTGTATGCCCGACTGGGACTGCACGTTCACGAATACACCTTCGATGAACACGACAAAACCGTGGCATACTCCTTGGCTATTCCCTTTGTTTCTACCTTTGTTTTTGCAGCAGTGATGAAGCATCAGGACGCACCGGGTACTACCTTCAAAAGACACATGAAGATTGCCAAAGGAGTGCTGGGCGAAGACGATACATTGCTTCGCGAAATTCTGTTTAATCCCCGTACGGGAAACCAAGTGAGTAAGATTCGCAGCGAACTCAAGGAATTGCTGGAAATCATCGACAAGAAGGACGAAGAAGGTTTCAATCAATACTTGACGAAGATCAGGAAAAACATCGCCGATGCGTAGTTTTCTATGATGGCTCCGAGATAATTATTCGTTGCAGACGTGTTAGAAAAATTGCTTTAAGAAATAAGTCCGAGATAAATTTAAGGGATGTTCTATAAATTAGGCTGCATTGTTTTTGTTTAGATTTTGATTGGATTTGCGCGCACCCTTTTCTTGTTTGTTCCAGCCAACCTCAGAACTACGCCCTTCGGGGCTGACGACAAACAGAGTGCTTGCGAAGCTTCGCTTTAATGACGAAGGAGCGTAGCGAGCTACGGTTCAAGGAATTAAAGCTAAAGACGGCAAAAAGATTTCAAAAACAAGCAGAATAAAATAGAGACCAGTTTCTTAAAAACGTAATTTATAGAACATCCCTTAATTCGATAAAGAAAAACAAAAATCAATCCGCGTAAAACAATATGCTGACGCAGACATTTTTCTGGATAGGCTTTTCACTGTATGTTTTGCTCGTCTTGTTCGTGGCAATCATCGTGACACTCGAAAACCGCCAGCCTTCGCGAACCATTGCGTGGGTGTCGGCGCTCGTTTTCCTGCCTGGACTGGGACTTATCCTGTTTTTCTTATTCGGTCAGAGCATTAAACGTGAACGTAAGATTAACCGAGGAAGATATAACCAACTGCGAAAACGTATTCTCGGCGTGATAGACAAAGATGTGGCGCCAGAACTTTTCCCGGAACGCTACAAACCGCTCATTCGCATGTGCGATGACGCATTTTGGTCCACACCTTCGCCCGCCAATATGGTGGATTTCCACGATAATGGGCACGATTTCTTCATTTCTCTCCTTTGCGACATCGCTAAGGCCCGACATTTCATCTATATAGAAAGTTATATCTTCAACGATGACGGCATTGGTCGCCTTTTGCGCGACGCCTTGACTGACAAAGTGCGACAGGGAATAGAAATACGTGTGATATATGATGACGTAGGGTGCTGGCGCGTAAAGAATTCCTTCTTTGAACAGATGGTAGCCTCGGGTATCAAAGTGGCTAACTTCCTGCCAGTGAGATTTCCCTCGATGACAGGAAAGGCAAATTACCGTAATCACCATAAGATATGCGTCATCGATGGCGTTGTCGGCTATATAGGAGGTATGAATATCGCGATGCGTTACGTTTCGTCAAGGATGCAACGCTGGCGCGACCTGCAAATTCGCGTGCAGGGCGATGTAGCCAATCAGTTGCGCTTCATATTCCTCACCGACTGGCTCTTTGCTACTGGCGGCGACCGTTCGCAGCAAGATATCATGGAGCGACTTTCGCAGGATCGCATCTATATTGGAACTCCCAAGCAGGTAGAGGAATATTCCGCAGGAAAACCCAGCGAAGTGTCCGATGCCTTGATGCAAATCCTGCTTTCCAGTCCTGTTACCCAGTTCCCCGAAATGATGTATGCCCTGACTTGGATCATTCAGAACGCGCGAAAATACATTTACCTCCAGACACCCTATTTTATGCCTACCGAACCCATCTTGCAAGCCCTGCAAACGGCGGCTATGTCGGGAGTAGATGTGCGTATCATGGTACCTTCCAAACCCGATGGCCGACTTCTCCGTTGGGCTAACGACAGTTATGTGGCAGATATGCTCAGGGCTGGAATAAAGGTCTATCATTTCAACGGAGGATTCCTGCATACCAAAATGATGGTCAGCGATGATGACTGGGGAACCGTAGGTTCTACAAATATTGACTTCCGTAGTTTTGAAAATAACTTCGAGGCCAACGCCTTTATATATAATAAGGAGTGTGCTGCCCGACTAAAATCTATTTTCATGGAAGATGTGCGGCAGGCTACCGAACTAAAACTCTCTCAGTGGAACAAACGCGGATTTTTCCATAAGTTCCTGGAGTCTTTCACCCGAATTTTCTCCCCGCTCTTCTAACAAAAGCAAGAATGACACATACCAAGTTTTTCCTATCCTGCCTCTTGTTCCTGCTATGCCTGACACTCTCGGCACAAGGTACGTTCAACCGCCAACAACGTGCGGCAGAACAGTTCTTTGCTCAGCAGAAGGGGCAGTCTTTGCGGCTGAAACTCAAAAGCGAGGGGCGCAATGCCTTGCTTTTTACCTCGGAACGCGGACATTTCGTGCTGACAGACAAAGAGAGCGGCGACATCCTGGGTTATGGCGACGGCATCACGGACGAAATGCCCCGTCCTATTCGGAATATCCTCAGTCAAAAGCGAAGTATGTCGGCCTTTGCCGGTGGGTTGTCGCAGAAAGACGGGGATTTCCAGACAAAAACATCGCATCCCTTCCTACGTCCTACGCCTGTTGTAGCACCTATCCTGAAAACGCGCCAGCATCAGGATGCTCCCTACAACGTTTTCTGTCCGTATTGGATAGATAATGACGGTAATGTGACGGATACGCGCTGCAAGGTGGGATGCGTGGCTACGGCACTGGCGCAGATTATGATTTCGCACGGCAGAACGATCACTTTGCTCGACACTTTGAAGGGCAGAACTACGTCACGCTTCTCGGTAGGTGACGTACTTCCAGGTGGTAGCATCGATACCCGCATCATTCGCCCAGACTATGCCTCTACGGAGTGTGATACATCGGCTCATGCTGCCGCGCAACTGGCTTTTTGGTGCGGCATGGCGGCGCGTATGAACTGGGGATGCGACGAAAGCGGCGCAAATGTGGAACGCCTCGTCGAACCTTTGCATCGTGTCTTCGGTTACAAATATGCCGTGTCGGTAGATAGTTATCTTTACACGCCCGAAACATGGATGGATATGCTGATAAACGAGATTACATCGGGGCGCGCCGTACTTTATGCCGGTTATATCATGCAAATGGGCGGGCACGCTTTCGTTCTCGACGGACTTGACGGCAACGGCCTGTACCATGTGAATTGGGGCTACGGCGGAAATTACGATGGCTACTTCCGACTGGATGTTTTGAACTTTGCAGATCAGATTACCGACGATACCGAACCCGATGACGAGCTGCTTTCGCTCGGTTTTGCCTGCAACCAACAGGCTATCCTGCTTTGGCCGGACGAAGTGGACGATGTATTGCCCGACACGTTGGAGCGAACGGGAAATGAAATCAGGGTTTCCGACATCAGGTTCGAGCAAGAACCCAAAGTGGGTGTCTTTACGCCAATGACCATGCAGGTGGAAAACACTACCTCGCAGACTTTGACCACTCCCTTTGAGTTTTTCACCAATCTCCCCACCGATACCGCACTTTTGGAGCAGGCCGATTTCGTAGGGCTCACGGGTGTTACTTTGCAACCCGCCGAAAAGCGCACGTTGCGCGTACATCTGATGTTTTATGAATCAGGAAGTCGTATTTTCCACCTTTCTCCCGACGACAAGACCATCGTGTGCGACACGCTTGTCGACATTCAAGAGTTTCATGCCGCCAATCTCGACATTTCTGCCCCGACATGGAAGCAGCAGGACGACAGTACTGCCGTTTTTACCGTAGATTTCAGCAATGAGGTGGGAGCTGGTCGCAGCGGAGCGCAGGTTACCTTCGAGGTGATTCCAGCCAACGAACCGCAGGCCGAAGGTCCGCGACATTTCACCTATATATATTTAAAAGGAGGCGAACAAACACAACGCGAGGTACGATTTACGCATCTCAAAACAGGACAAACCTATACATTCCTCGTGCGTTATCCCTGGCAACCCGTACATACGCTCGACTTCACCCTACAGAAACTGCCCGAAGGTATAGAAAGCGTTTCGGATAACGCCCATTGCCCTAAAGAAATCTATACTCCCGATGGAAGGCGCGTAACAAAGATGTCAGGACGCGGCATATATATCATCAAAACACCGAACGGCACGCAGAAGGTATGGAAGAAATGAGCAATAGCCCCGTGACCGTATGCACCACCCTCCAGCAAACGGATGCAAACGGTGTTAAAACAGTAATTGAATCCCGTTTTAACGGTGTTTTGTCGCATCGCAACGGCAAAACCCTCGTTGTCTATGACGAACCCGAGCAGCAAGGTCGCACTTGGCTTCAGATTTCGCAAGACGAAGCCATGATACGTCGTCAGAGTAACGAGGTACGCTCCGTGATGCGCCTGAGAACGAATGTTGTTGCGCCGGCAAAATACGAGGTGCAGGGACTTTCGCTTGCTATGAGCATCAAAACCCACCGCCTCTGCGTATTCTCTGCGGACAGTACGGAGAACAAGCCAGCGAATACGGACGAAGCGCCCGAAATGTCCGACATCTCTGAAAAGCCAAGGCTTACAACCGAAAAATCAAAGCATCCAACCGCAAACTTAGGGCTTACAACCGAAAAACCAGGGCATCCAAACGCAAAACCTTGCGACAATAATCAGAGATATCGGCAAAAACCGAAGCTTTCACCCATATTTCCTGCCCAAAACTGCGCAGTACGCATCGAAATGACCTACGATATCTTTGCCGATGGCGACATAATGAGTAGCAATAACCTGCAAATCGACTTGTTTCACGCATCTTCACCGACGATCTAAGCCCTCGTCATTAAAGCTAAATCCAATCAAAATCTAAACAAAAACAATGCAGCCTAATTTATAGAACATCCCTATAAACTAATTTTTAGAACAACCCTTAAAATCAATAGGTGGTTTGCGATACACACCACCCATTTCTAAATACAATTTGGTAATCGTACAATCGGTACACTTTTATTACTATGCCTCCGCTAATAGTGGTATTTACCAAAGAGGCATTAGGCCATTCTCTTTCAAAATCACCAAGAGACATGCCTATTATACGATGTTCGCGTAGCTTCGCGCGTTTTGCGGATTCAGATTTACTGCGTGCTAAGTCCTCTGCCTCCTGTTTCTTGACATTTGCAGGCTTTCGAGGGGTAGTAGCAACCACATCGTCGTAAGAGAAGAAACTATTCTTGTCCCAAAGGCATTTTTGAGTTGATTGCTTTTTATTCCATTCTTGATCTACATTGATAGAACAAGCCAAAAGTCCACAGGATTCGACGGCATTGAATGTTTCTTTTCTTCCGTCATTTCTTACAGCCAACATATTAAATCTCTTTCCCTCAACCTCAAACTTTTCAACCGTATAATATTCCCTTCTTGAAAGGTCTTCTCTCCAGAATCTATTGTAACCAAAATAAGTTAGTTCTCTATTGTTAATGATTTTCTTGCCAACGAATTTTTGCAACTGCTCATACCATTTTACGGAAATGACATTCTCATTCCAATATTCAATTTTGCCATTATTCTTGAGGTATAAAGTGCAATCCCCATAGCTGTTTCTTTCTTCTATGGCGACAATTTCATCATATTCCAATTTATCTAACAGGAATACCTTTTCACCTATAAGAGACTCGATTACCTTTTCATGATAAGGAACATTCGCATCTTTCAATACAGCCTGCAAACTTTTTGTTCCGTCATAAGGTTTGGCAGGGACTTCTTTCAAAAGATTTAAGTAGTTTACTGATTCCCAAAGCCCGGATATAAGGTTTTGATCCCTGAATACTTCGCCGGTTCGCAAGTCAATAAAATCGTACGCACTGAATATTCCGAAAGTATCTTCCTGAAGGGTTGAAAGTTTTGCTACATATTCAGCCTCCAAACTCTTCGATCCGCTTTCTATGCGTTCCTTAAATCTTTCATATAGTATAGGAAAACGATGAGGACTGAGAACAAATTTTTCATCCCGATAAGTATTCAGTTCGTCTCCGTATTTGCGGCCAAATTTCCAATAAGCAGTTGCACCGGAATACGCACGTTCTGGAACAACTACCGTGATAGGACCTTCTACTGCTTTGGGCATTAACTTTAGATTGTCATAATACTGCTGTAGATTCTTCCTTAATGCTGCTGCTTCGGCCTCGGCCTTTTCGCGTGCCGCTTTTTCTTTTGCTGCAATCCTGGCATTTTCTTCATCAACCTTGCGCTGCTTATCTTCCTGAAGAATTGTCGCAATCAATTCCTCGGCATCACTGACAAGCATAAAATTCTTGAAATAACTCTGGGAAATCTTTTTCTTTTCCCCGGAAAGTTCTACGGTCAGTTCATCTTTCTTAGCTTTTACTACTTTCGGTCTGTCATTCTTTGTATAGACATCTGTACTTGATGCGGATAAAATGCTGCCAATGTACTTAGTTCTTGTAACACTTAGCTCAGGTAATAATAAATCACCATACTTTGTAGAATAATCCGGACGAACACAAATATCCTGTCCAACAAGAGATTTGACATCAACTGCCTTGTCAAGTGTCTTTGCATCGAACCTTGAATGATTTTTGCGTAATAAAGACTCATATTCACGCGGTCCTATTTCTTCGCTCATTGTTGTTTGTGCAAAAGCATAGAGTGGCAATAGAACAGCCAGTAGGCAAATATAAAGAAACTTCATCATGATATTATTTTATGGGTTGTTCTGAAAATTAGTTTATAATTATAGGGAAGTCTTGTTTGGTCTG
>CAMVJO010000086.1 GCA_947167835.1 uncultured Prevotellaceae bacterium
AGAATCATCTGGAATGTCAACAACATTAACGCAATCAGCGTTGGATGATGCTATACTACAAGCCCCGTATTTTCTCTTCGCGTAGAGAATCTTTTCTCATCACGATGATAAAGTTTTCTCTTCGCGATGAGACAGTTTTCTCAACACGAAGAGAATATCAAAATTTAATTTTAAATTACTTGAATTTTCAGACTCAGACGAAGCAGAAGAGCAAAAGAAAGGCGTATGGTTCAAATATCTTCATTTTGAACCATACGCCTAAATAATTAGAATTTCAAAAACAATATTTTACAGGATGCTTCTCGTCTGCATGGTTCATAGATATTGACTCGCAGGAACAGAACGAATCACACCATTTTCTTCTATTATTACATTCTCGTTGTTCTTTGCTTTGGTTTCAAGCATTTCGCGTTCTGCAACTTTCAGACCAAATATGATCTTATCGTTTAATTCTCTATATTCTTTATCTGACATGATTCTATAGTTTTAAATTTTATGAGGTTATATATTTTTGTATCTTTTCCTATTCCACCTTCTGCAATGATCTCTCGAGGCAATTGGCTGTTATCGGCAATAATCCACGAATCAACGATTGGCATATAGATATTAAAAAGATTGTAGATACCACGATCGTAGCGCGTATGTATAACATCCAAAGGAATGTTGTGTCCACCCTTGCTTACTCTTTCAGCAACGCGTTGTTCTGCAAGTTTTGGTGATGAAAGCCAGAAATAAAGAAGTGTTATCTTATATCCTTGCTTACGTGCTTGATTTACCAATTTATAATAAGAACGAGTTGCTAAAGGGTTGTTCTAAAAATTAGGCTGTTTTGATTTTTCAAAGATTTTTGAGTGATTTTGTTTTTAGTTTCGCAGAAGCATAGTCTTCTATGGTTCAAGGAATTAAAGACAAAAGTGCCAAAAAGAATGAAAAAGCATACAGACCAAACAAGACTTCCCTATAATTATAAACTAATTTTCAGAACAACCCTAAAGTTGTCTCTATTGAAAAACTCACATCCTTAGAAAGAAGTTCCTGTATTCGATTCAACATTAGTCTGCCGGCTTCAATCGCCACGCTCTCTGGATTGAATGGAGAAAGACCACGAGCAATTTCATCAGCATTAACAAATTCCTGACATCGCAATATCTTTGGTAACACAGTATAAGATGCTGTAGTCTTACCAGCCCCATTGCATCCACTTATGATATATAACTGTTTTTTCTTCCACTTTTGCAAAAGTACACATATTTTGTATTACGGCAAAGAAAAAAACGTAAAAAGAAATAATGAAACCAAGGTTTAACTCTTCTGCACGGAAAAACGAGCGGGATGTGAATTTATTTTTAAATAAAAATTACATTATTCTTAAAATATGAGAATTTTATAGTAAATTTGTGCCGAATTATGCGCATACATCAGGCTGGCTATTGCATAAGAGCCTGATTGGAGACGAAAAACAAAAACAATAATCATATTTTAATGGAACGTATTTTCAAACTGAAAAAAGGACTTGACTTACGACTTGTAGGCGAGGCAAGACACGAGAAGAAAGTGCTGCCGCTAAGTAGTGAGTACGTTGTAAGTCCTACAGATTTCTACGGTCTGACACCACGTCTGTGTATAAAGGAGGGCGACCGCGTACTGGCTGGCGCTCCGCTTTTTGCAGACAAGGACACAGAGAGAGTTAAAGTCGTTTCGCCGGTAAGTGGTACGGTTGCTGCCATCGTCAGAGGCAATCGCCGCAAAATCACAGGCATTAAGATTAAAGCCGACGAGAAGAACCAGTATGCAGACTTCAAGCAACTTGATTTGCTGAACGCCACACCTGAAAAAGTGCTGGAAGCGCTCTTGGAGACAGGCATGTTTGCACTCTTCCGCCAGCGTCCGTATGACGTAGTGGCCAACCCTGGCGATAAGCCCAAGGGCATTTTCGTTTCAGGATTCAACAAGATGCCACTTGCTGCCGACTTCAGCTTTACCGTTAAGGGCGAGGAAGAAGCATTCAGAACGGGTGTGAAAGTTCTTGCCAAACTTGCAAAAGTATATCTGGGCATTCAGCCGGAACAGGTGAACACCCCTATCCTACCTATCGAAGAAGCAGAGGTAAACATCTTCGACGGACCTAATCCGAGCGGAAACGTAGGAGTACAAATCAACCACGTTGCGCCCGTGAACAGAGGCGAGGTGGTTTGGACGATTGCTCCCGAAGAAGTCGTGATGATTGGTCGTCTGGCTCTGAAGGGTGTTGTAGATCAACGCAAGACGATTGCCGTTGCAGGCTCTGGCATTATAGACCCCTTCTATTACGAAGTGCTGACAGGCGCTCCTTTTGCCGACATCCTCAAGGACAATCACAAGACCGACGGCAACTGGCGCATCATCAAGGGCAATCCGCTGGTAGGCACACAAAGCTGCATGGAAGATGCCGTTGGTGCGCACCAGACCGAACTTTGCGTCATTCCCGAGGGCGATGATGTTCACGAAGTATTGGGATGGATTATGCCACGCCTGAACGATTTCTCCGTAAACCATAGCTATCATTCCTGGCTCAGTCCCAAAACAAAGGCATACGACTTGGACTGCCGCATCAAGGGAGGCAAGCGCAACATGATTATGAGCGGAGAATACGACCGCGTATTCCCAATGGATATTTATGCCGGCTATCTGATTAAGGCTATCATTACCGGAGATATTGACCGCCAGGAGGCTCTGGGTATCTACGAAGTAGCACCCGAAGACTTTGCCGTAGCCGAATTTGTGGATTCGTCAAAACTCGAACTCCAGAAGATTGTGAGAGAAGGTCTTGACATCCTGCGCAAGGAGAACGCCTAAATATTTCCAAACCAGTCTGCCAAGACACGCAACAAGCCGTCAGGACAGACTTTCAGGGAAAACATCAAAACAACAATACTAAAAAAATAAATAACACAATAATGTTACACGAATATATCGAAAAGATTCGTCCACACTTTGAAGAAGGCGGAAAGTTAAAGGCTTTCAGATCCGTATTCGACGGCTTTGAAACCTTCCTGCTCGTACCAAACACTACTTCAAAGAGTGGTGTGAGCATACATGACGCCATAGACTCGAAGCGCATCATGTCCTTTGTTGTGATAGCCCTTATGCCGGCATTGCTGTTCGGTATGTATAACATCGGGCTCCAGCACTATTCATACATCCATGCCGAAGCTTCGCATTTAACCATGTTTCTCTATGGCCTTTGCATCACCCTTCCCAAAATTGTGGTGTCATACGCCGTAGGTCTGGGCATAGAGTTTACCGTAGCACAATGGAAACACGAAGAGATTCAGGAAGGCTATCTCGTTACGGGTATGCTGATTCCGATGATTGTGCCTGTAAACTGCCCGCTCTGGATGTTGGCATTGGCCGTTGCCTTCAGCGTGATCTTTGCCAAGGAAATCTATGGCGGCACGGGTATGAACATCTTCAACCCCGCACTTGTGGCACGTGCTTTCCTATTCTTTGCCTACCCCTCCAAGATGTCGGGCGACAAAGTATGGATTTCTACCGACCAGGTGTTCGGAATGGGAAAAGACCTTGACGTAGTTTCAAGCGCCACCCCTCTCGGACAGGCTGCTAATACGGCATTTGAGAACTCTGCCGAATTCCTGGGCAGTATGGACTTCAGTTCATACGTTATCGGCACGATGCCGGGTTCTATTGGCGAGACGAGCGTCATTGCCATACTCATCGGAGCCTTTATCCTGCTTTGGACAAAGATTGCTTCTTGGAGAACGATGGTAAGCGTGTTTATCGGTGGAGCCATTGTGGGCTTCCTCTTTAACGTGGCAGGTCCTCAGACCACTATCGCCCAGATTCCTTGGTACGACCACCTGGTACTTGGCGGTTTCTGCTTCGGAGCCGTATTTATGGCCACAGACCCCGTCACGAGTTGCCGTACCGAAAAGGGTAAGTACATCTACGGATTCCTGATTGGTGCCCTGGCTATCACCATCCGCGTGCTGAACCCCGGATATCCCGAAGGTATGATGCTGGCCATCCTCTTTATGAACGTGTTTGCACCCACTATTGACTATTGCTTCGTGAACAACAATATCAACAAGCGCCTGAAGAGAGCAAAATAAACAGAGTAGAACCAATAAAAACCATTCAGATATGAAATTGAATACTAACAGCAATATATACACCATAGTATATGCAGCAGTAGTCGTAATCATTGTGGCATTCTTATTGGCTTTTGCTTCTTCTGTTCTCAGCGGACGCTCAAATGCCAACGAGCAGAACGACAAGAAGAAGCAAATCCTTGCATCACTCGGAGAAAGAGACGTGCAAGATGCTGATGTGCAGACTACCTACGAGAAATACATCATGGCCGACATGATTATCAACGACAAGGGTGAGATACTCAACGAAGGCAAGAACAAAGACAAAGATGGATTTGCCGTTGCCCGCAAAGGTATCAGCAAAGATTGCCTGCCCGTGTATAAATGTATGGCCGATAGCGTAGAGTTCTATGTAATCCCCCTCGTCGGAAAAGGATTGTGGGGCGGCATCTGGGGCTATATGGCAGTAAATGGCGACGGCAAGACTGTGAAAGGCGTTTACTTCAGCCACGAAAGCGAGACAGCCGGACTGGGTTCTCTAATTAAGGATGATGTGAACTTCCAATTGCAATTCAACGACAAATTGCTCTACGACAGCACTTGGAACGTGGTGCTTACCCTCAAGAAGAACGGACTGGCCGACAAGCAGAGCCAGACGGAATGTGACGGTATTTCGGGCGCCACGCTCACAGGTAACGGCGTGAACAATATGATTAAGGAATACCTTAATTTATATAAGGAGTTCTTCCGCAAGAACCTTGAAGAAAAAACTGTGAATCAATAAAACTGAAGAAATATGTCAAAGTTATTTTCAAAAGACAATCAAAAGGTTTTCTTAGAACCTCTGAATATAAACAATCCTATCCTTATTCAGGTTTTAGGCATCTGTTCGGCTCTGGCTGTGACGGCCAAACTGGAACCTGCTATCGTTATGGGATTGAGCGTAACGGTTATCATGGCATTCAGCAACGTCATCATTTCCCTGATACGCAAGACGATTCCCAACAGAATACGTATCATCATCCAGTTGGTAGTCGTGGCAGCCTTGGTAACGATAGTAAGCATGATTCTGAAAGCATTTGCATACGATGTAAGCGTACAGCTCAGCGTCTATGTAGGTCTGATTATTACCAACTGCATCCTGATGGGACGCCTCGAGGCCTTTGCCATGACAAACGGACCTTGGGAGAGCCTGCTCGACGGTGTGGGTAATGGTCTGGGCTATGCTTGGATTCTTGTCGTAGTAGGTGGCGTTCGCGAACTGCTCGGAAGCGGTACCCTGCTGAACATTCGCCTTATCCCGCAGAGTTTCTACGATGCAGGATATATGAACAACGGTATGATGACGATGCCCGCTATGGCCATGATACTTCTGGGCTGCGTGATTTGGGTACATCGTTCCTTCATCAAGGAATAACGGCAATACTGTTGCATACCGAAAACTGAACAACGCACTATATATTATTCATTTGAAATATAAAACACAACATAATGGAACACGCATTTAGTTTATTTGTTCGCAGCATATTCGTAGATAATATGATTTTTGCCAGCTTCCTTGGCATGTGTTCATATCTGGCTGTCAGCAAAAACGTGAAGACATCGTTGGGATTGGGAGTGGCCGTTACCTTCGTATTGTTGGTTACAGTACCCGTCAACTACCTGCTCCAGAAATACATACTTGCCCCGGGCGGCGTCTTCGGCGACATAGACTTGACATACCTCTCCTTCATCCTGTTCATTGCCGTCATTGCCGGTATCGTGCAGTTGGTAGAAATGGTTGTCGAGCGCTTTTCTCCCTCGCTTTATAACGCTCTGGGTATCTTCCTCCCGCTTATTGCCGTAAACTGCGCCATCATGGGTGCCAGCCTCTTCATGCAGCAACGTATCGAAATGGACCCTAACACCAGCACACAGGCTATCGGCGGAATGCTCGACGCATTTGCATATGCTCTGGGAAGCGGTATCGGTTGGCTGATGGCTATCGTAGCCCTTGCCGCCATTCGCGAGAAGATGGCCTACACCAACGTGCCTAAGCCCCTGCAAGGACTGGGCATCACGTTCATAACCGTAGGATTGATGGCTATGGCATTTATGTGCTTCAGCGGACTTTCTTTGTAAAACCACCTACTATACAAAACAGATAAGAATATGGATTTCAACTTTATATTAGCAAGCATCGGCGTCTTTCTGGTGATCATCATGTTGCTCACCATCATGCTGCTCATCGCAAAGAATTATCTCACTCCAAGCGGAAACGTTACCATAACGATTAACGACAAGGAAAAGTTGGAGGTGGCACAAGGCGGTACACTACTGACTACACTCAACGACAACGGAGTACACCTTCCCTCCGCATGTGGTGGTAAAGGCAGCTGCGGACAATGCAAGTTGCAAGTGCTCGAAGGCGGTGGCGAGATACTCGACGTAGAAAAGCCCCACTTCACCCGTAAGCAAATCAAGGAACATTGGCGTCTGGGATGCCAGTGCAAGGTGAAGAGCGACATGAAAGTGGCTGTTCCCGAAAGCGTACTGGGCGTCAAGGAATACGAATGTACCGTAGTCAGCAACAACCTCGTGGCATCCTTCATCAAGGAGTTCATCGTGCAACTTCCCGAAGGCGAACACATGGACTTCATCCCCGGAAGCTACGCACAGATTCGCATTCCCGAATACAATATGGACTACGACAAGGACATTGACAAGAAGTCACTTGGCAACTATATCGAGACATGGGAAAAGTTCGGCCTCTTCAATCTGAAATGCCAGAACACAGAACCCACCATCCGTGCCTACTCCATGGCCAACTATCCGGCCGAGGGCGACCGCTTCATGCTCACCGTGCGTATTGCCACTCCGCCATTCAAACCCAAAGAACAAGGCGGCGGATTCCAAGACGTCATGCCAGGTATTGCTTCGTCATACATCTTCTCTCTGAAGCCCGGCGACAAAGTCCTCATGTCAGGTCCTTACGGAGACTTCCACCCCATCTTCGACTCAAAGAAAGAGATAATCTGGGTAGGAGGTGGCGCAGGTATGGCTCCGCTCCGTGCACAGATTATGCACATGACCAAGACACTTCACACCACCGACCGCCAACTGCACTACTTCTATGGTGCACGCTCCCTGAGCGAGGTGTTCTATCTCAACGACTTCCTGGAAATAGAAAAGCAATACCCCAACTTCCATTTCCATCTGGCATTAGACCGTCCAGACCCTGTAGCCGACGAGAAAGGCGTGAAATACACTCCGGGATTTGTGCATAACGTGATGTACGAAACCTATCTGAAATACCACGAAGCCCCCGAAGATATAGAATACTACATGTGCGGCCCCGGTCCCATGTCGAATGCCGTAGTCAATATGCTCTACAACCTCGGAGTAGAATACGAAAGCATCATGTACGACAACTTCGGCGGATAATTCCCCTGCACCTCGCAGATTTTAGGAAACAACAAAACCCCAGCACCCTGATTCAGGTTGCTGGGGCTTTTCTTTGGGGAAAGGCTTTGATGGGGATTGATGGGCAATCTGGGGAGAATGGGCTGATTGGGCGGTCTGGGCTTTTATGAGTCTCTGCCCATCAACCCCATTAGACCCATTAAAGCCCATTAAGCCCATCAAAATGACTCAATCAAAATTCGTATCCGAGGTTGAGGAAGAAGTATGGGTGCTTGGTGCGGTTGCTATAGCCTACGGAGAGGCCGGCAGGACCGAAGATGGTGTTGTAATAGTATGACAGCTGTCCACCTATTACGGTGTGATGCTTGAATATGTTCTTGAGTTTGTCGGACTGCTGGGCACCTACGACACGGAGCAGGACGTAGTTGTTGCTTCCGATGCGTTGCTGGGCTTGCAGTTGGGCGGCTACGAACTGATGATCTACGTATTCCATATTTCCAATGCCGGCGAAGGGCATCTGCTGCTCTACATAATGGCCGAACCAGTCTCCGCCTATGGTATTGCCGAAGACGAGGGGAACTACGGTGCCGAAAAGCATACGTCCGTAGAACATGGGTTGGAGGGTGAAGCGGCTTCCCATGGTGAATGACTTGCGCCAATGGGCATTTACCTCGCTCATTCCGATTTTGTCGTCAAGTTTTGAGAAGTTGTCCGTGAGATAGGAATATTCGGCCTTGAAACGTGCTCCGCGTTTGGGGAAATACCAGTCGTCTTCGCTATTGTAGTTTACTCGCGCACGATAGCTGTAGAAATGCTCGTTCTTGAGTATCAGAGGCACGGACGAGGCTGTGCTGAGGTTGTTGCGATAGTGCAGATAGTCCCAACGCACGCCCATCTGTATGTTGAAATGGCGCCAGTCGTTGT
Source organism: uncultured Prevotellaceae bacterium (assembly GCA_947167835.1). Classification (GTDB taxonomy): domain Bacteria; phylum Bacteroidota; class Bacteroidia; order Bacteroidales; family Bacteroidaceae; genus Alloprevotella. Next base: position 8,415 of record CAMVJO010000086.1, read on the forward strand.
TGATGGGAACGAACTCAGCCTGGAATTGATTATAGAGGATGTTGTAGTCGCGATTGCCTTCAAGATAGACATCCACATCGTTGCGATGGAAGGAATAGCTGAGCATGGGGCGTGTGATGCTTGTGGGGTGTATGGTGAGTTCGCCACGAACCTTCATGCGTTTGCCCAATCGCAGGGTGATATCCGTATTGACGGGGTATTTTGTCTTGAAGGGGATGTCGAGACCGAACTGCAAGGCTGCATATTCCTCGGTATCATAGCGCACACCGGCATGGATTTGCATGGACTTGCGGTTGCCTGCCGAGAGGATGACACGAACACCATCGCCATCGGGCTCTAAACGATAGGATGCTGTCTGATAGAACAGATCCACGCGCATGGTGGTGGTGAGTTGCTGGATGAAATCGGTATCAATGGTGTTCCTCTTATGCAGTCTGAACTTGTTGCGAATGAAGCGCTCGGCCTGTGGCGTCATGTTCTCGAAGATATATTGGGTTACACGACGCTTTTCCGTGAGCACCTGCGGACGCAAGGGGTGGAATATCTTGGGACGGAAAGATTCGCTTACGCCTATCTGCTTCTTTAAGGCCATAATCCTATCCCAGTTGCGCATAGCCTCTTCCTCGCCACGACGGATGAGGGTGTCGATGGCGGCATGCGAGAAGCTTGCCGTACCGTAGCCCTTAGTATCTACCTTCATGTGCAAGTCTGTCATGGCTATATTCTCTTCAAACTTGTTCAGACAGTTTACGTCTATTATCTGCCCCAGAATGCTCATCGTACCATTCATGTCCTCAGGCGATTTCTGCTCTTCCTGGAAGGTAACGCCTATGATGATGTCGGCACCCATTTCACGAGCCAAGTCAGCAGGATAGTTGTTCCTCATACCGCCATCGACAAGCACCATATTGCCTATTCTGACGGGAGAGAATGCAATGGGAATGGCCATCGAAGCACGCATAGCCTGCGGCAGTTTTCCGCTATGAAAGTCCACTTCAGTATTATCTACGATATTCGTGGCAACGCAGGCAAAAGGAATCTTCAGGTCGCGCGAGAAATCAAGCGAATCGGTATATCCCGTGCAAAGTTGCTGGAACAATTCGGCAAGGTTCTTACCCTTGATGATGCCTCCTGCATTCACATCGCGCTTGCCCAGCAACATTCCCGTAGAATAGAGATAGGTATATTGCTTTTGGCGGTCGTTCAGACTTTGAGTGCGCAAATTCTCCTTGTCGGAAATCAAATACGCCCAGTCCTGCACACGCACCATGGAATCGAGTGCCTCTGCATTATAGCCGATAGCATAAAGTCCGCCGATGATGCTTCCCATTGACGTGCCGGTAACAAGGTCTATAGGGATGCCTGCACGTTCCAGGACTTTCAACACACCGATATGTGCCATACCCTTTGCCCCGCCTCCGCTCAGCACGACGGCAACTTTCTTACGCCCTGAATGTTTTCCAGGCTGGCTATTTGCATTGTTTGGACCTTGAGCACTTGCAAGACCGCATAGGAATACGGACAGAACGAATATTACAAACTTTTTCATAGGTTTCTGGATTCTTATTTAATGAGGGATAGTTCTAAGGTTATTTGTGTTTTGCTGCAAAAATAATCAAAATTCTGGAAAAGGATTATTATTTTTTAGAAATTGTTTCTTCTAAATATATTCGTTTCTACGATAAATGGGAAAAAATCGTACATTTGCAAAAGATGAACCTTTTATAAAATTCCGCAACTATGAAAACTGAAAAAAGAAACAAAAAGATGAATACTAATATAAATGAGGTATCAATAACCCTTGAGGTGGAAAGCGAAGTTATCGACAAGGTACGTACTGGTGAGATTACGCACATTTGCATAGATATAAACGAACATAATCAAAGTCTGATTCTTTAGAACATCTATGGGAATCTGGTCTTGACTATAGACGAGTTACCTGACACTTTCCATGGATGCTATCTTTATAATAATGGCGAGTTTCCATATATCATCAAGAAATCTCTTGCATGTTTAGTCCTTGACGGCGGAGACACAGAGTGTCTTACAAAAATCATTGGCGTACAGGTAGAACCCGGAACTCGTTTCATCTATCAGGGCGCAGGAAAACCCATAGTGGAATACCCTGATGGCGATAGTTGCATTTGGAATGTGGCTTTTGAAGTAGTACCTATACCCAAAGAGCATAGACATTACCTGATGCGGTGGAATCCCACTATCAGTTCCTTTACAAAGAAAGACTATGAGGAATGTACAAAAGAATTAGAACATGGAATGTTCCGTATAAACTGGAGCATACACGAATGGGAAGAGGCTCGAAGAGGTGACGTGTTTTATATGATGCGTTCTGGCGATGAAAAGGCAGGTATTGTCTTCTCTGGATTGATTATATCCGACCCCTACCCTTGTGACGACTGGAACGGAACAACAAAACGAAGAATGTATGTAGATCTTGCCTGCATGAATGTAATGAAGCCTAACGAAAAACCAAATGTCACGCTTAAGAAATTACAGAAAGCCATACCTTCCATAGACTGGGCGAAAGGACACTCAGGAGAATTGCTTTCTGAGGATGTTGCAATGGAGCTTGGCAAACTCTTGAAGAAGAAATAAGGGAGATTGTGCATCCCCTTTTTCTTTTTCCTTATAAATAGGGAATGTCGTCAAATAGTCAGAAGAAACATAACGATTTGATTGCCAGT
>CAMVJO010000087.1 GCA_947167835.1 uncultured Prevotellaceae bacterium
AAAAAAAGCTTCACAAAATTTTAAAACCTAATTTTTAGAACTACCCTATAATAATTCATTCTCTATAAATTTTTTCATAACGGGATATCGGGATAACGATATAACGAAAAAATGAAATGGAGTGAACGATTCATTACCTAAACCTATTCATTTTTTACAAAAACGAAAAAAAATGTATCTTTTTATTAAGATAATTCATAAAAGCAAAAAAAAGTTGGTAAATTTGCACGCATGAATAACATGCTTACCATTCGCTGCAAGAACACGGGGCGCTCACACAGCGTTCCAATGGGTTTCAATCTGGAACAGGTTTATGAACTCCTGGGACTCCAAATGCCTTACGCTCCTACGAGCGCAAAAGTGAATAACAAGGTAGAAGGACTTCATTACACACTTTACAACAACAAAGATATTGAGTTTATCAATATCACTTCTGAGAGCGGACTGCGTACTTATACGCGCTCGCTTTTTTTCGTACTGTTCAAAGCCGTTCGCGACCTATTCCCTGAATCCCGCTTTCGCATCGAAACGGGTGTGTCGAACGGATATTACTGCCGCGTGGTAGGAGTGGAAGTTACCCCCGATGTGGTGACGGCTATCCGCGAAAGAATGAAGCAGATTGTGGCAGATGACTTGCCTTTCCACCGCGTTACGGTACCCATCAACGAAGCTATCGACCTGTTTCGCAGTCATGGGTTGGAAGACAAGGCCACACTTTTGGAAAATGGTAGCGGCGACTTGTATTCCAACTACTATACGCTGGATATGCTACCCGACTATTTCTATGGTGCCTTACTTATCCGCACCAGTCAGATAACTCTGTTTGACGTAGTGCCATACGGCGACGGACTGCTCCTGCGTATTCCCGACCCGAAGCGACCTGAAAAACTATTGCCAATGGCTAATCAGGAAAAGATCTTCAATGTCATCAACGAACAGCACCGTTTGAACGAAATACTCGAGGTAAGCACGCTGGGAGAGTTCAATATTGCCTGCAAAAAGGGACGCAGCAACGAAATCATCAATATCAGCGAGGCTTTGCAGGAAAAGAAAATCAGTAAGATAGCCGACCGCATAGCCGAAAACCGCAAATATAAACTCATTCTCATATCCGGTCCTTCGTCGAGCGGTAAAACGACATTTTCAAAGCGACTTGGTGTACAGTTAATGGCTTGCGGCTTGCATCCCGTGTCGATAAGCATGGACGATTACTTCGTAGATCGCGTAAAGACGCCGCTTGACGGAAACGGAGAGTACGATTTCGAGAATATCAAAGCTCTGAATATCCCGCTCTTCAACGAACAGATGAATGCGCTCCTGAGTGGTGAGGAAATAGAGCTGCCGCGCTATAACTTCCAGACAGGTAAGAGCGAACGCAGCGGACGTTATGTGAGAATGAAGCCCAACGGACTGGTGGTGCTCGAAGGTATTCACGCCTTGAACCCCATGCTTACAGAAGGTATCGAGGATGACTGTAAGTTCAAGATATTTGCCTCGGCTTTGACGACGGTTCTCATTGACCATCACAACTATATTCCCACGACAGACATACGTCTGTTGCGACGCATCGTGCGCGACTTCAAATATCGCGGATTCTCTGCTCTGGAAACCATACGTCGCTGGCCGTCAGTTTGCGCCGGTGAAGAAAAGTGGATATATCCCTTCCAGGAACAGGCCGACGAAATGATCAATACGGCCTTGCTCTACGAATTATCTGCCGTGAGAAACGAGGCACGTACGATATTGGAACAGGTTCCCGAATACGAAGCAGAATATAGCGAGGCCTATCGCCTGAGAAAGTTCCTTAACTATGTGATACCTATCTCAGCTCACTCTCTGCCGCCTACCTCATTGATGAGAGAGTTTATCGGCGGAAGCTCGTTCAAGTACTAAAGGGGTTTTCTAAGAATCAAATTTTTAATAACTGGGATTTCTTTTAAGATTACCCTCCTTAAATATATTATTATAAGAGCCTAATAAGACATTTTTGCCTTGAAACATTTTCTCATACATATCGCCTATTTCCTGGCACGACTGCTTTCGCGGTTGCCACTCAGGATGCTGTATTTCATTTCCGACATATTGCGTCCGTTCTTCCGCGGTTATCGGCGCAAGATAGTGAAGCAAAACATCCGTAATTCCTTCCCTGACAAAACGGAACACGAACTGCATGTCATAGAGAGAGGGTTCTTCCACTTCCTCTGCGACTATGCCACCGAAAGCCTCAAGCTACTCACCATCAGCGAGAAGGAAATGAGACGCCGCATGCACATGTATGGTTTGGAGCGCGTCAAGAAATCGTTGGAAGACCACGATATCGTGTTCTTATACCTGGGACATTATTGCAACTGGGAGTGGATGTCCTCGTTACCCCTTTTCAGCGAGGGAATACATACGGGACAAATATATAAATCCATTCACGATCCGTTGATGGACATGATTTTCTTCAAGTTGCGCTCGCGATTCAAATCCGAGAATATTGAGAAAAATTCTGCTTACCGACGTCTGGTGCAAATCAGTCGCGAGGGACAGAAAATGATCATTGGCGTGTTGGCCGACCAAGCGCCTAAACGGGAGAATATCCACGACTGGATGGAATTCCTGAATCAGGACACGCCCATTTTCACGGGTGCCGAGCGTATTGCCAAAAAGATAAATGCTGCTATCTATTATGGCGAAATAAGAAGGCCTAAGCGCGGATATTACGAGTGTCACATGCGGTTTATTACCGACGATGTAAATAGTTTTGAGGAATATAAACTCTCTGAACGCTATATGCAACTGCTCGAAGAGACGATCAAAGCCGAACCGAGATACTGGCTTTGGAGTCATAAACGCTGGAAACACAAGCACGAAGAGTTGCAAAACGATGCTGCCGCGACAGAAGATACTACGCAAACGACATAAAGAGAAAAAGGTGTAAGTATCCTTGCAAAATACCTTAGATATCTTTTAGGGATGTTCTATAAATTAGGCTGCATTGTTTTTGTTTAGATTTTGATTGGATTTAGCTTTAGGGTTGTTCTAAAAATTAGGCTGTTTTGATTTTTCAAAGATTTTTGAGTGATTTTGTTTTTAATGCCGCAGAAGCATAGCAAGCTATGGTTCAAGGAATTAAAGACAATGGCGCCAAAAAGATTGAAAAAGCATACAGACCAAAAAAAGCTTCACAAAATTTTAAAACCTAATTTTTAGAACTACCCTTTAATGACGAAGGAGCGTAGCGAGCTACGGTTCAAGGAATTAAAGCTAAAGACGGCAAAAAGATTTCAAAAACAAGCAGAATAAAATAGAGACCAGTTTCTTAAAAACGTAATTTATAGAACATCCCTTTACAAAGCACCTTGTTTTCATGACGAGGTGCTTTATCTTTTCAGAGAAGTGCCACATCTTCATCAAGATGTCCCACATCTTTTTTGAGAAGTCCTACATCTTCAACAGACTTTGAGCGCTCGGTTTTACCGCCTTGCTCTACAAATATTTTGAGAAGCATCATAGCGCCCCGATAGGGGCATAAGATAATAGCCCAGGCATCACCCTGGGGAAATATGGCATCACGCATTTGTGTCGTCCTGAAAGGACAAAAGGAAATCTTATCATAAATCTTTTGTCACCTTCGGGGCGCATATAGGGCGGGGATAAACATACATAGGGTAGCGCCTTGGGCTATTGTCTCAGAGCCTTTTCAAGGCGATGCTCTAATCATCTCGATTTTTGACAATAGATTTTCTGCCTATAATTAGAGAATTGAAAAGAAATGTACGAAACAAACAAAACCACAGACCTTAAACTTGCAATATAAAGTACACTACCATGAAAAATATCATATATTCTACCGTCCTTTGCCTATTGTGCGCGATTTCCCTGCCACTTCGAGCCGCCTTGCCCGATAGTGTGAAGGTTTCTACCGACCCTCTGGGAATTTCCGTTGCCGATAAACTCTCCTTGGTGCTGAATGGTTATGCACAAAGCGTATATCAGACCTCAAATATCGACGGCGATGTGAACGACTTCCAGATACAACGCGTAATGCTCATAGGTAATGCTATGGTGGGTAAACATCTTCGCGCTATGGTCATGCTGGATGTCGCTACAAGCCGAGCCGACCGCCGTCTGCACGAATATTTCCTGGAATGGAGCGCCTGCGATGCCTTGCAAGTACGCGTGGGACAATTCAAGCAGCCGTTTATGCTTGAAAATATCTACATCCCCACCATTCTGGGCGTAGTAAACATGACGGAAGGCACACGTTATATGTCAGGCATCGCCGGCGATGTATTACAAGGCAACATGGTTGGACGTGATGTAGGAGCCATGATTACGGGACGCGCCTTCCGTATGAAAGACCATCATCATCTGCTGAATTACAGTCTGGGTGTCTTCAATGGAGCAGGACTGAACCAGCGCGACAACAATAGTGCAAAGGATTTGATAGGGATGCTGCAAGTCTTTCCCTACAAGAACTGGCAACTCACCTCGTCTTTCATCTGGGGACACGGACATGCGCTGGCCAACTCGCCCTATGGTGATGTGATGATGGGTGAAAACTATCGCCGCCTGCGTTGGAGTGCCGGAACGGAGTGGAAAAACAAATATTTCGACTTGAGAAGCGAGTTCACACTGGGTTGGAATCGCGACGTAAAGAGCCGCGCCTTCTATGTTGAGGGCTGGTGGCATGCATTACCCAAATTGGACGTAGTGCTAAACTATGACTATCTGTGTCGTAACACCGCACTCACGAAGGCCGAACGCCAGTTGCTGCCCGTTCATACCATGAGCCACAACACAACCGTAGGTCTGCAATACTGGTTATGGCGTCAATGCCGCATCGCCACTCAATTTGTATATGGCAAACGCGATGTAGGCATCGACACCCGTCAATGGATCACACAATTCCAGTTCGCATTCTGACATAGTCTGTCCTCATTGTTTGAGAGTTGCTATAAAAACCATTACAACCCCACATTCAGAAAAACATGAACACCATATTCATCGTACTTCCCATACTGACACTCCTGATGTTCGACTTAGGTCTGGCGTTACGGCCTGCCGATTTCAAACTCATCCTGCATCGTCCGCTTCCCGTAGCAGCAGGATTATTGGGACAGTTAGTAATGCTCCCGTTAATCGCCTGGGCAGTTTCAGAAGGCTTCCATCTCGCCCCGTTGTTCTACATCGGTACCATGTTGATAGCATGTAGCCCGGGCGGAAGTTCAAGTAATGTCTTTTCCATGCTTGCCGGTGGCGACATAGCCCTCTCCGTCACGCTGACAGCCCTGAGTAGCATCATCACCCTCTTCACCGTTCCCCTGATCATGGCTTGGACCACACAGAGTGTCGGCACCGGCACAGAGGTCTCCCTGCCTGTGATGAACCTGCTCATGCAAAATATCGTCTTGATGGGCATTCCTATCGTTTTGGGCCTCGTTATGGCCTTGAAGCGTCCGGTATGGGCTGCGAAGATACATGGTATTCTGAAGAAATGCGCCTTCCCCGCCCTGATGTTCCTCGCCTTAGTCTTTTTCCTCCAGCATAGGGAAACCATTATGCGCGAGTTCGTCACACTGGGCCTAAGTACCACAATAATGATACTGAGCGCCATGATGATGGGAGCACTATTGTCCGTAGTATTCCGTCTGAAACAGACAGAAAGGCGCACCATCGTCATAGAAGTAGGGATGCAAAATGCGGCACAAGCCATAACCGTAGCATGCAGCCCTGTCGTTTTCAACAACGAGACGATAGCCATTCCCGCAATCATCTACGCATTGATGATGAACGTGCTTTTACTAATTTATGTAGCCGTCATCAAGCATGAATCCGGGAAATAACTAATTATCAGAGGCATTCTAACGAAAAAAGAGTGAGAAAATTTGGTTGTTTCGGCAGAACGCCGTAAATTTGCACCCGCTAAAAAGCGCAACAAACAATTTATATCATTATTTCATTTCAAAAATCTCAACATCATGTACTTAGATTCTGAGAAGAAGAAAGAGATCTTTGGCAAGTACGGACAGTCTAATTCGGATACTGGTTCTGCAGAGAGTCAGATCGCCTTGTTTTCTTACCGTATTGCCCACTTGACGGAGCACGTAAAGGCAAACCGTAAAGATCATACCACAGAAAGAGCACTCGTTAAGTTAGTAGGTAAGCGCCGCGCCCTGCTCCGCTATCTCAAGGAGAGGGATATCGAACGCTACCGTGCTATCGTTAAAGCTCTTGGCTTGCGCAAATAATCCGTATTTGCACTCAATCAGAAAGAAAGAGGAAATGTCCGAAACGACACTTCCTCTTTTTCTTTTTGTCCTATCTTGACTATTTTTTCTGGTCTCGAATTAGAGTTTGAGAATTATTCTTTTGCTCCGAGAAAAAATAAAATAGCTCCGAGAAAAAATGAATTAGCTCGGAGTAAAAAAATGATAAGTCCGAGGTAATCGGGGGTAGTTCCTCGGAATGCCCGAAAAATGGGGAAATAGAGGCCTCTGATTCTAGAAAAAATCAAGAATTGGAGAATTTATAGAATTATGAATTGATAAGAAGGTGTAGAATTGTTGTCCTACGGACATTGGCGCGCAAGCAAAAATTCTTTGCAGAGCAAAGCGGCAAAGCCGAGCGCTCTAATTCTTGAAATATAATCTTTTATAGAAAAGGCATAACTCTTTTGTCCTTACAGGACGGCATAAATACCACAGGGCGTTGCCCTGAGCTATTTACTTCTGCCCTTGTCAGGGCGTAAATATTCTGACAATAATTCTCACGCTCAAACTTGTTCTCTTCGCGTTGAGAATATTTTCTCTTCGTGATGATAAAGTTTTTTCATCGCGATGAGAATATTTTCTCCACGCGATGAGACTATAGGGTTGTTCTAAAAATTAGGCTGTTTTGATTTGCTTACACTCTCTATACGTTTGTTCCTGCAACCCGCAGAGCTTCACCCTACGGGGCAGATAACAAACAGAGTGTGCGCGAAGAATTCAAAGATTTTTGAGTGATTTTGTTTTTAATGCCGCAGAAGCATAGCAAGCTATGGTTCAAGGAATTAAAGACAATGGCGCCAAAAAGATTGAAAAAGCATACAGACCAAAAAAAAGCTTCACAAAATTTTAAAACCTAATTTTTAGAACTACCCTAAAAAAGAACTTGATTATTTCATCTCTGCGGTAGTGATAACGATGCCGAAGGTGTTGCCGCTCTTCAAACCGCGGTAGCGATAGATGAGACCTTTCTGCTGTGCCTGACAGAGTGCCTTGAACTGCCTGATTTTCGGGAGCGCCGTGAGCATAGTCTTCTTCACATTCTGCGCATCCTTCTCCACGGCCTTGATAGTGAGCACATCCTCGTCAAGAGCGCAGTGATATACGATGTAACTGCCTTCCAGTTCTACCTTTTCTAAGGTCATACCGTTACCAAGTACCTGCGGACAGAGCCTATTTGCCTCGTCCAGTTCCTTTTGCAGGGTAGCCTCCGTGGAATCCACCACAGCCTTGGGCAGATTATCTACATTGTCGAGGGCTACAGACTTCTCTGTTCCGATAAGCACCTTCAATACTTCGGCTTCGATGAGGCTTTCCACGCGGCGTCCGCTCTTGTTGCCGTTGAATACGTGCTTCAGTCCCACACGTTGGCTTACCATGACTTCAAGTAATTCCTTCGTGTCGTTATCGGGGTTTGCCAAGAGGTTTTTTACCAGACTCTGCGCCAGTTGCTCACCCAGTTTCAGTGAATCCAGCGAGAAACAGTCCTCGTTCACCTCGTAGTTGAACACTACGTTTTCCTTATCCAGCACTACCGAGTTCAGTTTTCCCAGTTGCCCCAGTTCGTAAGGGCATTTCTCGTTGGCAGCATCCACCGTCTCCTGCAACTTAGATGAGTTGCACGACATCAGCATTACTATCACGAAGGCAAAGCCCAATACTCGTTTCAAAATAGATACTTTTTTCATTGTAGTAAAATATAGTAATGATTATTTAAGGGTTGTTCTAATAATTAGGCTGTTTTGATTATTCAAAGATTTTTGAGTGATTTTGTTTTTAATTTTGCAGAAGCATAGCAAGCTATGGTTCAAGGAATTAAAGACGAAAGCGCCAAAAAGATTGAAAAATCATACAGACCATAAAAGAACTTCCCAATATTTTAAACTAATTCTTAGAACAACCCTTAAGCAGTATATTACCGTAAAAGATTATTGTTGTAAAGGTCGATTCGCCTTAAGAGTTCCAAGGTGTCGGGCAGAACTGTCTGAAATGATAACATCTATAATCCTCCTCCTTTGTATGTGATATAGTAGTAATGAAAGACAGGCAAACAGGATCGAGCGTACGCAACTGTTTACATTCCTCTACGATTCTGTCAAGTCCATAGTATTGATTGATAAGCAGCCAATCATTCATCTGGCCATATTCCAAAACACGTTGGATAATATAAGCCGGAGAAGCATCCATCGACAACAACGAAGGATCCGCATCCCAAAAGAGATTCGGGGTAAACTTTCTTAAACACTCTCTGCTACTCATAAGACCTGTTATTCCTTTAATTGCCTGCAAATTTAGGCAAAACAAAGCAAATGCGAAAAGGAATACAACTTTCTTTTCGTATTTGTGATGATAAAGCCCATTATTCAGTAGCACGACCACGCAGGAAAAGGTAGGTTCTTTTCTTAAAATACTGTCAGACTCAACCCTTTTGTTTAAGTAGTCTTTTGGTAAAAACACTTGCGGGAAACCTCAAAAAGATGTAAGGTTACGAAGTAAATAACTTAAGGGTTGTTCTAAAAATTAGGCTGTTTTGATTTGCTTACACTCTCTATACGTTTGTTCCTGCAACCCGCAGAGCTTCACCCTACGGGGCAGATAACAAACAGAGTGTGCGCGAAGAATTCAAAGATTTTTGAGTGATTTTGTTTTTAATGCCGCAGAAGCATAGCGAGCTATGGTTCAAGGTATTAAAGACAATGGCGCCAAAAAGATTGAAAAAGCATACAGACCAAAAAAGCTTCACAAAACTTTAAAACCTAATTTTTAGAACTCACCTTAAATAAATATAGCCTATTTATCAGCTCCCTAAGTATTATATATGTTTTGAAGTTTTTTTGTCTTTTACTGAATAGAAAAAACGAATAAGTGGGTAAATTTAATACTTAAAAAACGGAATAAGTTGGTAAAAATACAGTTAAAAATATAGAATAAGTGGATTATTCCTTTGCAGAGTGAAGGAAAGATGGTATTTTTGCATCGGTATTAAACAAAAGAACGATGCTTGAACGTAAATTTACACAATTTCTGGAGCGCTTTCTTACGGAAGAAACTAATAAAATTCTTCTTGTAAATGGTGCGCGACAGATAGGGAAATCTTATCTTATCCGTTATGTAGGCCAAAAGCTATATAAGCATTTCGTAGAAATCAACCTGAAAGAAGACAAGGAAGGTGATCAGGTCTTTGCTGATGTACATACGACTAACGACCTCTATATGCGTTTAGGCAATTATTACCCCAAACCTTTAGGTGACAAAACCGATACGCTAATTTTCTTGGATGAGATTCAGAGTTACCCCCATTTGATGACAATGCTGAAGTTTCTCAATCAGGAGTCGCGTTATAGATTTATTGCAAGTGGTTCTCAATTAGGTGTTGCCCTATCGGAAACACCATCAGTTCCAATCGGCAGTGTGACAATAGAGCAGATGTATCCACTCGATTTTGAGGAGTTCCTATGGGCTACAGGCATCAGCAAGGAATGGATAGAGAACATTAGGCAGAGTTATCTCCGTAAGGAGGCTTTGGACGAGAGTACGCACAATGTTCTTTTGAAACGCTTCCAATACTACCTGCTTATCGGAGGGCTTCCCGAAGCTATCAATAATTATCTTGCGGACAGAAATATGGTTCGCGTCAGGGCTACCCATAGAGATATACACAACCTTTATCGCATCGATGCTTCTCAGTATGACGAAGAACATAAGTTGAAGATACGCAAGATATACGACCTAATTCCTAGCAATCTGGAAAACAAGAAGAAACGCATCGTATATAAAGATATTGAAGACAAGAAGGGAAAAACTTTCTATGATTATACAGATGAGTTTGAATATCTGACTAATTCAGGTGTAGCTCTGGAAGTATCTGCTATCAGTAATCCTCGTTTTCCCCTTGCCGAATCAGAACAGAAACGCCTCGTAAAACTTTACCTGAATGATGTAGGACTGCTGACCAACCTCCTTTATGGGGTGAATGTGAACGCCGTCCTTCAAGACATCAAGAGTATTAACCTTGGAACGGTGTATGAGTCTGCCGTTGCCCAGGAATTGGCGGCACATGGCTTCAAACTCCATTATTATGATAATAAGAAAAAGGGTGAAGTTGATTTCTTAATAGATGACTATGACCAACTAACGGTATTACCATTGGAGATAAAGTCGGGGAAAGACTATACCGAGCACAGCGCACTCTCAAAGTTCCTCGAAAATCCGGAATATGGCATACATCGCGCCTTCGTTTTTTCTAACAAACGAGAGATATTTAAGAAAAAGGGAGCCACCTATCTTCCTATATATTACTGCATGTTCCTTCATAATGAGCATCGTGAAGAACCTGTGATACTACCAGAGTTGGAAATAGTCTGATTATTTTGATTATTCAAGTTTCGGATGTAAACAACTTGTTGTCTGTCAAGTAATTTATTTCTATCAAGAATTAGAGAATTGGAGAATTATTCTCAATATGCAATACGCTGTCTTTATGAATTGATGAGAATAAAAAGAATGTCTTTTGCTTTGCAAAAGATAGAAAATCTCTAATTCTCTAATTCTTGATTAATAAAACATATCCGAAAGTTGAGTTGATTATTATAATTTATAAGAAAGAGTTGAAATAAAAGAAAGGCTTAAAATACCATTAAAATCAAATCAATTGTGTTACGCAGACTTCTTAAAAAATATACTTGCAAAAGATCTCAAAAAAATATAAAGCTTCGTCACAAACAACCGAACGGATTAACTTCAAATAACCGAAAAAACTAAAAAACTATAGTAGAAAACATATAAAAATGTTAAATATCACACTTTTTATATTAGAAAGCATGTAATTTGAAAATAATGTTGTAATTTTGCATT
>CAMVJO010000088.1 GCA_947167835.1 uncultured Prevotellaceae bacterium
GTTAATAAAACATAAATATTCTCCAATTATTTGGATAGCAACATAGAAGAATTAGGGAATTGAAATATGAGAGACTATGCGCGAAAGCGGAAAATTCTTAAATTCTTCTATCCATTCTTGACTGTAAAGAAAATTGAATCTAAAAGTCAAAAAAAATCTCTAATTCTCCGCTTTCTTGAAAAAATAGAACCAAGAAGCGGGGAATTAGAGAATGATAATGCGAGGGAAAGTTCCCTTCGTCTGAGATTTCTTCTTACAAGAAGATGCGCTGTGTCAGCATGATGTAGCCCACCTTGCGTGTGAAATCCTGTGTGGCGGGATTGTTCTTGTTGAAGAAGTTGTGTAAAGGCATAGAGAACTCAATCAGAGTCTTTGCCTTGCCATCTTTCTGGGTACTCGAGAAGGCGAAGTCAAGACCTAAGCCACCATTGAGCATATCGCGATCTACGCCACCTTTATCGCCACCGCAACCCGTTACGACATCGTAATAAACTCCGGCCTCGAACTGATGCTGACTCTTTCCGAAGATAAGTCCTGCGCGGGGTTGGAAATAGAATGCGCGGATGTTGCGGTCGTCAGACTTAAACACCACTTCCTGACTCTTGAAATAGGCTCCGGCGTAAATACCTACTACGCCTCTCTTGTATGATGCGTCAAGACCGATGCCATAGTCGCCGATATGTTTGATAGGATTGCCGAAAGCACGGTGGTATGGGCCGTAAATATCGCCCACAGCATCGAAACCTTTCTTTCCCATGCCGATGGGGAACACCAGGTCGCATTTGGGAATGATGCGCTCGGCATGAATGGAATCCTTCTGGCTGCCTTTGAAGAGGAAGTCCGTAACACCTTCTGCTGCCAACGTGTAGAGGGCGCAAGTGAAGTAGTTAGTTGTCCAGGCACGTGTGTTAAAAGTCCAGTGACTGCCGGTATCCTGAGCCTTTGCGTTTGCAGCGACAAATACCACTGCGATAAGCATGATTACAATCTTTTTCATCTTTCTTTGTGTTTTGTTGTTTATATGTTAAGGGTTGTTCTGAAAATTAGTTTATAATTATAGGGAAGTCTTGTTTGGTCTGTATGCTTTTTCATTCTTTTTGGCACTTTTGTCTTTAATTCCTTGAACCATAGAAGACTATGCTTCTGCGAAACTAAAAACAAAATCACTCAAAAATCTTTGAATTCTTCGCGCACACTCTGTTTGTTATCTGCCCCGTAGGGTGAAACTCTGCGGGTTGCAGGAACAAACGTATAGAGAGTGTAAGCAAATCAAAACAGTCTAATTTTTAGAACAACCCTAAAGTTCTTTTTTCAGGAGTAAACGGTATGCAAAAGTAGAAAATAAATCAGACAAGACTAATTAAATCCCCATTTTTTTGCAATGTCAGGCATTTTCAGAAAAAACTCGTAATAAAAATCAAATTGAAAGGCAAGTCAATGTAGCAAAACACCTATTATATATTTAATAGCGTCCTGCGGTTTTGTAAAAAAAATAACAAAATGATGGTTATGTCATTATGTATCATTATATTTGCCACGTTTTTTTGCGATATGCCGAGATGAAAAGATGTTTCGGGCGTCCTGAAAGTTTTTCTTTTAGAGTCCCAAAACTTAAACGACTAAGTAATAGTGACATAACAAGTAATCTTACTTTATAATTAACTTATTTACTAACAACAAAATGAAAAAGATTTTTACTCTTTTCGTGCTCTTTATGCTCTTTGTAGCAGGAGCAAGTGCTAAATCTACGGCTTATGCTCCCACAAGCCGTACGACATCTTTCAGCTCGGAAAAGCTGTATATGATCTTCAACACAGCCTATAGCGGTGGCTCGTATGCTAACCGTTGGGGCGCTATCTATTTTGATGGCAGTGTGAAGACTTACGGCGGTGCCGTGCCTACAACATTTACGGTGACAGAAGCCACCTCTCCCTACCTCTTCAAAATTGCTGAAGCCGCAGGAGTTAATCAGTATGAACTGACAACTGCAGGTGGTTCATCGGTTGGTACATTTACTATCGCCAACTTCGTAGAATGTCCTTCAGTAGGTAATGTACAGACACGCAACGACGATGGTACCTATACCCAGAAAGCTGACATTACAGCAGATATGAATCTGGTGTACATTTACAACGGCAGCCAGTACTGGAACGGTAACAACTGGAACAAGACTGGTGACAACTGCTTCGCTACATGGTCAAACGGACACCCCTATGCCGTTTATGAAGTTGAGGTAGTTACAACTGTGGACGTTACTTACATCCTTATGGAAGGCAGTGAGGAAGTGACACGCACAGTAGTTACTCAGAATGCCAATAGCGCAGTTGCTATTCCCAGCACTTTCGGTTCTACTTCGATGTATGACTTCAACGTAGAAGGAACTATTGGTGAAGAAGACTGCGAAGTTGTTGTTACTCGTACCGTAAAGGCTGGTATCGTTACAGCTCTGAGCGAATTGAGCAATGGCAAAGCATATACTTTGACAGCAGAACGCGGTTCTCTCGGTGTAAACGACAATAAACTGGCTTCTACTTATCTTGGCGACATTACAGAACCTGGAACATTCTCTATCGTTTATTACGAAGAAAACTATTATCTCTATAGCCTCGATGATGAAAAGTTCATCGTAGGTACAGGTGCTGAATCTGACGAACCTACTACAACTTTGAGCCTCGTAAAACAGGACGGTACCTTTACTTTCCTCGGCAAGTTGGGCACTAACGGTATCAACATCACAGGTGTTACCAATGGTGTCGTAGTAAACAATTGGGTTACAGCCGACCCGGGTAATACCTACCTGATTAAGGCTGTCAGCGACCTTTCTTCTGCTGATGTTACCGCTATCGAGACTAAACTCGAGAACTATTTCCATCCTTCTTACACCGTTACATACCGTGTAGTTGATGCTAACGGCAAAGAACTCTGGGTTTCTGATCCTCAGCCCGCCACTCTCGGCCAGGTTGTAAGCGAAATGCCTTCAACTCTGCACAGCAAGGAATATACAACCTTTACTCCGGGTGAAGCCCTCACCGTAGGCGCTGACAACGAACAGAATGTATTCACCAGCACGGCTACTTTCAATCTGCCGTTCAAGTCGTTTACTTCTTTCGAAGATGCTACATGGTATAAGGCTACACTTCGTGGCACCAAGCAACTGAAGTATGACAGTTCAACCGAACCTTATCCCACTAATACTTCTTATGCCGATTCTGATGAATACAAATGGGCATTCCAGGGTAATCCCTACACAGGTATTGCTGTCTATAACAAGGCTACGGGCGAAAACATGACCCTTACCACAGTTGATGCCGGCAATTATCCCATCGCAGTCATGCGTGACGGTGTTCAGCGCTGGACTATCCAGCAGGGTGTTGGCTATTCTGACGGCTTCCTCCTCCTTGACGAAGCTTGGGCAAGCAATGCTTACATCAATGACAACGCTAATACACTCCGTTTCTGGGTGAATTCTGCTGCTATCAACGACAACGGTTCAACATGGCGTTTGGAAGAAATACTTTCTGCCCACGATCAGCTTGTTGCTGACCTTACAGCCGCTATTGCTGCTTTGAATAGTAAGAATTATGGCTCAGATTACGGTCAGTTTGGCTTTACAGGTGAATATGCCGACTACAAAGGAATGGAATCTGTGTATGTTTCCGGTATTATCAGTGAGGCACAGAGCGCACTTGACGCCAAAGACGATGCACGAATGACCACTGCTTTGGAAAATGTTCAGAATATCGCTGCAAACCTTGCTCTGAATTTGCCTGTGAACGGCAGTGCTTTCCGCATTAAGAGCACACACGACACTTACCTCACCGGTAATGTTTCAGGCGAAGGCAGCAGTGCCCGTTATCTCTTCCAGACAGATGCTGATGCCAGCACTATCTGGTTCTATGCTGACGGTGTGCTCTACAACTACAACGCAGGTGCAGCCTTCAAGGGTCGTGGTGATGCAAGCACCGTTACTGAATTTGGTTTCGAAGGCGCTGCAAGTGATGTTTGTAAGTATAATGTTCGCTTCCTCCCCGGCAGCGGTGTTCGTCGTTACCTCTATGCATGGGGTCCCAGTGATACCAATGCCAACAAGGCTGACCAGAACGGTATAGAGGCCACCAATACACTCTTCTCCCTCGAAGCTGTTACCGAAATCCCCGTTGCAGTTTCTGAAGCTCGCTATGCAACTTTGTACTTGCCCGTTGGTGTTCAGGCTGTAGAAGGCGTTACCCTCAACAGCGTAACTTCAAATGGCAATGGCACACTTGCTCTTAACAGCATGGACAAGGTAGCTGCTAATACTCCGGTTGTTGTGAAGGCCGATGTAGCAGGTGTATATAATCTGCCCGTTGTTGCCGATGGCGAGACACCCGAAGAAAACCTTCTCACAGGTGTTGCCCGCGGTGGCGAAACAGTCAGCACAGAAGTAAACGCTTACGTTCTCCGTAGTGACGACCTCGGCGCAGGCTTCTTCCGTATGGATGCTGAAGCTCGCAATCTGATGAGCTGGCAGGCATACTATGTTCCTGCTGAAGAAACAGAAGCAGAAGTATTCTACTTCTCTAACGTAACCGGTCTGAGCAAGGTAACCAAAGCTAACGATAGCGTTATCTTCGACCTCAGTGGCCGTCGTGTAGAAAAGGCTCAGAAGGGTCTTTACATCTTGAACGGCAAGAAAGTCCTCGTGAAATAATCCAGGACAATCCTTAAGATACTTTGAAGAAGGCCGCAGGATTCCTTTCCTGTGGCCTTCTTCTTTTTTTATCCAGTCAAGAATTGGTAGAATTAGAGAAACGCCTTGAAAAGGCAACAAGATAATAGTCTGGGGCAACGCCCTAGGTAGGAATATTCCACCACAATATGCGCCCCGAAGGTGGCAAAAGACGTAACTCTTCGTACATATTATAATTAATAATTAGAGGTCAAGAATTGGAGAATTTATAGAATTATGAATTAATGAGAAGATGTAGAATACTTGTCCTACGGACAATGGCGCGCAAGCAAAAATTCTTTGCAAGCAAAGCGGCAAAGCCGAGCGCTCTTATTCTTCAACAATTCAATAGAAAGGAAATTCTCAAATTCTCTAATTCTTGAAATAAAATCTTTTATAGAAAAGGCATAACTCTTTTGTCCTTTCAGGACGACACAAATGGGTGGCCATGATTACCACAGGGCGTTGCCCTGGGCTATTTACTTCTGCCTCTTCGAGGCGTAATGATTACGTTTTGTACGATAAAGGATTATCCGTTTAATCCGTCCGATTCGTGGTGAATAAAACGAACACGGAGGACACGGATACAACGGATATTGATATAATTCTCGAATCCAATTCGAGATAGAATAAATCCAGTCAAGAAGTGATAGAATTAAAGAATTCTTTTTTCGCTATCGCGCATCCATGCTTAATTCTCTTATTCTTTGACAATTCACTGAAAAGAAAATTCTCAAATTCTTTGCAGAGCAAAGCGGCAAAGCCGAGCGCTCGAATTCTTGAAAAAAATAATTGAGCCGATAGGCGACCACTACTTTTGGGCGGGCTTCGCCCTTGAAATTTAATTTATAATTTCTTGTTTAGGATTCTATTTATAATCCCCCCAAAAAAATCTGGTTCCTCAAAGCGAAGAGAAAATCAAAAAAATGGAGCGTTTCCGAATCTCTCGTCCATTTCGCAAAACTTCTCTTGAAATCTATATGCAAAAGGAAAGTACGTGTTGCAAATACCAAACAAATTGTTTAAAATATTCCCCATAATTGTAAAAAAAGATACAAATGTGTGTCTGTTTGATTTTTATTTATTATATTTGCTCCGATTTATGCGTAGATGATAAAGAATATCATATTATTAACTAAATTTATTATTAACTAATTTACTAACACTCAAATGAAGAAAGTATTACTTTTCCTCTTTGCTTTTCTCAGCGTATGCGGAGTAAAGGCTATTGATGTGAAAGTTGCCGATCATGATGTGCTCCAGACTACATACGGAACCATCACAAGCAACGTATTTACATCAAGTGAAGCATCCGGTGTGGCTGGTGTGACTATTACCAGTAGTACAGCTACTATCGGTAATACAGAGTTAAACTTTGCTCCAGGCTATGGCTATAAGTCATGCTTCAGTGTAACAACGCCTAACACAGGTGTACACACGGTGACTATTACAGCTCCGACCGGATATCTTATCACAGGATATTCTATGTACATGAAGGCTAACACTTCAACAGCAACTCACACTGTGACTCCTGCTGAAGGCGGTAGCGCTGTGGCTAACGTTGGTCCTGGTGGTTCTACAATCGGAACTCAATTGGTAGTTACAGACATTGCCAAGAGCTCTACATCTTTCACAGTTCAGACAGCCAACAAGGGTAATGCCCTTTACTTCACTTATTTCACAGTGACTTTGGCAGACATGAGCTCTACTGTAGAAGTAACTTATGTCCTGACAGAAGGCGGTGAAGAAGTAGATCGCGTTGTTAAGGCTCAGAATGCCAATAGCGCTGTAGAATTCCCTTCATCTTGGGATACTTCGGTATATGACTACAACACATCTGACGTTATCGGAAGCACAGACTGCACCGTAAACGTAGAACGCACAGTTAAGGCCAAGTATGTAGAGACCGGTCTTGTTCGTCAGGCATCTGTCGTAGCTGGTGAAACTTACGCTATCTTCAACACAACTGTGGATGGTACTCAAAACCGTTATGGTTTCTACTATGCTGCAAACTCTTCAAAGCTTTCAAGCCAGCAGACAAGACCTCTCTCTTTTGAAGCAAATACAGACAGATTTAATGATGATGCTTACTGGTGGGTAGCCGAAGATGCAGGCGACGGTAAGTTCTATTTCAAGAACAAATCATCTGGCACCTACATCAATGGTGGTAGCAATGCTAATTTGAGAGCATTGGTATCTTCTTCTTCTGCTGCAAGAGCTTGGACTGTTCAGCCTTGGATGACATCTACAGAAACAAAACCAAACGTAAACTCTCTTAATCACGATGGTACCATATGTGCCAACGCAAATATCTCAGCTGCTAACAAAGTGTTCACAGTTAGTGATGAAAGCGCCAGCGGTAACGCAAGATGCTGGAACGGTAACGACGGTGGTGGCGATAATGCTATTGCACTTTGGGCAAGCGCTCACCCATTTGCTTTCTATCAGGTACAGGAAGTTACTTATGTATTCAACACATACGTATTCAAAGAAAGCGATGGTACCACAATTGAAAAGACTGTTATCAAGCAATTCGCAAACGACGCTTTGGCTGTTCCTGCTGCTTGGACTGCAAACACAGACTATGAATATTCAGTAACAGGTGAAACAGGCGACGACAATGCTACTATCACAGTTACTCGTACATTCAAGACTGGTATCGTAACAAGCCTCACAGACCTCAGCAATAGCAAGGCTTACACCCTGACTACTCCCCGTGGTGCTCTCGGTGTTGGCGATAACGTACTGAAATCTACACGCGTTGGTGTAGCTGCTGGTAACTTCTCAGTAGTAAGCTACGAAGACAACCTTTACCTCTACTCTCTTGACGACGATGCCTTCATCGTTGCAGGCGGTGCAGAATCTCAGGATCCTACTGCTGCTTTGACTCTCACTCAGATGATATATGGTGGCTCTAACAACCGTTTCCTCGGTAAGTTGGGCGGCAATGGTATCAATGTGAACGACAGCGATAACGGTGTTGTAGTAAACTCTTGGACAACTGCCGATGACGGTAACGTATATACCGTACGTGCCGTTGATGATCTGACTCCTGCTAAGGTAGCTGATATCCTCCAGAAGCTCGAAGACTACTTCCACCCCACTTACACAGTTACATACCGTGTAGTTGATGGTAACGGTGCAGAGCTCTGGGTTTCTGATCCTCAGCCCGCTACTCTTGGTCAGACTATCACCGAAATGCCTTCAAGCGTTCACACTAAGATTTATACAACCTTTACTCCGGGTGAAGCTCTCACCGTAGGTACTGACAACGAACAGAATGTATTCACCAGCACGGCTGTATTCAATCTGCCGTTCGAGACATTCACCACTTACAGCTCTGCAAGATGGTATAAGGCTACTATCCGTACTTCTAAGTATGTTCGTGTTCAGGATTCTGAACCTTACTATCCTGCTTCTGATTACCAAAATGCCAACGAATACAAGTGGGCATTCGAGGGTAACCCATACACAGGTATTGCTATCTACAACAAAGCTGCTGGCGAAAGCAAGACTCTCGGTCTTGGTTCTGCAACAATCAGTAACGCAGAAAAACCGACAGCTGTCATGAGAGATGGTGTTACAAGATGGGAAGTTCTTCCTAACAGCGACGGTTTCGTATTGCTCCTCCCGGGTTATGAAAACTACTATGTGAACCAAAACGGTGGCGCAAGCGGTTACTTAGGCTTCTGGGTTAATACAGCCGGTCGTACCGACGACGGTTCAACATGGCGTGTAACGAATGTTGGTACAGATGCCGAAAATCTGGCTCCTGAACTCGAAGCAGCTATTGCTACTCTGAGCGCTATGAGCTTCGGTTCTGATTATGGTCAGTACGGCTTCGTTGGAGATCTTGCAATTCACAAAAACAACGAAGGAACGCTTGTTCCTCAAGTTATCTCTGCTGGACAAACTGCTCTTGAAGGTGGTGATTTCGATACTATGACAGAACAGCTTGCAATTCTGCAGAATGTTATTGCCAACCTTGCTCTCAATGTTCCTGCTAACGGCAGCGCATTCCGCATTAAGAGTGTTCACAACACATACGTAACCAATGTACACGGAACTAAGACTACCAGCCAGGGCACCAGCCAGAGAAATACGCTGACAGCTGATGCAACTGATCCTAATACTATCATGTTCTATGTAAACAACAAACTGTATTGCTATGGAACAGCTGATCAGGTTATGGGTAGCGGTAGCTCTTTCTACACCAACATTGACAACTTCACATTCAGAGAATCTACAATCGAAGCTGGTAAGTATGCAGTAGAATATACTGGTAACGGTAACAATGAAATTAAAGAAACCAAGGTGCTCTATGCTTGGGCTCCCAGCAGTGACTATCCTAACATCGTAGACCACAACAGTACTGAAGCAGCTAACACAGTATTCACTCTCGAAGCTGTTACCGAAATCCCCGTTGAAGTTAGCGAAGCTCTCCATGCAACCCTCTTCTTGCCCGTTGGCGTTCAGGCTGTAGATGGTATGACTCTCAATGGCGTAACTTCTAAGGGTAACGACTACCTCACACTCGAATCTGTGGCTAAGGTTGCTGCCAATACTCCAGTTGTTGTGAAGGCTGACGTAGCCGGCACATACGACCTGCCCGTTGTTACTGACGGTGTGACAGTTGAAGGTAACCTCCTCACAGGTGTTGCCGTTGGTGGCGAAACTATCGATGCTGAAGTAAACGCTTACATCCTTGGTAAGGACGAACAGGGCGTAGGCTTCTTCCCATTGAGCGCTACAGACCGTGCTTTGAAGAGTTGGAAGGCATACTACGTACCTGCTGGCGAAACTTCTGCCCGCGCATTCTACTTTGGCGAAGGTGGTGTGACAGGTATTAACAACCTGCTCAACACAACCGAAGGCGCTATCTACGATCTCAGCGGTCGTCGCGTAGAAAAGGCTCAGAAGGGTCTCTATATCGTAAACGGTAAGAAAGTTCTCGTTAAATAATCAAGCAAAAACAATAGAACATTATGAAAAAGAACTATATTGCCCCCGAACTCTATTTTGAAGGAATGGAACACGCTTCCATGCTTTGCGCAAGTGTAGTATTACGTGACACAGAAATGGACGGTAGCAACGCCCTGACACGTCAAAACCTCTGGGGTGACGACGAAGACGAAGAATAATATATTCGTAATACATACAAAACCATTTGAAAAGGCCGCAGGATTCTTTCCTGCGGCCTTTTTAATTTTTGTTTAATTCTCCAATTCTTGAAAAAACTATCTAGTCAAGAATTGAATTATAGAATTATTTTTTTTGCTCGGAGCAAAAATAAAATAGTGTCGAGCAAATAAAAAATAGCTCCGAGATAAATTAAAATAACTCGGAGCTAAAAAATAATAAGTCCGAGCTAATCGGGGGTAAATTCTCGGGAAACCCGAAAAATGGTGGAATAGAGGCCTCTGATTCTAGAAAAAATCAAGAATTGGAGAATTTATAGAATTATGAATTGATAAGAAGATGTAGAATATTTGTCCTACGGACATTGGCGCGCAAGCAAAAATTCTTTGCAAGCAAAGCGGCAAAGCCGAGCGCTCAAATTCTTGAAAAAAATCTTTTATAGAAAAGGCATAACTCTTTTGTCCTTACAGAGTGGCACAACGGGGAACTGGCATAAATACCACAGGGCGTTGCCCTGAGCTATTTCCTTCTGCCCTTGTCAGGGCGTAAATATTCTGACAATAATTCTCACGCTCAAACTTGTTCTCTTCGCGTTGAGAATATTTTCTCTTCGTGATGATAAAGTTTTTTCATCGCGATGAGAAAATATTCTCAACACGATGAGACTATAAATAAAAATCGCAATGCGTTGTGATTTTTACGTATTATTATGGCTATTCATAGTAAATTATGTCCAAAATCGCATTTTATTGAGAATTCGTGTCATTATTTGAAAAGAATTGCTTATCTTTGCACCGAAATCGCAATATATTGAGATTATGATACAACAGGAAATAGGGAATGCCATCAAGGAAAGAAGGAAAAAATTGGGTATCAACCAACAAACATTGGCTGACCTGGCAAGTGTAGCTGTTAATACCGTTGTAGCGATTGAACGAGGCGAGGGTAATCCTCAGCTCGCCACCTTGCTCACGATACTCGATACTTTGGGTCTGCAAATGGATATTAACATCAAGCAACTTGACTATGAGACAGTGTAAGGTTTATGTTCACGACATGGAAGCTGGCATTCTTCAAGAAACCGATGCCAGAGAATATGTGTTTACCTATGGTATAGATTATCAAGGTGACCCCGTCTGTTTGGCAATGCCCGTAAGAAAAGAGCCTTACCGTTCCAACCATCTCTTTCCTTATTTTTATAACATGTTGTCTGAAGGTTCCAACCGCCAAGTACAATCTATGTTGCATCATATCGATG
>CAMVJO010000089.1 GCA_947167835.1 uncultured Prevotellaceae bacterium
CGCATGGCGACATGTTGAGCCGAGTGCTACTAATTGCCCGAAACTTGTATGGTGAGGAAATATTGAGAACAGAACAATATAGAAGGCAAAGAAGGTTCTTAGTGTAAAGTTGTACTTTCGCTGGTTGCTTGTATAAGACGAAAACGAAGACGAAAACGAAGATAGCGTTTTTGATTTCATTATTTCAGTTGTGTTAGTATGATAGAGTCATAAGTTATATTATCAGGTGGTTATAGCACCGGGGTTCCACCTCTTCCCATTCCGAACAGAGAAGTTAAGCCCGGTAACGCCGATGATACTGCGCAAGCGGGAAAGTAGGTAGCCGCCTCCTTACAGAGAGAGTTCCAAGAACCGGACAGGTGATTGGAGCTCTCTTTTTTGTTGTTATCGGAGCGATCGGAATAATCTGATTGATTGGAATAGTCGGATTAATCAGAGTACTCGATGAACTTTGAATAACCAGAAAAATCGGAGTACTCAGAATAGTCTGAGAAGTTGTAGTGCTTGGAGATATTGTAAGCCTTCGCAAGAGGGCTTACAATTGGTTTCTTGAAAATGCTTTTACTTGAGGGTCGGGGTTTTCTCATCGTGAAGAGACGGATGTCTCTGCGCGGTGAAATATTGTTCTCTTCGCGATGAGAAACTGGTCTCTGCGTGTGGAGATTGTGGATGCTCCGGCTGTTGTTGTAGATATTGGGCTGGTGTGCACAAAAAAGGAGGGAGTGGATAGGGGAGGCTCCGAGTTGTTTTGTGTTATTGCCTGTATGTGGCATCTGCTCTCGGTATGCAAGGCTGTTTTAGTAGCCTTTGCGCTTCACTTTCCACTCCCTCTTTTATAGAGTGGGGTTGATTGGGCTTAATCGTCCCAATCTACTCCGAAACCTCCTTTGTAGGCTCGGGTGTCGTCAATGGTTCCTTCACCGCTTGCGGCACTGCCTCCGGGCAGTGAGGCTTGCAGCATGGATTCTTGCATCATCATGGTTTCGAACTCGAGGTGGGGTCTTTGATATGTCTTTTTCATGGTTTCTTCGTTTTATTTTATGAATACTTTCTTTCCGTTGATGATATAAATGCCTTGTTGCATGTCGTTTGCGTTCACCTTGCGTCCTTGCAGGTCGTAGCAGTTCTTGGTGTTTTCGGCATTGTTGATGATATGTTTCAGATCGGTGGTTTCGTCTTCAACGAATTCTATTTTGAATCCCCCTCTATTGCGTACTTCTGCCGTGTAGTATGATGCCGGAACGCTCAGTATGCACTTGTTGGGACCGATGGTTGTAGGTTCTTTTACTCTGACGAATCCTATTTCGCTGCTGCTTTCAAGTACGCCGACGGCAAAGTTGAGGTATTCCACTTCATCCTTCGTTTCGCTTGGTGCTATGGTCTGTGCTTCTACTACGGCTTGCAGCATGTTGGCATAGAACACGTCTCTTTCGGTGATAGGAACATCGACAGCCACACCCGGATTGTCGGTTGTGATGAACAGCCCAGTTCTTGGCGGTGCGATGGTTACTCTGCTGAGTAGCACTTCTCCGTCTTCGGTATATCCTGATGCGATGTATGCCTTTACGTCTGTTATGCCTGTGAAGTCAAGTCCGTACTTGCTGCTGTAGCCAATGGCTTCGCGTTCTTCGCCTCCAGCTGTTGCCATAACGATATTGACAGATGAAACTTCTACCACACCGCCCTTGAACACATCTTCTGTCCAACCTGCTTCGATATAGGCATTGCGTGTGCCGTAGGGAACGCTCAGTACGCAGTTGTCGGCTATTCCGTTATAAGCATCGCTGCTGAAGGCGAAAGGTACTTCAATCATGGATGTTACGGACGTCAAGTTGCTACATTCTGCGAATACTTTGGCGCCGATACGAGTTAAGTTCTCAGGAAGTGTTACAGATGTCAGATTAGTGCAGCCTTCGAATGTCGGCAAGCGGAGTGCAACAGCATTATCGGGTATGTAAGCAGGGCTCAGCATGGTGGAGCCGTCCATACTGTATCCCAATGCCGTCAGCCCAGTGAAATACTGCAACTCATCAAAAGATGTAATGGTTGTATTGCCGTGAAATACATTTCCAAGACTGGTTACAGCCGCAGCTTCTTCATAGCTTAGTTCGCCGTCGCCGTTGGTATCCCAGTTTGCCACGCAAAGCGCTTTGACGTTGGCATCGGCAAACGAAATACTACCGGCAGATTGCGCTTTTGCTCCAATGGCTGAAAGGAGAAATGCCGAACACAGGATGCAAAGGCGCGTGATATACGATGGTTTTATATACTTTTCCATATTATATGTTGTTTTAGTTCGATATTGTTCATAATTGTTCTTATTTCACCCACACTTTCTTGCCGTTGATGATATAAAGTCCTTGTTTCATTTCGTTTGCTTTCACCTTGCGTCCTTGCAAGTCGTAGCAGTCATCGGCAGTACGTGAGTTGGTTGAGATATGGTCCACACCTGTTGCTTCTTCGTCGGTAAACATCATTTTGAATCCGCCCATGCTGCGTGCTTCGGTGGGGTAGTATCTTGCCGGAACGCGCAGTATGCACTTATTCGGTCCCATAGTTCTTGAAGCGTTCAGTTTTACGAAGCCCATTTCACCGCTTCCGGCAAGCACGCCCACGGCAAAGGTCATGTAATCCACGCCTCCTACTGTTACGTTAGGTTCTACCGTCTGTTCAGTTACTATAGGGTAGAGCAAGTTGGCATAACATGTGTTTTTGTATGTAACGGGAACTTCTACAGTCACGCCTGCGTCCTCGGTAGTCAGATAGATGCCTGTATATGGCGGCACGATGTTCACTCTGCTGAGCAGTACAACGCCTTCGTCCGTATAACCCGAAGCAATATAAGCCTTGACGTCTGTCACGTCCGTGAAGTCAAGTCCATATTGGCTGCTGTAACCCATTGCTTTACGTGCTTCGCCGGACGAAGTTTCCATAACTATTTTAATGGGCTCGAGAGCTGCCTCAACAACACCACCCTTGAACACATCTTCTGTCCAACCGGCAGCGATATAAGCATCGCGTGTTCCGTAGGGCACAGTCAGTACGCAATTGTTGGAGTTATAATAAAATGATGAGAAATAAACTGCATAAGGTTCTGTAATTTCTGAAACTACAGATGTCAAACTGCTACAAAAACCGAAGGCGTTAGATCCTATTGATGCCACGCTGTTGGGGATTTTGACAGAATATAATTTGTTACACTTATAGAAAGCATAATCTGAAATTGTTGTTACACTATTGGGAATGTCAATGGAGGTCAATTTGCTTTCGGCAAAAGCCCAATCTCCAATCGTTGTCACGCTACTTGGAATATTGATGGAAGTAATAAAGTTACATCCACCAAAAGCACCAGTTCCAATAGCTGTTACGCTATTTGGAATGGTTGTGTTTTGACAACCATGCTCCAACGTGTTTGAGCTTGTTTTAATAATAGCATTGCAGTAATTACGCGAATCATATACAGTGTTTTCCATGTCAACTGTAATGGAGCCTAAATTACTGCAATAAGTAAAAGCATACAGTCCTATATATGTCACGCTTTTAGGTATGGTGATATATGATAAATAGCTGCCTCTAAAAGCCTCGTTTCCAATTGTCGTTACACTATTAGGAATAGAGACGTTATACAATTTGCTGCAACCATAAAAAGCACAACCTTCAATTGTTGTTACACTTTCGGGAATAGTGATGTAAGACAATTTGCTTTCGGCAAAAGCCCCATATCCAATCGTTGTCACGCTATTTGGAATGGTTGTATACTCACAGCCGGAAACCAACGTGTTTGTGTTTGTTTTGATAATTGCGTTGCAGTTTTCACGGCTATCATAAGCAGGGTTGTTATCTTCAACGACGATACTTATCAAATCAGTGCATGCGAACGCCATGGTTCCAATTTCTAACACAGAGTTAGGAATAGTGATACTTGTTATGCCACACCCATAGAAGGCTTTCTCTCCAATTTCTAACACAGAGTTAGGAATAGTGAAACTTGTCAATCTCGAGCAACCATAGAATGCGCTTTGATCGATAGTACTCAGCATACTCATGTAGTTAAAATCAAAAGAAGTCAAATTGCTGCAGTTGTAAAAAGCTTCAGATCCAATTGATGTTACACTGTTAGGAATAGTGATAGAAGTTAAATTTTCGCAACCGCTGAAAGCAGCATCATTAATATGGTATAAATTTGTGAAATACTGTAATTCATTGAATGATGTAATGGTTGCATTGTCCCAAAATACATTCTCAAGGCTGGTTACAGCCGCAGCTTCTTCATAGCTTAGTTCGCCGTCGCCGTTGGTGTCCCAGTTTGCCACGCAAATGGCTTTGACCTCATCATCTGCAAATTCGATGGGTTCTGCATTGACGCTCAATCCTATGGGTAGGAGAGCCAAGAAAAGTAGAAAAACGTGTTTCTCGAAAAGTTTGTGATTCATATTATTATAGTTGTTATTAAGACACGAAAAAAGCGCAGGTCATTCCTGCGCTATCCCAAGTTCACCACAAACTTGCACTATTAGCAGAAATGTCTGCACTTTATTGTACAGACTCTTAATAGTGCTTGGCTACTTCTTCGAGGTGGTGATTCGGGACAGCTGAGCCAATTATGTCATTGTCATCCCGACAAATGTCGGAACGACATTGCAAATTTAGGTATTTATTCTATATTGAGTATGTTTTGCGCTGAAAAATATCAAAATTTCAATAATGTGACGCGAAATCGTGGCATGCTTTTTCTTTTCTGTTGCACGGCAGGGACGATTCCTATGAGCCTTTCCATCCATATCTATCATATGTTTTTTCAGTTCTGGCTCAAAAATTTTACAAAAATCGTCAAAAATACAATAGATTTCTACTAAATTTGCAGTTGTCATAGGAGTGATGTTTTAGTTTATAGCTGTTTGATTTTCACTATGTAAAGTTATAAATAAAAACTCACTCCTACAATTTTTTTAACGATTTTCTTATACCGAACTCACGTTAAATGAGTTAATGGGAACTTGCTGGGAGATAATCAAAGGGGATAAATTCTGGGTTTTGGTTGGAAAGACAAAATTTTTGCAGATTTTTCGCTTTTATTTGGCTGTTAATCGTTTTTTTTCTTTATCTTTGCGCTATGATTTCATATTGATACATATCGTGGGGTGTGCATTGATTGTTTGAAGGGTAGGGGTACCTTTTGTTGTTAGTGTGTTAGAAATGCGTTCTTTCGCGATTTTGTATTTACTTTGTCCTCTTTTTCTGTAGATCTGCCGATGTTCGGTCGGTTGGTTTCGCTATTTCGTGAATAGAGAATGTTCCCTGAGGTTTATCGGGGAGTATAACCTTTATTATTAGAATATTATGAAATGGTTTGATTCCTATTTGAAAAGCATCGTTATAGCTTTTGTTGCTTTCATGTCCTTTTCGACTTTATCGGCACAGGACGCATTCTATGTGTTCTGTAATGACGGTAATTTCGAGGGTTTCTTCTTCGACCGTGTGCAGCGAATGGGAGTTTCCAAGTTGGATTTGGATGGTATAGAGCATGAGGTGTATGTGGTGCAGGAGATTCAGACGGCTGACTCGCTGTATCGCATTCCGCTTGCTGCGATAGACTCGATTGTGTTCCAGCAACCGGAGATTCGCTACAATTCGGATTTGCGTCACATGGACGAATTGGGAATGTCTGACTATGTGACGAAGGTTGATGGGCTGACTTTGACGTTTACCAACCTTCCGTCAAATATGCGCCCGGCTGTGGGCAATGTGTTGGTGGGCTTTGATGACGATGTGTTCGGCGACAGCGGTTTCGGCGGCAAGGTAACGAGGGTTACGCCGCAGGGAAGTACGTTGATTGTCGAGACAGAGCGCCTTACCGACTTTGCCGATATTTTTGATCAGTTCATCAGTGTGGAGGAGGTCGGTAAAGATGATGAAGGCAACGTGCGTCGTCGTCTTGCTGGCTTTACGCCGGACGGTAGGTTGCGTCAAAACAATCGTCATCCGAAGTGGGATGGAAATTACGGCTTGAGCATCATAGATTGGGGCGGTCGTTTGCAGTATGAACACAAGCCAAACGATGCTACCAGCATTAGTGTGGGTGTTGATGTCGGTATCAATGTCGGTGCTCGGTTGGTATATCAAATCAATGCGTTGATAAATCGCCGTTTCTTCGTGAAAGCAGTCTTCAGCGAGGAATTCAGTGTCGGTGTCAGCCTGCAAGCCAGTATTGGTGGCACATTAGAGAAACCTATTCCCATGCCTCCGGGATTAAATGTCAAAATAAAATTCCCG
This sequence comes from uncultured Prevotellaceae bacterium, assembly GCA_947167835.1. GTDB lineage: Bacteria > Bacteroidota > Bacteroidia > Bacteroidales > Bacteroidaceae > Alloprevotella. The sequence goes on from CAMVJO010000089.1 coordinate 6,274, forward strand.
GCAGCCCTGCCTATGTTCCAGGTGCGCCCGGCTCCCGAGGGTTTCCTCCGTGCAAGCGGACAGTTTGCTTTCGGTTTAGCCCTTCCTAAGTTCAAGAAGGGCGCTTCGCAGTCGATTATTATTGATTCCAAGGCCAGTTCTGTTATCAGTGCTGCCTGGGAAGACAAGGATTATTCCACGGAAGATGCCGATGAGAGCTGGTTCAAGCAGATTGAGGCAGGTCTCACTCTCAATGGCTTCGTGCAAACCGGTGTAAAGCAGAACTTCACGTTCGAGACTAACGACTGGGTAGAGGATATCTTCTTTGCTTCTATCGGTTGCGAGGTATATTGCGGGCCTAAGATTGAGGCTACTGTCAATGTGAGCGTGGATGGACTGCTGAAGAACGGAGCATACGGCATGATGAAGGACAGTTATCTGGAATACTCCAAGTTCAGTCTTGATCGCGAACTCAAAACCAAATATATCACCTTTGCCGATCACAGTCATTCGATGAACGAAAAGACTTTCTGGTCGGATACGCGCAAATTCCTCACGTCGCGTTGGTCGCTCTTCCCGAATTTTGTCGCTACAACGGTTGATTATAATAAAGATACCAATCTTTTGGGCGTTACCGTCCGTCCGCGCGGACAAGTGTTCTGGCGCAGTTGGGTTGGTGTGGGCATAGACGATATGAACGGCAAGCGAATCCAAACTGTGTATAACGAACAGCAGAGTTACGACATGGGAAATACCTTTAACTCGTTCTCGGCACAGTTTAATAACCTTGAACCAGGACAATACAAGGTGCAACCCGTTCTTCGATCGATGGGAGTTGATTTTCCCACCTACAACGATACCACTATCACGATTCCCGTTATTTTCAAGAACGAGGTAGATAGTATGGAACTGGACAGTAAGAAGCAGAATAAGACAGTAAAATTCTATACCAACGCCAAGAAGGTAGAACTTGTCAATGCTTTTGGTTTTTATCCGTATTCATCCGATGACAATACGTATATGATAGGGCCTGGTGCAGAGGTTCGTCTTCTTACTTCGGCCATATCGGTTGATTTCGTTGAGAATGAATCCATTTTGCCGCAAGATATTCGCATAGTGTTGAAAGGAACAAGTGAAGCTGAGGACGTTGTGGCATACGATACGATATGTTTTGTGCAGGATGCCAAAGTAGTTCCTGAATATATAGATATATATTATAGTATTTATTTGAATTATCTAAATAAATCGCATGGTTCCGATTATGATTACCTTTATTTAGGACCTTTGAGCTTTCATAACGCAGATCACGGCATACGTGAAGATGTAAGTTTCGATAATCCATACATCAAGCTCACTTGCAAACGTGAACGTGTGGGTTATAAGCACTATCGGTTCACCTGGGATGACGATCAGGTAGGCCATAATTATCGTTCGGGCGGTACTGGTAATCACGATGATTGGTCTTGGGATGGAAATATGACGATTAAGTTACACCTTGTGGCAGATATATATGAAGATACGGACAGTGAATCAGCTTCTTTGGGTGCCGGAATCTTTGAAATCAAGGGAGGATATTATGAGCGCAAATGGAATACTACATATATCAGGGATCAACTAGTTGAAAACTGCACTCATGGTTATAATCACTGGGGTATTTGGAATGGCAAGGAGACTGGTGAGATACGAGTCGATTTCGGCAATTTCAAATACGGAAATTTTTATATGGACTACTATATGGATAGATTTAGTATTGATTCAAATCAGAAACCTCTGGGTGATATAGATGTTTCCTATCATCGTAGTCTTTCAGATAAGATAACTGCGCCACTAACGTGTGATGAAGACGGACAGGTGCTGTCGGAGCGAGAAAAGAATGAAGAGGATACTGTTGATTACAATAAGGATAACGAACCGGAACTCATTTTCAATTTCTTTACAGCCCGTGCAGCAGGAATTGAAGAAGGTAATGATGAACAGTAATGTGCTTTTTCTGCATAAATCTTCTGCTAAAAATAAAAAAGATCTCAATAAACATAACAAAACTTTGGATATGAAAACAAAAATCTTTTTCTCCATATTTTTTCTGGCGCTTGTTTCGGGCATTTGCCGTGCTACATCGGTTGTTATGCAGGACGAACCGCAGCGTCTCGTCGTTTGGTTTACAAATGGCACGATGATAACTCACGATTTGTCCGACCGTCCCGAAACGTCCTTCGTCAATGGTGTGTTGTATCTCAATACTGCTAAGGTGAGTGTCAGCTATCCGCTCGAACAGGTGGCACGTTATACATACGAAGGCGTGAATACTGCTATCAATGTGCCTACCGTGCGTCCTGGTGAGGTACGTTTCTCGCAGGGCGACGACTTCCTGCGTTTCGATGGCTTAGCAACCGGCACGAAACTCGAAGTCTATGCTGCCGACGGCAAACTTGTTTCCACTATCACGGTTCAGGAGGGTGCTCCTGCGCTTATCTCTTTGAAAAACGAGGCTCCCGGCACTTATGTCGTGAAGTGCGGTGATGCTTCCTATAAGTTTGTGAAGAAATAACCCGAGGCAGGTTAGTTTTACGGGGGTTGCTCTGATGATTTGTCAGAACAACCCCTTGTTTTATGCGGTATATTCGCGGAATTGTGTAATTTTGTGGAAAATAATGCAGAATAAGTTATGCTACAGGTATTGAAAGATAAATTCAGGTCCCTTTTCGGTAAGGGTACTTTAGAGGAACATCAGATTCCTATCGAGGAAAATGCCGTTGCTACGAATACGCGTGTTGTTCGCTTGGGCGAAAGCCTCGTTTTTGCGGGCAAGTGTCATGGTTCTGTGGGAGTAAGGTATTGTTTGGACTACCTTCAGGATGCGTTCGATGCGAAGAAATCTTTCAAGTACGACCGTCCTGAATACAGTAATCCCAGTAGTACGATTGCTGCCGGAGGCGACAGCGCCATATTGACTTATACGCTCATTCCGCGACGGACAGGAGAATTTCTGGTGCGCGAAATCAGCGATTTCCGTGGAGATCAGACGGTGCTTCGCGAAACTACCGTCCTTGTTGTCGTCTGAAAAAGCGTGTTGCTGCGTTTTTATGTCTGGGAGCGCAGTTTTTCCGAAGGGTTTGTGTAAATTTGCATTCGTCTAAACCGAAGAAGTTATGGTTTCGTTCATCATATTAAATTATAACAGCAGCGAATTGACTTTGAAATGCGTGAAGTCAATCGAAAAGTACGTGCCGAGTGGTTCGTACGAGGTGATAGTGGTGAATAACGGCGGGAGCGAGGAACAGCGCCGGATGGTTTCGGAAGCTTTTGTCGGGACTCCGCATCGTATCGTGGAGTGCCGTTGGAACGGTGGCTTCGGTTTGGGAAATATGTTCGGGGCAAATGTGGCTCGTGGCGAATATCTGTGTTTTCTGAATAGCGATATTTTGCTGATAGAGGACTGTATCACACCTTTGTGCGTCTATCTGGAGCAACATCCCGACGTGGGGTGCATCACTCCCCAGCAATTCAATGCCAAGGGCGAACGTGTTTCTTCTTTCAACCACGCCCCCGGATTGCGCCACGACCTTATCGGCGACAGTCTGGCAGAGCGTTGGTTTCCCAAGCACTATCCCAGCAGGAAACGCGACTATACGGGGCACGAACCCTTTGCCGTGACACAGATCAACGGATGTTTCATGCTTTTCTCCGCTACTGCTTTCTGGAAAATCGGTGGTTTCGACACGAATATCTTCCTTTATTTCGAGGAGTACGACCTTGCCGTTCGCCTTCGCCGACAGAGTTTCCAAAGTGTCCTGCATCCCGAGTACAAGTTCCAGCATATTCACGGTGCTACGATAAAACAGAAGAAAAGTATGGCGCTTCGTGAACTTTTCATCTCAAAGATGTATGTTTTTCGCAAGCATCACCCGTGGTGGCTCTTCGCTTTAGAGCATTTTGTCAATTTTGTTACGCTTTGTGCCAAACCTCACAAATGGTATATCGTACCTGCCCTGTTCCATAGCGAGGCTATGAGCCAGTCTATGCGACATCAGAAATAATGCTTGCGGCATAGATTCAGGTATCCCGACATATTAAATATCTATCCGAAAATTATCTCCGAGTAAAATCTAATTATCTCGGAGATATTTTTAGGGTTGTTCTAAGAATTAGTTTAAGGGTAGTTCTAAAAATTAGGTTTTAAAATTTTGTGAAGCTTTTTTTGGTCTGTATGCTTTTTCAATCTTTTTGGCGCCATTGTCTTTAATTCCTTGAACCATAGCTTGCTATGCTTCTGCGGCATTAAAAACAAAATCACTCAAAAATCTTTGAAAAATCAAAACAGCCTAATTTTTAGAACAACCCTTTAATTATTTCCCAATTAGTCTTTGAGAACGAAAAAAAGCCGACCGCTATGCGCCTTTTATTACTCGGTGTTGTCGCGTTATTTAGAGGTGCGAAATAATATCCACGAAAAAGGATAAAATAGCTCGGAACAAAATTTTTTTATCTCCGAGATAAATTTAAAAAGTGTCGAGCAAAAAAAATTAGCTCGGAGCAAAAAAGTGATATGTCCGAGGTAATTGGGGGTACATCCTTGGGATGCCCGAAAAATGGGGAAAAGTAGTCTCTTATTCAAGTTTTATTTTTGTCAAGAATTAGAGAATTTTAGAATTATCTTTATTTAATTCAATCTATTTCAATTCTCTAATACTCAAATTCTTGACTGGAAAAAGAATTAACGAGTTACTATGTTTGCAGGCGCTAACGATAAGATAAGACACATAGGATACCGCTCT
>CAMVJO010000090.1 GCA_947167835.1 uncultured Prevotellaceae bacterium
GTATAGAGAGTGTAAGCAAATCAAAACAGCCTAATTTTTAGAACAACCCTATAATAAAAAAGGAGAAGACCTTTGTGAATCTTCTCCCTTCTATTCGGAAATCACTTAGTTATCCACCATCCTGTTGCGACGGCAATGAGGCCGATAACGATGCTAAGCAACACGTAAAGCAGGTAAAGTGCCGTTTGCCCCGATTGCAGCATCTGAAAACCTTCCTTTGAAAACGTGGAAAAGGTGGTAAATCCGCCGCAAAGCCCGACACCCAGAAATAGGCTCAGGCCGTTGGGAATCTGTGGCGTGCGTTGCAACAATCCCGCTAGCAAACCTATCAAAAGGCAGCCCAGAATGTTGGCTATGAACGTGGCTGTAGGAAATCCTGCGGCACTGGGACGCAGCCAGACGGAGATGAGATAGCGCAGTGCGCCTCCGATTCCGCTTCCGAGCGTGACAAAAAGCAGTTCCTTCCAAATCATACGTTCTGATAGGGTTGTAATGGTGGTGAGATACTACTGAAAATGGATTTGCTGTGTCTTAGCCTTCCTGATAACGGGGCGCAAAAATATTAGGTTACGGCTAAAAAATCTTTGCAGCCTCAATAATCTTGGAAAAGTTGTCTGCCAGCGCCTGCATTGAGGGGAAAAGCAGATTTGCGCCTTCCTGCAACAAAGCGCTCTCGCGCAACGGACCGGTATTTACGGCAATGGTGAAAATGTCTGCGGCAACTCCGGCACGCACTCCGAGCGGTGCATTCTCTACTACGAGGGCTTCCCAGGGATGTACGCCGGCCTTTGCCAGACCTTTGAGATATGGCTCAGGATTGGGCTTACCATATTGCACATCCTTGCTCGAAACTACACGGTCGGGGTGGAAAAATCCAGGATAGTTGGTTTCAAGGCGCGTGAGCAGGGACTTCTGTCCGCTACCCGTGACTACCAGAATCTGTAGTCCGTGCTCTCTCACATTTTCCAGCACCTGTTGTGCACCAGCCATCTTCGGTGCTTCAGCTTCGCCGTTAAACAATTTGCACTTCTCGGCATATATGCGCGTAACTTCCTCATCGGTGGCGTCGCGTCCGTACTGCCGTTGCATAAGCAGGTCAATAGTCGATTTTGCCGTGCGCCCTTCGTTCATATATGCCTCTTCGGGTGTCATTTCAAGCCCGAAGTCCGTGCATACCTTCGCCCAGGATTTTGCGTGCAGGGGCATAGAGTCGAATAGCACGCCGTCCATATCAAACAGCACGGCTTTAGGACAAAATGTCGGAAAGCCGTGTTGTGATAGGTATTCTCTAATTGGTAATTGATAGTTCATTATGATAATCTTGCTCGGATTGCTTTGCTTTCAGCTTCGTATCCAGGTTTGTCAAGCAAGGCAAACATATTCTTTTTGTAGGCTTCTACGCCAGGTTGGTTGAACGGATTTACGCCAAGTACGCGACCGCTGATGCCACATCCGAGTTCAAAGAAATAAATGAGCTGTCCGAGATAGTAAGCATTGAGTTCCGGCATCACGATGCGCACATTAGGAACGCCACCATCGACATGTGCCAGGCAAGTGCCGAGTTCGGCCATCTTATTTACCTCATCCACACGTTTACCCTCAAGGAAATTCAGGCCGTCAAGGTTTTCTTCGTCATGAGGGAAGAGCAATTTGTGTGCAGGTCTTTCAACTGAAACAACAGTCTCGAAGATGCTGCGTTCGCCGTCCTGAATCCATTGACCCATGGAGTGCAAATCTGTAGTAAAATCGACTGCTGCGGGGAAGATGCCGAGTTTGTCTTTTCCTTCGCTCTCTCCGTAAAGCTGTTTCCACCATTCGTTCATAGAATGTAGCTTGGGTTGGAAGTTAGCAAGGATTTCTATTTTCTTGCCTGCCTGATACAGAGCATTACGTACGGCTGCATATTGATGAGCTGGGTTTTCCTCGAAAGGAGCTGTGGCACAGATTTTCTCCATATCCTGAGCGCCGCGAACGAGTTCGGCAATATCGAAACCGGCGCAGGCAACAGGAAGCAGACCTACGGGAGTAAGTACGGAAAAGCGGCCACCTACATTATCGGGTATGACGAAACTCTTGTAACCTTCCTTATCGGCTGTGGTACGTGCGGCTCCGCGAACGGCATCGGTGACAGCCACGATGACGCGACGGGCAGTTTCTTTGCCACGTTGCTCTTCGCATTGTTTTTTGAGCAGGCGGAAAGCCAAAGCTGTCTCGGTTGTGGTTCCCGACTTGGAGATATTTATCACTCCGAAGCGGCAACCTTTGAGATACTCGGTGAGTTCATACAGATAGTCCTCGCCAATATTGTTTCCGGCAAAGAGAATGTTGGGATTCTCGCCTTTGTTGGCTAACCAGGCGAAGCTATTTCCCAAAGCCTCGATGACAGCGCGCGCTCCGAGGTAGCTACCGCCGATTCCTGCCACGACTATCGTGTCACATTCCTGACGTAATACATCGGATGTGGCTTGTATCTCAGCAATAAACTCAGGTGTGATTTCAGAAGGCAGATGTAACCATCCTAAGTAATCATTTCCTGGGCAGGTTCCCTGCTCTAATTCTTGTTGTGCCGTGAGCACTTTTTCTTTGAGTGATTCTACTGCTCCGTTGGGTAGGAATTGTTTGGCTTTACTGGAGTCAACAAAAACGTTTTTCATGTTTATTCTTTGTTATTTATATATTATTCTGAAAAATGGGCACTCCTTATATATTTAAATAGGAGTGTTATGTAATTAAAAAGGAGTGTTGTATATTTAATTAGGACTGTCTCGATACTCGCAGGGAGTATCTCCCGAATAGTGCCGCCTGACTATCTGAAAGAGTCGGTCAGCAATTTAATTTCTATCTGCGGCGAGATGCGTTCGTAGAGTATGTTATAAACGGCATCGAGTATCGGCATGTTTACGTGGAAATGTCGGTTGATATCCTTCATACATTTTGTGCCATAGTAGCCTTCTGCAATCATTTCCATTTCTATTTGCGCACTTTTCACGCTGTAACCTTTCCCAATCATCGTACCGAAAATTCTGTTGCGCGAGAAATTGGAATATGCCGTCACGAGCAAATCGCCCAGATACACGGAATCGTAAACGTTGCGGTCGATAGGATACACGGCCTTGAGGAAACGGTTCATTTCCTGCGCGGCATTACTGATAAGCACGCTCTGAAAATTGTCTCCGTACTTTAAACCGTTGCAGATGCCCGAGGCAATGGCATATACGTTCTTCAAAACGGAAGCGTACTCGATGCCAATGACATCGGCCGACGTCTTTGTCTTGATATACGAGGATGTAATCATATCTGCAAAGAGCTTTGCTTTCTGTGTGTCGGAGCAACCTACGGTTAGGTAGGTCAAACGACTTAATGCCACCTCTTCTGCGTGACTTGGTCCGCCCAAAACGGCCAAATGGTCCTCGGGAACATTATATACCTGGCGGAAAAATTCTGTGCAGACAAGGTTTTCGTCTGGTACAATGCCTTTAATTGCCGTGATAATGAACTTATCCGAAAGTCTGACTTTGAGTTTTCTTAAATGGTTCTTGATATAGGGCGAAGGGGTGACGAATATCAGCGTTCTGCAGGCTTTTACCACTTCGTTTAAGTCGCTCGAAAACGTGATATTCCCTACATTGAAGTGCACACTCGTCAGATACGACGGATTATGTTCCTGCCTGATGAAATCGTCTATGACTTCTTGACGGCGCATGTACCAGTAAATATTTGGAACACGCTCCATGACGATTTTTGCTATGGCAGTAGCCCAACTTCCTCCGCCTATTATGGCAACGGGCAGCAGGTCTTCACTTGAAGTGACGACCTCCGGAAGGTTTGTGGACACTTGTTGCGTTCTGTTGAACATCTTTTTTCGATTTTATGGACTGTTTGTTATCGCTTGTGCCAGTAAAGAAGCTTTGTTGCGTATTAACGGCACGATGGCTGGGACTTTAGAGTTGTTCCTGCCAATGTGCGATGTCGTTTACCGATGGTTTTTCGATGTTGAGCTTGTATTTTTTCAACACCTCGCCAATTTGCTGCTGAATCTTCTGAGGATTCACATCTTTCATGTCGTTTACCAGATAGTATCCCACTTTTTGCAGCACGGGAATGACATCTGCGGGTACGCCGAGCGCCAGATATTTTTCGTCGCTGTCACGTGGTGCTTTTTTCTCGGGACGCATCTGCGGGAAGAAGAGCACTTCCTGAATATAGAACTGACCTGTCATCAGCATCACCAAGCGATCCATTCCTATTCCGATACCTGACATTGGTGGCATGCCGTATTGCATAGCTCGCAGGAAGTCCTGATCGATAAACATGGCTTCGTCGTCGCCTTTCTCGGAGAGTTTGAGCTGTTCCTGGAAGCGTTCTTCCTGATCTATCGGGTCGTTGAGCTCACTATAGGCGTTAGCCAATTCTTTTCCGTTCACCATGAGTTCAAAGCGCTCGGTAAGCATCGGATTGTCGCGGTGTTTTTTCGTGAGTGGCGACATTTCTATGGGATAGTCGGTGATAAAGGTCGGTTGGATGTAGGTACCTTCACAGAAATCGCCGAAGATTTCGTCAATCATCTTGCCTTTGCCGAAAGTCTCGTCGATTTGTTCCATTTTCAGTTCCTTACAAATCTGTCTGATTTCGTCTTCAGATTTTCCGTTCAAGTCATATCCGGTTTTCTCCTTGATAGCATCGAGCATAGGCAGGCGACGGAAGGGTGCCTTGAAGGAAATGAGGTTTTCTCCCACCTGAACTTCTGTTGTGCCGTTCACATCGAGGCATATCTTTTCGAGAAGTTTTTCGGTGAAGCACATCATCCATTTATAGTCCTTGTAAGGAACGTAGAGTTCCATGCAAGTAAATTCTGGATTGTGGGTACGGTCCATTCCCTCGTTGCGGAAATTCTTTCCTATCTCGTAAACTCCATCGAAACCGCCGACAATGAGGCGTTTCAGGTAGAGTTCTGTAGCAATGCGCAGGTAAAGATCTACATTCAGCGAGTTATGATGCGTGATAAACGGACGTGCGCTGGCTCCGCCCGGAATACTTTGCAGAATGGGCGTTTCTACTTCCATGTATCCGTGCAGATCGAAAAATTCGCGCATGGATTTGAATACTTGGGAGCGCTTTCTGAACGTTTCTTTTACGCTTGGATTTACGATAAGATCGACATAACGCTGGCGATAGCGGAGTTCGGGATCGTCAAAACTGTCAAATGTCTGGCCGTTTGCCTCTTTTACGACGGGAAGTGGCTTGATGCTTTTTGCAAGCACGGTCAATTCCTGCACATGTATGCTTATTTCGCCGGTTTGTGTGCGGAATACGAAACCTTTTACGCCAATGAAATCGCCGAGGTCGAGCAATTTCTTGAATACTACGTTGTAGAGGTCTTTATTCTCGCCCGGGCAGATGTCGTCGCGGGTTATATAGAGTTGTATGCGACCTTTTGTGTCGAGAAGTTCGCCAAATGAGGCCTTACCCATGACGCGGCGGCTCATAAGTCGGCCTGCCACGCATACTTGTCGGGGCTCTGTGGCGTTGTCGTCAAAGTTTTCTGTAATCTCGGTGGTATAGGCATCAACAGGGTAGGCTTCTGCGGGATAAGGGTTGATTCCCATTTCGCGAAGGGCGTCTAAAGAATTCCTACGGTTGATTTCCTGTTCGCTGAGTTCGAGTATGTTCATTTTCTGTATGTAGTTTTTTCTGTTATGACTTTGATAAATGATTGTTTTGGGCTGCAAAATTACGAAAAAGTAGTGAATCCTGCGCTTTCTTCCTGTGTTTCATGGCAAAAAACGCAGTCTGTATTCTTTTTGCAGGGACTAATTTAGCGTAATGCGGATTTATTCCTCAAGCAGTCGGCCTTCGTAAACGGTATTTACGACTCCTGTCAGGAATACTGGGGTGTGTTCGCCAAACCAGCGCACCTGCATCTCGCCGCCTTCCATGAAGACTTTGATTTGTCCGAAGGGGATGCGTTTTGTGAGCATGGCTGCAACGGTAGCGGCGCACGCTCCTGTGCCACATGCCTGAGTGTGTCCGGCACCTCGTTCCCATGTCTGCATTTGCAGGTTTCCGTCGGCAGTACATATCACGAAATTCACGTTTGCTAGTTCAGGGAAGCAGGGATGGTGCTCCAATTTCTTTCCGAGTTGCTCTAAATTGATGTCAGAAAAGCGATTGATGAAAACCACGCAGTGCGGATTTCCCATACATACGAAGGTGGCGCGAATAGTCTCGCCATCGATGATGATAGGTGCCTCTATCATCGGCCCGTTTGGAAAGAGCAGTTGCAAAGGATGCTCAAACGCGGGTTTTCCCATCTCTATTCCTACAACGGCGCTGACATTCGGAGTGTTTTCCAGCACTTCTGCCCTGCGTATGCCGGAGGGCGTCTCGAGTGTCAGGGAGCGCGAATCGTAAAGTCCGTGGTCTATCACATATTTTGCCACGCAACGCGCGCCGTTACCGCACATCATGGCTTCGCTGCCGTCGGCATTGAAAATTCGCATAGAGAAATCGGCCACTTCTGAGCGACCGATTAAAATCAGTCCGTCGCTGCCCACTCCTGTGTGCCTGTCGCTCCATCGGCGGGCGGCTTCCTTTGGATCTGCCACGGGGAAACGGTCTGTATCTACAAAGATATAGTCATTTCCGAGGCCGTGCATTTTCGTAAATACCATCATATATTTTGGTTCATCTGATTCTTTGCAGCAAATTTACTTAATTTTCGCTAACAAAAGCGTATTCTTGCCCCTTTTCTGTGCATTTTTTTAGTTTATCGCCCTGAAATTGCTCATTTTGGGCATTGTAAATATGTTTTACAGCCCTGTTTTTGCATGTAGTTTGGCGTTCCGAAAAAATACTCCCGAAGTAAGGTAAAATAGCTCCGAGCAAAAATTTTTTATCTCGGAGCTAATTTTAAAAAGTGTCGAGCTAATTTTTTTTTGCTCGGAGCTAATTTTTCTCATCTCCGAGCCTATTCTCCCCATACTGCCCATTAGCCCCATTTCCCCCATAAAAAACAAAAAAAGCAGCCCTGAAAATGAAAATTTCAGGGCTGCTAAACAAATCTAAAATCTGGCTTAATAAATCACCTTGCGGCCATTCACAATATAAATACCGTTCTTAGGATTATTCACGCGGCGGCCAGATAAATCATACACCACCTTTTCGGCAGCAACTCCACCATCTTGCGCAATAGGCAGGTGGGAAAGTCCCGTGATGGGCTGCCATTCTTTGAGAGGTGTGAAGCGCAGTTTCATAGTGAGGGTGCTTCCGCTGCCAGGACACATATATTCCTTGATGGTGGTGGGGCCGCAGGAGCCATTTCCCAGACCTTGCACGGCTGCATCGAAGTGAACATAAACATTGCCGGGAGTTAAATCCCAAGGATGGGTTGTTTGATACATTTCGTAGTCATCGTAATGCAAAAGCTGCATGCTGACTTGTCCGTCTGCCTCGATAAGGAATCCAGTTCCCTCGTCGTTGGTGATTTTCACCTCGCGAACGTCCTCGTGGTTGCCGCAAGACTGCGGATGTGCGTAGGACTGGAACATTTCGCTGACGGTAGTCTTATATCGCCCTATGTAACTGCCCGTTTTGCGGTCGGGATAGTTTTCATACGGGCCGCGACCGTAATATTCCACGTTCTCAAAATCTTCCGGCATCTGCCAAGCCAGACCGATACGGCGCAAACCGCTCACTGCGGGCTGGAAAGTGGCTTCAAGATCCACGACTCCGTTGGCATAAAGCGTATAAACAACGGTATTCGGGCAACGGTCGTTTCTGGGATCGGACACTGTGACTTTTGCATACTTCAAATCTTCGTCTATGTCCGTTTCTACTGATGTTGTCTTCGCACCATTTTCCGGAGAGTACGAATCCTTGTAGTTTTCGACGTAGGAATAATGCGAGAACTCAGGCAGCGCAGGCATTGTGACGTTGTCGCCAATCATCCAGCGCGTCATACCTTTTGAATTGAAGTTCAAAGTCGTTCCGTTTGCGCTGACAGTCGTCGTTGCCACCAGGCGCGATTCGATTTCCTGCCCTTCTTCGGTCGTTACCTCGGGCAGGTTGCCGCTTTCTTCACGCTCGTTGAGTGTTTCCTGTGCTGTGGCAATCGTATGTCCGGCTTCGCACCAAGGTGTTTCCGACTTCAAACAAATTTCTATGTTCATCAGGCATTCTTTGTCCGTGGGAACCACCGTGTTGTAGGGGATAGAAATCGTTCCTGTCTTGCCAGGATTTACATCTGCCGTGAAACTACCCGTTCCCTCCTCCACAACGTTGCCGTTCACCAGGATTTCGTATCTTACTTCGTGGGTATCGTTGCTTAGTGTCGTGAATTGATAAGCGTTCTTGATACTTTCGCGCTTTGTGCCCGGAGTAAATGAGTTGAACTTCACATATTGATAGACTTTCTTCACCTCCGTCAGTTTCGGAGTCCACTCTCTGTCGGCCTTAATCAGACCATTATTCACGAAGTTGCCCTGATGCGGACCGGAATAGTCGTTTCCCGTCATGTATTTGGGCAGTCCGTTTTCGACAAGGGTGTTATTTTTGATATCTTCCGCGTTGTAAATGCTCTGATCTACGAAGTCCCAGATGCAACCTCCGATGCCGTAATTGCTTGCTTCGACAATATCCCAGTATTCCTGGAGGTTTCCTACGGCATTTCCCATAGCATGAGCATATTCGCACATGAAGAACGGCTGATCCGACCAGTTATATCCCGAAGCGCTGTTGACAGTTGAGAGAGTGGGGTACATCACGGAATAAATGTCCGTGCGACTTGTCTGTCCGTCGCGGGTAGCGCCTTCATAGTGCACGGGACGCGTTTTGTCAAGCGACTTAACGGCATTGTAGCAAGCAGAGAAATTCGAGCCGCCGCCACTTTCGTTTCCTAAGCTCCAGAAAACGATGCTCGGGAAGTTCCTATGTGAAAGTACCATGCGGGTTTCGCGATCTACATACGCAGGCTGCCAAGATTCGCTGGCGGTCATAGAGGCTCCGTCTTCCCAGTTTTTATGGCATTCCAAGTCGGCTTCATCTACAGCGTACAAACCATAATAATCAAACATAGAATACATACGGTGCTGGCGGGGATAGTGCGAACAACGCACGGTATTCACGTTTGCCTGCTTCATAATCTGAATATCCTTCAGCATAGTGGCTGTATCTATCGACCTACCATACAAGGGGTGCGTGTCCTGCGTGTTTACACCTTTGAAAAACACGCGTTGGCCGTTGATAAATACTGCGCGTCCGTTGTTATTGCTTTTTATCTCAACGCTACGGAATCCGTGCTTGGTGCTAAAAGCCTCTTCCTCCTTGCTACCATTCAGTAGTGCCGTCTCAACGGTATAGAGGTTCGGAGTTTCAGCCGACCAGTTCTGCAAATTTGTGAGATTGTCGAGCACAACGGAAACTTCCTTCTCGTATTCGCCATTTTCAAAAGACACATTACCCGTTTGCTCCTTAACTAACGTTCCGTTTGGCGCATAAAGACGCGTTCTCACGGTGCGGCTGTTTGCGGAGCCGGAGGTATTTCTCACGGTATAGGAGGCCGTCAGTTTTCCTGCGGCATATTGTTTCTGCGAAGACAGGGTACTTACAAAATAGTGGTCGCGAATGTGTGTTTTGGGCACGGCGGTGATATATACGTCGCGATGTATTCCGCTCATGTGCCACATATCCTGTCCTTCAAGGTAGCTACCGTCCGTCCAACGGATAACTTGTACGCTTACATTGTTGGTTTTTCCGAATTGCGCCACAGAAGAGATGTCAAACTCCGATTCGTTGTTGGCTCCCTGCGTGTAACCCACGTATTGTCCGTTCACATAAACGTATGCTGCGCTGTAAATTCCCTCAAAGTGCAGGAGAATCTTGTAATCCTGCCAGTTTTCGGGCAATGTGAAGTCGCGACGATAGGAAGCCACGGAGTTTTTCAATCCGGACTTCATGGTAATATATGGCGGATTGTCGTTAAATGCGTAATTCACGTTGATATAGACAGGATCGCCGTAGCCTTTCATTTCAAGGCACGAGGGAACGCTGATGGTATCCCAGCTTTCGGTATTCACATCGTTGCCGTAGAAATCACTCTCGCCAGGCATTTTCGTTGTCGAGGCTTGCCATTTGAGTTTCCACACACCATTCAGATTGAGGTGGCGGCTACTGCCCGTTACCGGCGTCCAAGGAAAATCATAGTGCTGCTTATCGTTGCGCATCTCCTCGGTATTGGAATATGGCAGGTACCAAGCATGAGCATCTTCCTTGTTAATGCCGAATACTGTCTCGTCTTGCCATTCTGTCACGATGGGAGTATATTCTGTGGGCTCGAAATAGAAATATGCATCGTCGTTTATTTCGTAATCGTAGATGATAGAAATGTCTCCAAAGCTGTTAATGCTGAGGTAGTACTTGGTATAATTCTTATATACGTAGATTTGGAAAAGTTGATCATCGACCTGTTCCAAAAAGAACTGCTGATTGGTATTTGTTGTCTGGGCATCCCATTGTAGCAGCACGAGTTTGCTGGAAACGTCCATGGATTTTCCGCTTTGTGCGTTCACAAAGTGATAGGAGCCGTTGCTGTTGATGGTGTTTACCTTCCAAATCTGTCCTACCTTGTCCTTGTCGGGCATTTCGGCTACGATAAGTGCATTGTTGTCGGCATTGTCGGCATTCGACAGCACGAAAGACGTGTTGTTATGTTTGATATGGTAGTATTTCCCCTTGACTAAATCCTGTGCTGCGGCATGAAAGACGGATAGCACGAAGGCTGCAAGAAAAAGGAAAAGGCTTTTTTTGATTTTCATGGTGTCTTGGATTTTTTATGGGCTAATCCTTATAGGGTAGTTCTAAAAATTAGGTTTTAAAATTTTGTGAAGCTTTTTTTG
>CAMVJO010000091.1 GCA_947167835.1 uncultured Prevotellaceae bacterium
ACCGCTGGAACTGCAAATGCTCCCTTGAAGCCACCGATGAGCCGGTGACACCTCTGCCAGAGGATATGCCCCCTGTAAAACCACAACGCGGACTTGAAAACAATCCAGGAAAGGACGGAAAGATCTTCAATGATACACACCCGTATTTTCCGAAGAGTTGTTATCAGTGTCCGTTTAATAGGGGTTTCAAAAACAAGGCAGTTGCTATATTCAGCAACGATGGGAAAAATTGTGATGGCTGTAGTAAGGTGGATAGCAAACTTCCTCATGCTAACGATATACGAGAAGCACTTCTTGCACTAAGAGGGTTAAAGGGAAGAGAATTCGCAGAACGTGTAAAGGCAATTACTGAACGTCGGGAATTTAAGCCTGTAAAAGGTTATAAAAAGATTTTCAGCGCAGGCAGCACAACTGACGCAGATTATAAACCACAACTTAATGCTGCTAAAAAGGCTGTTGCTCATGGATACACCGTGTATATGCTTCCAAATCCAAAGAATAATAGAACCCCTGACATTATATTGGTCAGAAAGGATTTCTACAAGATTTTCGACTTAAAGACTATATCTGGGAAAAACTCTGTTGATAATCGCTTAGAAGAATCAATCGGGCAGGCTAATAGGGTGTTACTAAACATGCCAGCGCATTACAATTCCCGAAAATTAGCACTAAGTATTAAAGATTATTTCAAAAATAATAATGATGCTCAGGAAGTTTTAATCTTTAAGGGATATAGAGAAATATCAGTATCAAAAACCGATATAAATAAAGACTTTGTATCAATATTTATGCGAAGATATAACAAATAAAAAAAGCAGTCCGAAGACTGCTCTGGAGTAGCGCCATATAGTCTTGCTCCCAAGGTATACCACCCGCTGGTCATTTCTGACGCTGCAAAAATACAACTTATTTCTTATCCAACAAACAAAACCATGAAAAGTTTTCAATTTACTATAAATTTTTACAATCCCAAGGAGTTATGGGGTATGTTCTGGAATCGTTTTTATTGGCCTCGCAGAAAACAATGTGCTGAATGGTTAGAGTACGGGCAGAATGAGCTGGAGTATCAAATCATACACAATGTTTTATGTAAGACAGAAGAAATTGGTATTAACATAGATGAAGAGACAGCGGAAAAACTTGAACTCTCTATAAAAGTCAAAATATCAGAAACATTTGACAAATTAAAAACAATAATAACAACACCTATCTAAATCATGAAAAAGATTAAGTATTTTATTAAAAATTGGCTTTTTAACTACCGAAAGAAGCGTGCCATCAAGAAGGCGCAGGAGCTTGCTAACGAACAACGCATGAAGTTTCTCGTGCTCAATTTCAATGGGAAACCTGTGGCGGTTTCGATGCAGCACATCAAGAAGCTTATACGCACAAAGCGCATCAAGGGCTCTGCTGAATACTATCGCGATATGGCTCTCTATACTGCCATGCCACAGAATATCCACCAAACCCATTAGCCCCATTAACCCCAGAAAGCCCATTAACCCCAGAAAGCCCATTAACCCCAAAATAGCCCATTAGCCCCAGAATAGCCCATTCACCCCATCAACCCCATTAACCCCCATGGATGCAAAGCAGATAGAAAGCCTCGTAGCCAGAGCCAAGGATGTAGTTCCTATTTTGGCGCTATCGGATTCGGGCTTTGACTTTGCTTGTCCTTTCCCCTCGTTTTTACATATTGTGTTTGCACTTTGATTCCTTTTTGTTCCATTTCGCCTGTTTTATATGCCTATATGATAATACACAATGGTGAAAAATGATTAAAAGGGCGGTTTAATCATTTGTTTTTGCTAACTTCGCGGCGGAAAATAATAATTATGACATATATAGTTTATGACAGAACAACAGCGTAAGATTAAAAAACTCGTGGAACTTCGCGAAAAAGCCCGTTTGGGCGGCGGCGAAAAAGCCATTGAGAAACAGCATGCCAAAGGTAAGCTGACGGCGCGCGAACGCATCGACCTTTTGTTGGATAAAGGCAGTTTCGAGGAAATGGATATGTTCAAACTCCACCGCTGCCACAATTTCGGCATGGAAAAGAAGCAATATCTGGGCGATGGCGTGGTTTGCGGAAGCGGTAGTATCAACGGACGTTTGGTATATGTCTTTGCACAGGATTTTACCGTGAATGGCGGTTCGCTTTCCGAGACTATGGCACAAAAGATTTGCAAGGTAATGGACCAGAGCCTCAAGATGGGAGCTCCATGTATCGGACTGAACGATTCCGGTGGCGCACGTATTCAGGAAAGTGTCAATGCACTTGCTGGTTTCGGCGAGATATTCCAGCGCAATATCGAGGCCAGCGGCGTAGTCCCTCAGATTAGCGGTATTTGCGGCCCTTGTGCCGGTGGCGCTGTGTATAGTCCGGCTCTTACCGACTTCGTAGTGATGCTCGAGGGTGTAAGTTATATGTTCCTCACAGGACCAAAGGTTGTTAAGACCGTTACCGGCGAGGATGTGACGCAGGAAGAGCTTGGTGGCGCAAGTGTACACAGCACTAAGAGCGGTGTATGCCATTTCGTAGCGCAGAATGAAGAGGAGTTTGCTGCACTCATCCGCCGTTTGCTTGGATATATTCCTCAGAACAACCGTGAGCGTGCTCCGCGCATCCCTTGTAACGATCCTATTGACCGCAAGGAAGATATGCTCAACGAGATTATCCCTGATAATCCCAACCAGGCTTACGACATGTACCAAGTTATCGGCGCCGTTGTCGATAATGGCGAATTTATGGAGGTACAACGCAATTTCGCAAAGAACATTATCATCGGTTTTGCCCGCTTCAATGGACAGAGTGTCGGCATTGTTGCCAACCAACCCAAGGTTTATGCCGGCGTTCTCGATTGCAACGCATCGCGCAAGGCCGCACGTTTCGTACGTTTCTGCGACTGCTTCAACATTCCCGTCGTGTCGTTGGTAGATGTCCCGGGCTTCCTGCCTGGTACCGGCCAGGAATACAATGCCGTTATCGACCATGGAGCAAAATTGCTCTACGCTTATGGCGAAGCTACCGTACCTAAGGTTACTGTAACCCTGCGTAAGAGTTATGGCGGTAGTCATATCGTGATGGGATGCAAACAACTCAAAGCCGACCTCAACTATGCTTGGCCTTCCAGCGAGATTGCCGTAATGGGAGCCGCTGGTGCCGTTGCCATTATCGACGGTAAGGCTGCAAAAGAGGCCGAAGATCCCAAAGCCTTCCTCGCTCAGAAAGAAAAAGAATACAACGAAATGTTCTCCAACCCATATAAGGCTGCCGAGTTCGGATATATCGACGATGTCATCGAACCTCGCAATACACGCTTCCGTATTTGCCGCGCTTTGGCCCAGTTGGAAAACAAGAAAGAGCCACGTCCTGCCAAAAAGCACGGCAATGTGCCACTCTAAAACCCTGTAAATTTTAGAGATATGAAGACTATTTGTTATAATGTCGATGGCAAAGTCCTGAAAATCACACTTCGTGGCGAGGATGCCAGCGTTGCCGAAGTAAAACTCGACGGAAAGCCCCTCTCTGTCAGTCCTGAGGAAATGCAGCGCTATGCTGCCGTTATCTCTCTTGCACTCATTGAGGACGAAACCATAGAAGTGCACGACGAAGAGGAAGGTCGCATCACTTTGAACTCACAACTCAGTTCGTGGGCCGATGTCGGCGATATGTTTAACCGATTATAATCCTTATAAGAAAGATGAAACAATATAGATATCGTATTGACGGAGCCGATTACGAAGTACAAATCGAGAATATCCGTGAAGGTCGCGCAGCAGTCCGCGTAAACGGAATCGCTTTCGACGTGGAAATGGTAGGCAGCACCCTTGTTGAAGACCAGTTGCCCGATGCAGCTCTCGTTGCAGCTGCTCCCGCTGCTCCTGCCGCCCCTGTAGCAACCGAAACTCCTGCTCCCCAAGGTGCCGGCGAGGGAACTCCCGTCAAGGCTCCGCTGCCAGGCGTCGTTACTGCCGTCAAAGTACAAGTAGGCCAGGCCGTCAAGAAAGGCGACACCGTAGTAGTATTGGAAGCCATGAAGATGGAAAACAATATCACGGCCGAATCCGATGGTACTGTCACAGGCGTAGCTGTTAGTGCCGGACAAAGTGTCCTCGAAGGCACGGTTTTGGTTACTATTGCGTAAATACCGCCAGAATAACACGGTAAAAGATTATTCGTCAGGAACATTCTCAGATTTGTTCCTGACGAATTGTTGTATTAGGGCGTCCTTTCGTTATAACGTTATACCGTTATCACGTTATTACGAATTATTTGAAAGCGTTTTCTGGGGGAAAATGGGCAATTTGCGCAATTTGGGGTTAATTAGCTCGGACATATCATTTCTTAGCTCCGAGCAAAAATAAATTAGCTCGACACTTTTTAAATTTAGCTCGGAGATAAATAAAAATAGCTCCAAGCTATTTTCTTGTTTCTTGGTGATAAAAAAATGTGCCTCCAAATGCCTCGAAAAATCTGATGAATAAAAGGCGCATAGCTATCGGTAATTTTTTACTATCAAAAGCAAATCGGGAGATAAATGAAATTAGCTCCGCGATACTTATTTTTATCTCCGACATATATTCCAGAGCATTTTTCTGGGCACGAAACTAAAAAACTGTGGATCACTTCAAAAATCCATTTTCTTGTAGTTTCTTGTTTAATTCCTGCCTGCAAAAGGCATAGATAGGAAATTATTTTGTATTTTTGCGCAATAATTAGAACATACCTCAATGACAGAGCGACATTTCATACTCGAAACCGCAGATCCCATGGCATTCTATGGGGTTGAAAACGCCAATTTGCGACTCATCCGTTCGCTATGTCCCAAATTGCGTATCATGGCGCGCGATAACGTCATCAAAGTTTTGGCCGACGAGGAGGAAATGGCTCGTTTCGAGGATATATTTACCGCGCTCGAGGCGATATGCAGCAAGCGCAATATGCTACGCGAGGAAGATGTCATAGAAGTCGTTCAAGGTCACGGCATACAACCAGATCCCGACGATATTATTGTTTATAGTATTGGAGGAAAACCCATTGTTGCCCGAACTGAGAATCAGAAACTTATGATTACTGCTTTTCAGTCCAGCGATATGGTTTTCGTTACCGGACCTGCCGGTAGCGGAAAGACATATACGGCCATTGCCCTCGCCGTTAAAGCATTGAAAAACCGCCAGATGCGCAAGATCATTCTGAGCCGTCCGGCAGTTGAGGCGGGCGAAAAACTGGGATTCCTGCCTGGTGATATGAAAGACAAGGTAGATCCCTATCTGCAACCGCTCTACGATGCCTTGCAGGACATGATTCCGGCCGGTAAGTTGCAGGAATATCTCGATACCAACGTCATACAGATTGCTCCCCTGGCCTTTATGCGCGGTCGCACGCTGAATGATGCCGTTGTCATACTGGACGAAGCCCAGAACACGACGAAAGCGCAACTTAAAATGTTTCTGACGCGCATGGGCATGAACACAAAAATGATTGTCACGGGCGACTATACTCAGATCGACCTGCCGTCTTCGCAGCGCAGCGGACTAATTGACGCGATGCACATACTAAAAGGCATTTCCGGCATTTCGTTTATCGCTATGGACAAGCGTGACATCGTTCGCCACAAGCTGGTGACGCGAATCGTCGAGGCCTACGAGCGCGACGAGCGGCAAAATGTCGGTAAGTCGGAGGACAGAAAGAATAGTGCGGAGAGCTCAAAACCAGAATCAAAGGAATAATCATGGATAACGCGCAGAACGAAAGAAACACGCAGTATTCGCAGTTGAATGCCTATGCCATGTACCACGGAGTCTTTCTTGGAATCTTCGGAGTACTGACTTTGGCGTGCTATGTCCTTTCGTTCTCCTACGAAAGCCTCTCCCTCATCTTTATGGTGGCACCTGTCATTTCCTTGTTTCTGGCAAGAACGCTCACAATACGCTATCGCGAAGCTTCGGGCTACGATATCGCGCAAGGCTTCGGTTTCGGGCGCGCATTTTCCCACACGCTTTTGATGGGATTCTACGCCGGTCTCTGGGTAGCCCTGGCCGTTTTCATTTATCTGCGTTGGATCGATCAGGGATTCCTGTTCAACTGTATGGAAGTCCACCTTGGCAGGCCCGAAATGATAGAAATGCTCCAACAGTCAGGAGTGCCCGAAACTTTCGGCATACCCGATGATGCAGACCTCCCCTCTACGCTGGCCAATGTCATGCGTAGCGTGAGCCCAATCACCTATGCCGTGAGTTTCCTCTACTTTAACATTCTGTTGGCCCCCATACTCTCCGTTTTAGTAGCACTCTTTTGCATCAAGCGACCACGTACAATGTAAATGGTATCATCAAATAGACATAAGCCAAGCCGTATGATTCGTTACGACGGCACCCACATAAATTTCTCTGAACAAAAAACAAAACAATATGGATATATCAGTAGTAATTCCCCTTTATAACGAAGACGAAAGCCTGCCTGAACTCTATGAATGGATTAAACGCGTGATGAGCGCGCACAGCTTTTCGCACGAAATCATATTTGTGAACGATGGCAGCACGGATAATTCGTGGAAAGTCATAGAAGATTTGGCCGCAAAGGACGAATGTGTGCACGGCATCAAGTTCCGTCGCAATTACGGCAAGTCGCCGGCACTTTTCTGCGGTTTTGAAATGGCTCAGGGCGATGTAGTCATCACTATGGACGCAGATTTGCAGGATTCCCCCGACGAGATTCCCGAACTCTACCGCATGATAAAAGAAGACGGCTACGATCTCGTTTCCGGCTACAAGCAAAAACGCTACGACCCGCTGTCTAAGACTATTCCCACCAAGCTTTTCAACGCTACTGCGCGTTGGGTGAGCGGTGTGAAGAACCTTCACGATTTCAACTGCGGACTGAAGGCCTATCGCTGCGATGTAGTGAAAAATATCGAGGTATATGGCGAAATGCACCGCTACATTCCGTATCTTGCCAAGAATGCAGGATTTGAAAAGATAGGCGAAAAAGTCGTTCAGCACCAGGCACGAAAATATGGCCACACCAAATTCGGACTGAATCGCTTCGTAAATGGATATTTGGACTTGCTTTCCTTGAGTTTCCTCAACAGTTTCGGAAAGAAGCCCATGCACGTTTTCGGTTTCCTCGGCACGTTGATGTTCTTCATCGGTTTCATTTCCGTTTTAGTCGTAGGCGGCATCAAGTTTGTCCATATCTGCAACGGAACACCGGCACCTCTCGTGACAAATTCTCCGTACTTTTATATAGCACTTACGATGATGTTGCTCGGAACTCAACTGTTTTTGACGGGTTTCCTGGCAGAATTAGTAAGTCGCAGCTCGGAAGATCGCAATAAATACCAAATAGAAAAAAGCATCTGAACCTGAATGAAGCACGCCGCGTATATACTGCTGTTTATCCTGACACTCCTCGTCGGATGTACCGAGGTAGAGTGTCCGCTCGACAACGTAGTGGAAATGACCTGCACGGTCTATGACATTGAGTCGGGCAAGAAAGTGAAGATATACGACACCCTGACTGTTAAGATCGCGGGGTCGGACAGTACCTTGTATAATCGTGGCGTGGGCTTTGACGAATTTGCCGTTCCCTTGGGATATACTTCGTCTGTCGATACGCTCTTGTGCTGTCTGTCCAACAAAGCAGGGCAGAGCGCCGTAGATACCATTTTTGTCTCTCACGAGAATTTGCCACACTTCGAGTCTGTGGATTGCCCCGTGGTGGTATTTCATCGTATCTCGCACGTGGCGTGGACAAGTCACAGCCTTTCTGTAATGCCCCTGACTATTGACAGCATAGCCCTTATCCAATCAAAAGTAGCCTATGAAGACATCGAGAATCTTCGCATCTTTATGCGCACTCTTGCTGATTAGTTTTTTTTCGCTCCAGAGTGTTTCGGCCCAGCGCGACACAACTGCCGTGAAAGGCATACAGTTTGTACGAAAGGCTTCGACCTCTGATCAGCAAAAAGGCTGGCTTCTGAACGGTGTTGCCGTTTCGGGTAATCTTCTGGGCGTGTTCCTTGCCAATTTCACGTCTTATGGAGAATACGAAGCCGCTTTACGTCTGGATTTCTCGGAGCGCTTTTTCCCGATAGTCGAGGCGGGGTGGGGTGTGTGCAACAAAGACAACGAGGAGACGCAGCTGCATTACGAAGCCTACGCTCCGTATGCACGTATCGGCCTTGATTATAATTTCAACAAGGACAGAATGTCCGGTAACCGCATCTTTGGCGGCTTTCGTGTAGGCTTTTCATCGTTTAAGTACGACGTGAGTGCTCAGGGTGTCGCAGATCCTGTATGGAAGACGGCGATGCCGTTTGATTACAAGGGTGTCTCGAGCAATATGCTCTGGATGGAATTGGTTTTCGGCCTCGAAGCCAAGATTTGGAAAGGCTTCCGTCTGGGTTGGAGCGCACGCTATCGTCGCCGCCTGCACCAAAAAGAAAATGAACCTGGGGCTGCGTGGTATGTCCCAGGCTTCGGGCATAATGATACGCACACTTTTGGCGGTACGTTCAATCTGGTGTTTGATATCGGCAAGACGAGCAAGTAAATCTGTGCTGCATATTTCTGAATGTCAGGCCAAAATCGAAAGATGACTTTGATATTACGGGATATTGCGGCTTTTTTGTTTTTATAATCTTACAAACCCAAAGATTTATACTACATCCTTAAAATGAATACTCCGAAATCAGGGAAAAAGTCCGTTATGAAATGGTTGAAAATCGTCTTTTTCCTTTTCTTAGTCGCAGGTTCCGTATATATCGTGGCACACAATCGTGAATTGGTGCTACAGGAAAATTCGGGTGACATATTTGGTACGAGCTATCACGTGAAATACCGTTCGCAGGTCGATTACGGCGATTCCTTGCTGGCGGTAATGAAGGAGGTTGATGCCTCTCTTTCCATTTTCAACCCCGAAAGTACCGTTTCGCTCGTTAATCAGAATCGTTCGATGCGGTCTGATGCACTTTTCCGCGAAGTATTCCAACTTTCGCAGCAGGTTTCCGAAGCCACTGGTGGCGCTTTCGACTGCACGGTCGGCCCTTTGGTAAATGCGTGGGGATTTGGTTTCAAAAAAGGCATATTTCCCACTCAGGAACAGGTAGATAGTTTGCTCAAATACATAGGTTATAAGAATGTAGTCCTGAATACTGACGGAAATGTAGAGAAGAAAGACACAAATATCGTACTTGATTTCGGCGCTATCGCCAAAGGCTATGCAGTAGATAGGGTTGCCAAGTTTTTGCTCGAACATGGTGTGAACGACTACGTGGTAGAAATCGGTGGCGAGGTAGTAGCCAACGGTCAGAAGGGAGTAGGGGAGAATTGGACCGTAGGAATCCGCTATCCCTCGGACAATCCTGATGATGACGAGATACAAGGAACTTTCAAGACGACGAAAGTTGCACTTGCCACGAGTGGAAATTATCTTAACTACTACGAAAAGGACGGAAAGAAGTATGCACACACAATTGATCCCCGACTTGGCCGTCCTGTCCAGCATAGTTTACTTTCTGCCTCGGTTATTGCGCCCGATTGCGCCACAGCAGATGCCTATGCTACGGCATTTATGGTCGTTGGAGTGGACGAAGCCAAACGGATACTGGCGCAAAACAAAGATATCTCGGCTTTTCTTATCTATGCTGATGCACAAGGCAAAATTTGCACCTGGCACGACAATCGTTGGCCGGTTATGTCTGAAAAATAGTGCCCAATATTTCGTTTACCCTTAGGAATATATCCAAAGAGGTAATACATATCTCTAAAAAAGTAAGGCACATCTCTGAAAAGATAAGGTACATCTTTTTCAAGATAAGGCACATCTCCACGTAGCTCCCCAACAGTATTATCCTACAAAGAATTATCTCAAAATGACTGACAACATTTATCGCAGATTCCTGCAACTTCCTTTATTCCAGGGGCTTTCGCACCAGGATTTCCTGGCGATAGCCGGAAAAGTGCGCTTTGATTTCCGCACAATGGAGGAAAATCATGTCATTTTGAAGCAGGGAGATTCGTGTAACAGCTACTTTTTTATTATTCGTGGCGAATACGAAAGCATTCATGTCAATAATAGTCCCACTTATACCCTGACGGAGTATTTTGATCGCCCAGCCATTTTGGATGTAGAGTCACTTTACGGATTACATCCCTATTATTTCAACACTTATCGCTGCAAGAGTACTGTTACACTCCTTGAAATTCGTAAGGATGTCGTATTTAACGTACTGATGAACTACGCAACTTTTCGTATTAACTACATGAATATGTTCAACTACTTGGCTTCCAAGCGTCGCGACCTACTTTGGCAAGGAATGCCCGCCACCATTGAGGAACGTTTCGCACATTTCCTGCGAACGCGTCTTTCTGTTTTGCGAGGTCCCAAGAGTTTGCATATTCGCCAGTCGGTTTTGGCTCACGAACTGGCTACGAATTTTCGTAATGTCTCCAAAATGCTCAGCGAATACGAAGCAAAAGGTTTTCTCTCCTACGGACGTATGCACATTGACATACCTGCCGTTGAAAAACTCCTGTGATTTCCGAGTTTTCTCTGGTATCCGGGAGTTTACTCCGTTGATACGACGAAATGTTTTGTAAGTAATTGCATTATTCAGGGAAATAGTGCTGACAAGATTGCTGATTTCCCCCAATTCGGCTTTGATAACGAAAAATATCCCGTAGCCGTACTCTCCACATTCGGAAATATTAAAGGGTAGTTCTAAAAATTAGGTTTTAAAATTTTGTGAAGCTTTTTTTGGT
>CAMVJO010000092.1 GCA_947167835.1 uncultured Prevotellaceae bacterium
AATCGTATATTTTATTGATAATCAAATATTTAACATATATTTAAGGGATGACTATATAATCACAGTTTGAATTTAGACAAAAAGAAAACGTGGACTAATTTACTTCGTCTACGTTCTTCGAGGTATCGGCAAACACCTAATGCACTTATACGAGTAAAAGCCCACGTGATTATATACACGTGAGCATCCTTGTTTTACTCTTGTGCATTCTTCAAAATTTGCCGATTTACGAAGAACAAGAAATAAAGCAGATGCTTCTATTTCAATATGTCTTAAAGTAGTTTATTTTCCCATAGGCAAAACATAGTTTTATTATCTGACTGCAAATATAGGAATAATTATTGAATAGAGTGCATTATCGGAAGAAAAACATGGCAGTCAGGCATTTGCAAACTGTATGAGAATTAAGATCCCTCCCCATACGTTTCTCTATCCAATAGTTAGAAATTCCTATTTCGATTTTGCACATCTTATTTATATTTATAGGCGTCTGTGAATATATTAATCTGGATTATTGGTCAAAATGGTTGGTAGAATCTTTTGTAATGCGTTTAACCTGTTATTGCAGCCAAATGCTAATATTTTACAGGCTTTAATTTCTCTCGTTGTATATATTTTTCGTGAGTAAACCTGCGGAAAGTCGATAAAATTATTAGATTCCGCAGGTTTACTCACGAAATTTCAATTTCAGGATGTATTTTATATTCAGTTGTATGCTATATTTTGCTGTAATGTGCATTATTATCATGTCGTAAGACAACCTCTTAAAATCTTATTTTTACGGAAGTTGCACTAAATCCAGTGCGATTTTTATAAATATTTGCACTAAATCCAGTGCAGTTTCGGAAATTACTTGTATCTTTGCGCCATAAATCAAGAAAAAGATAATATGGAAAGATTGCAAGCCACTTTTGATAAACTTCTGCGAGAGACTACATCCACGTTTCATCGCTATATGTACAATCGTATAGACTGGACTGCTCGGATGGTAGGACTTTTTGGTCCACGCGGAATAGGAAAGACAACCATGGTGCTACAATATATCAAGGAGAATCTACCTCGCAAAGAAACGCTCTATGTGGTTGCAGAAGATTTATATTTTACTTCCCATACCTTATTGGAATTGTCAGATACTTTTGCCCGTACTGGCGGTAAGTACCTTGTCATCGATGAAATACATAAGTATAAGGGATGGTCGCGCGAACTGAAACTTATCTATGACTATCATTCAGAACTGCACGTGTTTTTTACGGGGTCTTCAGTCCTTGATATTTACAAAGGTGTGTCCGATTTAAGCCGTCGCGTACTGGCTTATGAGATGCAGGGGCTTTCCTATCGTGAGTATCTGTCGTTGTTCCACCAGATAGACTTACCTGTATATCATCTCCATCAAATTCTTAATCAAGAGGTCCAACTACCACAGGGTTTCCTGCCTCTTCAGCATTTTGCTGACTATCTGAAACGCGGGTATTATCCATTTAGGGACGATAACTTTGAGCGATATATCACGAATGTTATAAATACTACACTTGAAGTAGATTTACCCCAATATGCCGACCTGACGCCGGCAACCATCAGGAAATTAAAACGACTACTTGCTATTATTGCTCAAGCAGCCCCCTTCAAACCAAACTTCACCCAGATTGCAGGCCAGTTGGAGGCGTCGCGTAATATTGTTGCCGACTTATGTGTATGGTTAGAGAAGGCCGGACTTATCGGCCAACTCCGTGACAGCACTGGTGGCATACAGGGACTTGGAAAAATGGACAAGGTGTATCTTGATAATTCCACGCTGATATATATATTAGGAAATGAGAATACTGAAGTCGGGACGATTCGCGAAACTTTCTTCTTCAATCAGATGCGGGTTGAACACGACATCACTTCCTCACCAATCTCAGACTTCCTTATTGCTGATAAATATACCTTTGAAGTGGGTGGCAAGAAGAAAAAGCAGAAGCAAATACAAGATGCAGCCCAAGGTTTTGTTGTCAAAGATGATATCGAAACTGGCTATGGCAACATCATCCCTCTCTGGCAATTTGGATTAACCTATTAAACGGCTTTATAATTTCGGATATCTTATATAATAAAGAAACCAACATCTTTTTTGCAGGAAACATCCTTTCTTTATAAATTTGCAAAACAATTCGTCATACTTATATCCAGATTATTATGAGGTACCTTCAATCTTGTTTTTTGTTCGTCCTGCTTTCCATTTCCTTTGCCTCTGCTAATGCCATGTATATCGCTTCGGATAATCCCCGTGACGCTCATGTTTTGCAGGAGGAGGACACAATATACACTATTGTGGAACAGGAGGCAGAATACCCAGGTGGCAAGCAAGCGCTCTTGAGATACGTTCGTTATAACTGCGTATATCCTGCTACTGCGCAGGAGTATGACATTCAGGGTGCCGTGTTACTGCACTTTGTCGTGGAGAAAGACGGTAGCGTGGGCGAGGTGAAAGTGGTTAAGCCGCTTCATCCTGATTGCGATAAGGAGGCAGTCCGCGTTGTGAAGTCGCTCAAATGCTTTACTCCTGCTAAGATTCAAAATCGCCCCGTTCGTTCATGGTTCGCTCTGCCCGTACGTTTCTCTCTGGTCGTTGTCGATTCGGATACTACGTCACAGGGGCAAAATCCTATTGCTAACGATAATCATGTCCTTAAGAATACGGAAGATTTAAGGACAAGTCAACCTGCTTCCGGTGGCAAAACTTCTTCCCAAAACGAAGAAATACTTACTATCGTGGAACAACATGCAGAATACCCTGGTGGCGAACAGGCGCTCTTGAACTTTTTCCGCAGTAACATCCAGTATCCTGCCATTGCACAGGAACAAGACATCATGGGTACGGTGCAATTGCGTTTTGTTGTAGAGAAAGACGGTAGCGTGGGCGAGGTAAAAGTGGTTAAGTCACTTCATCCTGCTTGCGACAAGGAGGCCGTCCGCGTGGTGAAGAAACTAAAGAAATTCAAACCCGCCAGACATAATGGTAAACCTGTTCGGTCTTGGGTTACAATGCCTGTACGCTTCGCACTTCAGTAGAAACATTCAAAAAAAATCCTATAGAAATGAAAAAGTTTAGTTTTATTTTCAGTTTGTTCCTCCTTGCCATTATTTTAGGCAGTTGCAGCGATGGCAAGCGCGCCGATTGGCTGAAGGAAGACGATGTGCGTGTGGCCATCGACGAGACATTCCAACCTATCATGGATGAGGCTCTCGAAATGTTTGCCTTGCGCCACGTAGAGGCTACGGTATATCCTTATTACTGTAGCGAAGATTCTGCTATCCGCCTGCTTCTCAACGATAGTGTCCTGACTTGTGTCACTACCCGCAAGTTGAATGCTAACGAAGAGCAGATGCTCAAGAAAAAGACGCTCTATCCTACGTATAAGATCATAGCAACAGATGCTATCGCCTTGATTACCAATAAACAGAGCGGTGATTCGTTGATTTCGGTCGATGAAATCCGCGATATTGCCTTGGGAAAAATCACCCGTTGGGAACAGTTGAAACATAGCAACCGCACGGGTGACTTGAAACTCGTATTCGATCATTCCGGCTCCAGTACCGTGCGTTTTATCCGCGACAGTATTTGTGGTGGTGCGCAGTTAAAAGGCAATCTCTACGCACAGGGTAGCAACGAAGCCGTGATGAAAATCGTGCAGGAGCAGGATGATGTCATCGGTGTGATAGGTGCCAACTGGTTGCGCCTTGATACCGACACCAATTCCCTGGCTACCTTCTCGCACCTCCCGTATCAGGTGATGAAAGTCAGCGAGAAATCCGAGTTTGTAGGCGATTACTATCGTCCCTTCCAGTTTTATATAGCAACTGGGGCATATCCTCTGCATCGCAGCGTATATGTCATCACGATTGACCCACGTACGCGCTCACAAGTCAAGGAGTTTGGCGCTTTCCTCACAGGCGAACCCGGACAGCTCCTTATCTGCAAACATTCCAACATGCTTCCTTTCTCTCAGGTCTTCGTAAAACGTGTCAATGTGAAGGATTAACAGAGGGTGCTTTGTCGGAAATAATAAGGGGCGTTCTAAGAATCTTTTTAGGACGCTCCTTATTCCATTTTATTCCTCTTATTCTGTTTGATAAAAGTTTCATTTTTGCAATAATTGCGGAAATAATATTCCCTTTTTGACGGCTTTTTGAATGTTCTTTTTTGTATCAAAAGTCTTATTTACTGGTCTTTTTGGTATAGTTTGGGTAAAAATCACATGAAAACATTTTGTCATTTTTCCCTCCTTCAGTATATTTGCATACCTTTTCGTAAGAAAATGGGTAGATTTGGGTAAAAATCTGCTTTTATTTGGGTAACGCAATAATATGTCAAGTTTTTTACTATGGTAACTTTAGAAGAAAACAAAGGGATTCAGAGCATGAGCTTTGAGATGTTGAGAAAATTGGAGAATGCTGAATTCATTGGAAATGATTTTGCGATATTCAGGAAATTTGACAACTATTCAAAATTTGTCTATCCGATTCGCCTTCATTCTACCATATTTGTTGTTACAGTATCAGGGACTCTGAGCGTTGGCATCAATTCAAAACAATATGTCGTCCAGCCACATTCGCTTATCACCGTATTGTCTGAGCATATCATTACGGAATACGAACCGAGTAGCGACTTCTCCGGACTTTTCATCGTAGTGTCTCCCGATTTTCTCAAAGAGGGTTTGCCGCAACAGGTGAGTGTGGTTGCCATGCTCCTGCATACTTTGAATTTCCCCGTAGTTTCTTTGAATGAAGACGAGTTTAATCGTCTTTGCGATAGCCATAAAGCGCTTTATGACCGCGTTTTGCTTCAAGATCATCCCTACCGTCGCGATATTACCCGCTATATGCTCACGTCAATCTTCTATGATGTAAGCGGTATCATCAAGCAACAGAATCAGACCAAGGAGATAGAACTCTCCCGTCAGGAGGAAATTTTTGTTTCCTTCCTGAAACTCGTTACGGACAACTGCCATGAACAACGCAGTGTCAAGTTTTATGCTGACCAAATGGGACTTACGCCCAAATATCTCTCCACTACGGTTCGTAATGCCAGCGGAAAGACGGCACTCGAATGGATTTCCGAAATGTTAATCATGCATGCCAAGGCTTTGCTCAGCACTACGCGCAAGTCGCTCCTCGAAATCACGCAGGCGCTCGGCTTTGCCAACCAGTCGTTCTTCGGAAAATATTTCAAGCACTACGTGGGCGTTTCTCCTGGCCGCTATCGTCAGAAAAACAACTTTATGAAAAAGAACTGAACCGCACATATTTTTAGTTCCTCGCGCAATTGCATATAAATGCGGGAACTTCCATATATAATAATAGAGCCATTCCTTTTTTTATGGGGAGTGGCTCTATTTATATAAGGAGTGGTTTTTGAAATGGTGGCTCTAATAAATGCTTGGGGGAAAGTTATGCGTGTTCCGTCCATTCTGCCAAAATGTTTCTGACTGTCTGCGAAAGATTTCTCTGTGCCGTTTCCTTTTGCATGGCCTCTTG
Organism: uncultured Prevotellaceae bacterium; assembly: GCA_947167835.1. Taxonomy (GTDB): domain Bacteria; phylum Bacteroidota; class Bacteroidia; order Bacteroidales; family Bacteroidaceae; genus Alloprevotella. The sequence continues at coordinate 5,518 of CAMVJO010000092.1, forward strand.
CATCGTCATTGTTCGGGGATTGATGCTTTCCGTGCGTGCGAATCCGGCTTTTTGCAGGGCTTCTCTGTCTGAAACCTGACCTGCAAGAAGAAAAGTCGGCACATTCCTCGTTTTTGCGTGTTGCATCACGATATAGGGCAGTTTTCCCATCAACGTCTGCCGATTTGCTGCGCCTTCTCCCGTAAAAACTGCATCGGTATCTTGCAGCAAGGTGTCGAAATGTGCGCAATCCAATAGGTATGCTGCGCCCGAAATCCGGTTGGCCTTGAGGTATTGCATAAAGGCATAGCCCAAACCTCCGGCAGCTCCTGCTCCGGCTTCGTTTTGGCAGTCATAACCAAAGTGGCGGGCGGAATATGCTGCAAAACTCCTGGCTCTTTCTTCCAACAGCCGCACCATTTCCGGCGTAGCGCCTTTCTGGGGTGCAAAGACCCGGCTTGCCCCATGTTCTCCGCAGAGCGGATTATCTACATCTGTGGCAATGGTGAATCTGATGTCGTCAAAAGCGCGGATATCTCCCCACCGTCCGTTTGGGGCAAAGACTTCACGAAGCGCACGTATCATTCCTCGTCCGCTATCGCTGGATGCGCTACCGCCAAGTCCCACAATGATGTGTTTTGCTCCGTTCCTGACGGCATTAGCCACGACAATGCCCACGCCATAGCTGCTTGCTGTCAGGGGATTGCGTTCCTTTTCCGACAAAAGCGTGAGACCTATACTTTTTGCTACTTCGATGATGGCCGTTTCGCCAGTCAGAATATAGGTGGCATTTATTTCGCGCATCAGGGGGTCGTAAGTTCGCACCATACGTAGGTCTCCGCCCAAAATGCTTCGGTAGGCTTCCGTAAATCCCTCGCCTCCGTCGCTAACGGGTAGGCAAATGGTTTCGGCCTCGGGTAGTTCCTCTTGGATAGCCCTGCTTACGGCTTCGTTTGCTTCCTGCGATGTGAGGCAACCTTTGAAGGAATCCATGCAGATGACAAACTTCTTTCCTTTCTCGCGCATATTTTTATTGGTATGTTAGGGGTTCGGAAGAATAAAGGGGCACAAAACTATTTTCCTATGGCCTTACGAGTAAAGAGATGCCTGTAAGACCGAAAGATGTATGACTACTCTCAAAAGTTTTCAGATATCTTTCAAAAAATCTCAGACATCTCTCAAAAGAACTTGGATATCTCTCAAAAGATCTTAGACATCTTTTTCAGGAGGTCGGACATATTTTCAGGCTTCTTCGATTCCCAGATAATCAAGGAAGCGCTTTGGATTGTAATTCAGGATGAGTTCGTTGGGGAATCCGATTTCCTCCAGCAAAGGCCAGAGGTTTTTGTAATCGGCTATCTGATACGAGATATGGGCGTCGCTTCCCAGAATGGTGGGTACGTCATGCTTTTTACAAAGCCGTAGCAACTCCATGTTTCGTGCGCGTGCCTGCGGTTTATTCCGCTGCGGAGCGAGAGAATGGTTGTTCACTTCGAGCAAAGTGTGCGCTTCTTTTGCAGCAATGACCAAGGGTTCGAGGTTTAGGTCGGCAGTACCGTCGGCAGGATGGCTGATAATATGTATTTTCGGGTTTTTGATAACGTGTATCAGCCCTTCCGTGTTTTCTTCCCGCGTACCGCTTTTATAGCAGTTCACGTGAATACCTGCTATCCGCAAGTCCATCATATTCATGTGCGTCTCGTCCACGTCTAAGTTCCCTTGCGTGTCGAGTATATCGATTTCGCATCCCATTAGCAGGCGCACATTATACATTCTGCGGGGCACCACAAACATATTGCGGAAGTAAATCAGCGGACACGTGCCGGGAATGCTCGGGCCGTGCTCGGTAATGCCCAGTATCTCCAAGCCCATGTCCGAGGCTGCGCGCGCCATTTCCTGTATCGTGCTGTAACCGTGTCCCGAAGCGACAGTGTGCGTATGTGCATCGACGAGTATTTTCATTTTCTCTGAGGTTTTATTCTTTGCAAAGTTACGATTTTATATTGGTTCCGAGGCCTTTGCAGATATTTTTTCCTTAAAGGATTTTTCTGTAGGTATTACTGAAACTATATTCAGCATACTACAAAAATACCCCGCAGAAGTCTGTGATATCTACGGGGTATTGTCAATTCTTATGCTGCAAAACTTACTTTATATGCAGCAAATCCGGCGTTGCTCACTTTTGTCCGTCCAGTTCGGCAATATTGCGGTTGATTTCTTCGTCCGAAATACTGAAATCCTGCAGGTCGCCATTGATATACATGTCGTATGCTCCCATATCGATGAGGCCGTGTCCGGAAAGGTTGAAGAGAATTACTTTTTCTTCGTTCTGCTCTTTGCAACGTTGGGCTTCGCGAATGGTAGCGGCTATGGCGTGACAACTTTCGGGCGCGGGAATGATGCCTTCTGTGCGGGCGAAGAGCATACCTGCCTCAAACGATTCGATTTGTGGGATGTCCATGCCGCGCATCATGCCGTCTTTCAATAATTGACTGACAATCATTCCGGCACCGTGGTAGCGTAATCCGCCGGCGTGGATATTGGCGGGCTTAAACTGGTGTCCCAGCGTGAACATGGGGAGCAACGGAGTGTATCCTGCCTCATCGCCGAAGTCGTAGCGGAATTTTCCGCGCGTAAGTTTGGGACAGCTGTCGGGTTCTGCGGCAATAAATTCGGTATGTCGTTCTCCCGAAAGATTATGTCGCATAAACGGGAAGGCTATGCCGCCGAAGTTTGAACCGCCTCCGAAGCAAGCGATGATCATGTCGGGATATTCGCCCGCCATCTCCATTTGTTTTTCTGCTTCCAGGCCGATAATGGTCTGATGCAGCGCCACATGATTCAATACAGAGCCAAGTACGTATTTACAGTTCGGAGTTGTCTGTGCCAACTCTACGGCTTCTGAGATGGCAGTGCCGAGCGAACCGGAATGGGTGGGGTTTACGGTGAGAATATCCTTACCTGCGCGTGTGGACATGGAGGGAGAACCCGTGACGGCGGCGCCAAACGTGCGCATAATGCTGGACCTATAAGGTTTTTGGCGCATGGAAATTTTCACTTGATAGACGGCAGCTTCCAGTCCGAACGACTTAGCAGCATAACTCAGGGCAGCACCCCATTGTCCTGCGCCGGTTTCGGTGGTTACGTTGGTCGTACCTTCCTGTTTGCAGTAGTAACATTGCGGTAGTGCCGAGTTGATTTTGTGCGAACCGAGGGGATTCGTACTTTCGTTCTTGAAATAGATATGTGCCGGCGTTTGCAGGGCTTTTTCCAAGGCGTGAGCGCGTACCAGTGGCGTAGAACGATAGTATTTATAGCGTTCATACACTTCTTCGGGTATATCTATCCACGCATCTGTCGTATTCAGTTCCTGTTTGGCGCACTCTGTCGGAAAAATGTGTGCCAGTTCCTGCCAGGTGAGCGGCTCTTTTGTTGCGGGGTTCAGGGGTGGAAGTGGTTTGTTGGGCATTTCTGCCAGAATGTTGTACCACTTTCTGGGAATCTGCTCGTCTGTGAGCAAAAATTTCTTTTGTCTTGCCATCTTATTTTGATTGTTCTGTGATTTTCTCAGCAAAAATAAGCGAAAGTGCCGAAATCTGCAAATGTCTGTACGGGGAAATGAGTAGATCGGCCTCTTTTGTCATATTCTTCTGCTAAATTGATAGTTTCGGGAACGAAAAACGGCAGTTTGCACCTGCTGTAATGGTGAAAATTGCCATCAGACTGTTGCTTATTTGGAATGTATGTGCAGAACTGCCCGAGCCATTTTCTTATGACACCACGTTCTGCGGTTTTCCTTCGGAAAAGGCGCGCACGTTGTCGATGGTAAGGCTGATAAGTCGGTCGCGTGCTTCGCGTGTGGCCCAGGCAATGTGCGGAGTGACGTAGGCGTGTGGATTTTTGAGCAGGGGATGGTCTTTCTGCGGCGGTTCCTGACACATCACGTCGGCGCAATAGGCAGAAAGGTGTCCGCTCTGGAGTGCTTCTTCTACATCCGTTTCATCTACCAGCGGACCGCGCCCCGTGTTGATAAGGATAGCGCCGCGTTTCATTCTACTAAGCGTTTCTTTGCGTATGATACGCTCCGTTTCCTTCGTCAACGGACAATGCAGGCTCACGATATCGCTCGTTTGCAGCATCTTGTCCATCTCTGCCTTCATGATACCGTGGGGTAGGTCGGACTGCTGTTTCGATGTCACGGCCATCACGTTCATTCCGAAGGCATTTGCTATCTGTGCCACGCGCATACCGATATTTCCCAGTCCGACGATGCCCATTGTCTTACCCGAAAGTTCTATGAGTGGCGTGTTCCAGAAACAATAGTCGCTGCGCCTGCTCCATTCGCCCTCGCGATTTTGCAATACATAGTGCTGCGTGCGGTTTGCCACGTTCAGAAGGTGTGCAAATACGGTCTGCGCCACGCTGTCGGTGCTGTAATTGGGAGCGTTGCTCACGATAATGCCATGTCGTTGGGCGGCAGCAATATCTATGCTGTTGTAACCTGTTCCCAAGACGGTGATAAATCGGAGTTTCGGCAACTGCGCCATTTCCTCTTCGCCGATATCCACTTTGTTTACGATCAGGACATCGGCTTCGTGGCAGCGTTCTATTACTTGGTGCGACTTCGTGCGTTCATATACGGTCACTTCGCCCAGTTGCTCCAGTCCGTCCCAGTTCAGGTCTCCCGGATTACAGCAATATGCGTCGAGAATTACGATTTTCATGTCGTTTCTATAGAAAGAGTTCGTTATTACGAGCCAAAATTACGAATAATCGTTTGTTTTCAGCGCATTTACGCCCTGTTTTTTGCGGAAAAAGTGGTTTTCTGGCGGTTTTCGGAATCACGTTATACCGATATTCTGTTATGACGAGGGCTTTGCGATTATTTTTATGGGGAAAAATGGGCAATTTGGGCAATTTGAGGATTATGGCTCGGAGATATGAAAATTTAGCTCCGCGCAAAATAAAATTAGCTCGACACTATTTTAAATTATTGGTGTCCGGTAAAAGTTGAGAATCGCTAAATTATGTGTCCGC
>CAMVJO010000093.1 GCA_947167835.1 uncultured Prevotellaceae bacterium
TGACTCCAGAGATTCATAGCGGCGTAGCTATTGCAGCTCAAAACGCTGGCATAACTATCAATGCTTTTATTAAGAATGCTGTTGCAAAGGCTTTAGGAATCGTTCTTTGAAAGACGATAGTTACCCCCAAAAATTGGGATACGCAAATTTATCAGAAGATATTTTGATTTACTGAGAACAGCGAAAAAGCCCCTATTTACAGGGTTTGTCAATGTGGGACTGACAGTTTATGAAACTCTAAGAGCGGTTATGAAAGGTTCAAAAAAATCCCTCTCTCTCCGCTCCTAAGTGCCGAAGGGAACCGAAATAGTTCCCTTCGTTTTTTTATACCCCACACCTTATTGTATTTATATAAGGAGTATGGATACAAATATCGCGGCAACTTTCGGATGGTTGCCGCGATATTCTATTTAGGGTTGTTCTAAAAATTAGGCTGTTTTGATTTGCTTACACTCTCTATACGTTTGTTCCTGCAACCCGCAGAGCTTCACCCTACGGGGCAGATAACAAACAGAGTGTGCGCGAAGAATTCAAAGATTTTTGAGTGATTTTGTTTTTAATGCCGCAGAAGCATAGCGAGCTATGGTTCAAGGTATTAAAGACAATGGCGCCAAAAAGATTGAAAAAGCATACAGACAAAAAAAAAGCTTCACAAAATTTTAAAACCTAATTTTTAGAACTACCCTTTATCTGGTTCAAATCTTATCCAAAGCCTGACGGAGGTCGTCTAAGATGTCGTCTATATCCTCTATTCCCACCGAAAGACGGATTAAGTCGGGAGCAATTCCGGCTTCGCGCAGCTGTTCGTCGCTCAACTGCCGATGCGTATGACTGGCAGGGTGAAGTACGCAAGTACGGGCGTCAGCAACGTGGGTGACAATACTGATTAAACGCAGGGAATCCATGAACTTCACAGCCGTAGCGCGGTCGCCTTTCAGTCCAAGTGACATCACGCCACACGTTCCCTTGGGCATATATCTCTGAGCCAGGGCATAATCCTCGTTATCGGGCAGGCCGGGATAGTTTACCCAGGCCACGCGCTCGTCCTGACTGAGAAATTCGGCCACTTTCTGCGCATTACTGCAATGTCTCTCCATACGAACGTGCAATGTCTCGAGGCCCAGATTCAACAGGAAGGCATTTTGCGGCGCTGCAATGCTGCCAAGATCGCGCATCAGCTGGGCAACGAGTTTTGTCATGTAGGCCATTTTCCCGAATGCCTTGGTATAGGTCAGTCCGTGGTAGGAATCATCGGGTGTGCACAGGCCGGGGAATTTTTCTGCATGGCTTTCCCAATCGAAGTTGCCGCTATCCACCACGCAACCGCCGACTTGTGTGCCGTGCCCGTCCATATATTTCGTTGTGCTGTGGGTAACGATATCTGCTCCCCACTCAAACGGACGGCAGTTCATGGGAGTTGGGAATGTGTTGTCGATAATCAGGGGTACTCCGTGACTATGTGCTATTCTGGCGAACTTTTCGATGTCAAGTACCTTGCAACCGGGATTTGAAACCGTCTCGCCGAAGAGTAGTTTCGTATTGGGGCGGAAAGCCTTGGCAATTTCTTCCTCTGTGTCGTGCTGATTGACGAATGTGCAGTCGATACCGAGTTTTTTGAGCGTCACACTGAAGAGATTGTACGTGCCGCCATAGATTTCGTTGGAGACAACGATATGATCTCCCGCTTCGCAGATATTGAATACGGCAAAGAAATTTGCTGCCTGCCCGCTCGAAGTGAGCATAGCACCGATACCGCCCTCGAGTGTCGCAATCTTTTTGGCCACCTGGTCGTTAGTGGGATTTTGCAGACGGGTATAGAAATATCCCTCCTTCTTCAGATCGAAGAGGTCGGCCATATCGTCTGTTGAATCGTACTTAAATGTGGTACTCTGCCAGATAGGTAATTGTCGCGGCTCACCATTTTCGGGTTGGTAGCCGCCATGAATGCATAATGTGGAAACTTTCATATATATTTGGAATATTTTTGTATAATCCTTCCGACTAAGAAAAAACTCAAGGAAATTTTCTTACAATAATGACGTGCAAAAGTAATTATTTTCGGCGAATTTTTACAGCCACCGCATATTTTTTCTTAATTTTGCAAAGGAATTATTCCCTTTTACCCACTTTTTCAAATTTTCAGTCTGTGCATATAGCCATTGCAGGAAATATCGGATCGGGAAAGACGACACTCACGGAGATGTTGGCGAAGCATTACGGATGGACTCCCAAGTTTGAATCCGTTGTGCAGAACCCTTATCTTGATACGTACTACAAAGATATAAAACGTTGGGCATTTGCCACCGAAGTGTACTTCCTGAAAGAACGTTTCAGGGATGTACTTGAAATTAACCGCTCGGAAAAAACCATTGTGCAGGACCGTAGCATTTTTGAGGGCGTATATGTTTTTGCGGGTAACAACCAAAAACAGGGAATCCTCTCGGAACGAGATTACGATACCTACATGGAATTATTTGAGCTGATGACAAGCATCACGCATACGCCGGATCTGATGATTTACCTGCGATGCAGCATTCCGCACCTCGTGGCAAACATTCAGAAACGCGGACGTGAATACGAACAGAGCATACAACTGGAATATCTGACGGGACTTAATGAGCGATACGAGGAGTTTATCTTCAACTACTACCCAGGGAAATATATGGTGATCGAAGCTGATGAAATGGACTTCCTCAATAATCCCGAGGACTTCGCCAAAATCACCAATCAGATCGACGCCGCGCTCTTCGGCCTCTTCCCTTTGGAATAAACAAGGGCAACAACAGGATTTTACATACCAACCCATAATACTTTACAGCCGTGCATATAGCAATAGCAGGAAACATAGGAAGCGGAAAGACGACTTTGACGAGATTACTCGCCAAGCATTACGGATGGACTCCGAAGTTTGAATCAGTAGACTTCAATCCTTATCTCGCAGACTTCTACGAAGATATGGAACGCTGGTCTTTTAACCTGCAAATATACTTCCTGAACAAGCGTTTCAAGGACGTAGTGGAAATTTCCAAGCAGAACGAAGTCATTATCCAGGACAGAACGATTTTTGAAGACGCACGAATCTTCGCTCCTAACCTACATGATATGGGAATGATGAGCGATCGCGATTTCAATAACTACAGCGATTTGTTTGATCTCATGATTTCGCTCGTAGGTATGCCTGATTTGCTGATATACCTGCGTTCCACCATTCCGTGCCTCATATCTCAGATAGAAAAGCGCGGACGTGAATACGAAAAGAGCATACGTATAGACTACCTCTCCGGACTGAACAAACGTTATGAGGACTGGATCAGCGAATACAAGGGACGTCTGCTGATTATCGACAAGGATAATACGGATTTCGAGAACAATCCCGAACAGTTGCTCCACATCACCGAAAGCATTGACGCACAACTCTTCGGCCTCTTCCCATTTGAATCGGAATAAATAGAGCTTTCGTTATGACGGTATAACGTTATTCCGTTATGACGAGCTCATTGAGAAGATTTTCTTGGGGTAAATGGGTAATTTGCACGGGTTGCCCGAGAAAAGAGGCCACAGAGACACAAAAAATTAGCTCGGAGATAAAAAAATTAGCTCGACACTATTTTAAAATAGCTCGGAGCTAATTTTTTATCTCCGAGCTATTTTCACATATTTTTTGAGGTTGATTTTCAGGCCTTTGAGCTATTGCAAATTTATCGCAGGGCACGCATGGCATTCAGCACGGCAAGTACGGTTACACCGACATCGGCAAAGGCGGCAAGCCACATAGAGGCGATTCCTACGGCAGCAAGAATGAGTACTGCGACCTTTACGGAAATTGCGAACCACACATTCTGGCGGGCTATGGCGATAGTGCGACGTGCCACGCGGATGGCTGTGGCTATCTTCGAGGGATGGTCGTCCATCAGCACGACATCGGCGGCTTCTATGGCGGCATCGCTCCCCAGTCCGCCCATAGCAATGCCTACATCGGCACGGGCAAGAACGGGTGCGTCGTTAATGCCATCACCCACGAAGGCTACGCGCCCTGCTTCGGACTCATCACGTTTTATCTGCTCCAGAATCTCTACTTTGTCGGCAGGAAGCAATTCTGCATGGTAGTCATCGATGCCAAGACGGGCAACAACCGATTGTGCCACGGACTTACGGTCGCCTGTCAGCATGACAATGCGCGATACGCCCAAGGCTTTCAGATCTTCTACGGCCTTTTGGCTGTCGGGCTTCGGAGTATCGTTGATTACTATGTGGCCGGCATACGTTCCGTCTATGGCAACATGAATAATCGTGCCGTTATGCTCACATTCGCGCCAGGAAATACCCAGATGCTCCATCATCTTGGTATTTCCCACGCACACTTTTTCCGTTCCCACCACGGCACAGACGCCGCAACCCGATATTTCCTGTACCTGCTCCACGCTACATCCGTCTGTCGCCTCATCGGGGAAAGCTTCTCGCAGGGCAGCAGCAATGGGGTGCGTACTGAAATGCTCTACATGAGCGGCAAGATGCAATAGTCGGTTCTCGTCGCACGATTCGGGGTGAACGGCTTCCACTATGAAGCGGCCATGCGTGAGTGTTCCCGTCTTATCGAATACTACTGCCGAGAGCGAAGAGAGTACATCGATATAATTGGCGCCTTTCACCAAGATACCTTTGCGCGATGCGCCACCAATGCCGCCAAAGAACGTCAAAGGCACACTTATCACCAAGGCGCACGGACAGGATACGACTAAAAATATCAAAGCCCTGCCCAACCATACGGGGAAGGCCTGAGAAAAACCAACAGACAGGAGGGGCGGAACGAAAGCCAGCAACAAGGCCGCAACGACCACGATGGGGGTATAGATACGTGCGAAGCGGGTGATGAAAGATTCGCTCTTCGATTTCTTATTGCCGGCATGTTCTACGAGAGCTATGATTTTCTGCACCGTACTCTCGCCATAAATCTTGCTTACCCTCACGCGAAGTACACCGCTACCGTTGATACATCCCGACATCACGTCATCACCGACAGAAACCTCGCGGGGCATACTCTCTCCCGTCAAGGCAACGGTATTGAGTGCCGAACTACCTGAGATTACCACGCCATCGAGCGGAATTTTCCCGCCCGGACGAATCACGATCACGTCATCTTTCTGCACCGCCTCGGGACTGACTTCCACTACCTCGCCGTCACGTTCCAGATATGCCACATCGGGACGCAAATCCAGGAGGTGCGAAATGCTCTTGCGGCTCTGTCCTTCGGCATATCCTTCGAAAAATTCGCCCACTTGGAAGAAAAGCATCACAAATACGGCTTCCGCAAATTCAGGTTCGACACCTGGCATAAAACCTATGCACAAAGCACCGATAGTGGCGACCGACATCAGGAAATGTTCGTTGAAAGCATCGCCATGTACCAGTCCTTCTGCGGCCTCTCGGAGCGTTTCGTGGCCGGCAAGCAGATACGGCACCATATATACGAGCAGTAGTTGGAAAGTCGTCAGCTCCCACGTTTTTTCCACCACTATCGCAGCAATAAGTAGCAGCGCCTCAACGCCAATGAGCCACAAACCTTGCTGATGTCCGTGGTGTTCATGATCATCCCCGTCGTGATGGTGGCTTTCTCCGTCATGCCCTTGCTGATGTCCCTCGTGGCAGCAGCAATGTCCCTTATCTTCATGATGATGTCCGACTTCTTCGCAGGGATGTCCAGTATTTTCGTGAATATGTCCTTCCTTTGCCATGATAAGTAGGTTTTATTGATTTCTGCGGCAAAGGTAAAAAGAAAAAGATGCAACCGAGTTGCATCTTTATGCGACAAAAAAATATGGAGGGGCGTATTATTCCGAAATGCCTCGGCGCTTTCTGCATTTTGCGCACTCGCCTTTCACGACATACGACAACGAATGTTGCGTATATCCCTCCGGTAACGAAACGGCGGGCAACTGTTCCTCAGTAAGGCAGAAAGACTGTCGGCAAGTCTCGCAATAAAAATGCACATGTCCGTCATCGTGGCTGCAAGCGCCGTGACTTCCGCAGAGTTCGTAGTGGATAATGCCGCGTCCGTCGGTGAAAGTATGCACCACGTCGGCTTCCTCGAAAAGTGCAAGCACACGAAAAATACTTGACTTATCCATAACGACAAGCAGTTCCTCCAAATCCGACAAACTTTGCGGTCTTTCGTTTTCGGCCAGCGCATTATAAACAAGTATGCGGTTGGCAGTGGGTTTTATCCCCTTTTCTTCCAAACGTAGTACGACATCCTGACTGTGCATCTCCGATATTTTTTTCTTTTGAGGGCAAATTTAGCATTTTATCGCGACACCCATGCTATTTTTCCGTCACTAAACGCATAAAAGCGGGGATGTAGATGATGATACATCCCATGTTTATGGCACAAAATGGCGAAAAACGGTTCAATGCACGGCATTTAACAGAAAAAATCACTAATTTTGCGAGTGAACATTCCAGAAAAGCAAAAAGAAGATGAACGATTATATAGTTTCTGACAACCTTAACGGACTTTCTGCCCAGGGTTGCGGAAGACAGGACAAGCAATTGAACACGTATGACTACATGGCCGACATTCCGGGCAACGAAATGTTTACGGACCTCGTAGAAGTTCAATTTAAGAACACAAGAAAAGCATATTTCCACAACGACAATCATCTTTCGCTCGTCAAGGGTGATATGGTTGCCGTAGAAGCAAATCCAGGTCACGACATCGGAGTAGTTACCCTCACGGGCTCGCTCGTTCCCTTGCAGATGAAAAAGGCTGCCCTCAAGCAAAACGTGGAAATCAGGCGTATCTATCGCAAAGCACGCCAGATGGACATCGATAAGTACAAGGAATCTAAAGGTTTGGAGCAATATACGATGATTCGCTCACGCCAAATCTCAAAAGAGTTGGGACTTGAGATGAAAATCGGCGACGTGGAATATCAGGGCGACGGACAAAAGGCCATTTTCTACTACATAGCAGATGGTCGCGTGGACTTCCGCCAACTGATCAAGGTACTTGCCGACGAGTTTCACGTGCGTATCGAAATGCGCCAGATAGGTGCCAGACAGGAGGCCGGACGTATTGGCGGAATAGGCCCGTGTGGACGGGAAATGTGCTGCGCTACGTTCGTAAAGAACTTCAATAGCGTTTCTACTGCCGCAGCTCGTTTTCAGGACATCGCACCTAACCCGCAGAAATTGGCAGGACAATGCGCCAAACTCAAGTGTTGCCTCAATTACGAGGTAGATCAGTATATGGAGTGCTACCAAAAACTCCCGAGTCGCGAAGCAGAATTGCAAACGGTCGATGGTACGTACTATTACTTCAAGGCCGACATTCTTTCCAAGCAGATTACCTATAGCACAGACCGACGTCTGGCAGCCAATCTCGTCACTATCGATGCCGACCGCGCACATGCCGTGATAGAAATGAACAGTCGCGGCGAAAAACCCCAACGTCTGGAAGAGGGAGAGCCGGTTGCCGAAGTGAGCAAGGACCTTCTTGAACAAGACAGCCTCACAAGATTCGACAACAAGCAACATCACCGCCAACAGCAGGGAGGCGGCAGACGAAACGGCGGGCGAAGATATGGAAACAACCGCTTCCGTCGCGATGGAAACGGACATAAGAACGAAAACAACGCTGAATAAACCATGGGTTGTCCCGAAAAAAAGTATTTCCAAGGACAACCCATTTCTATCCTACCACAAACGCCACATGAAACGCCATATCCCGATTTTTATCGCCACTCTGTTACTGCTTACTGCCGTCATCTTCACGGCGGCCTGCACGGAATATGGACACGTAAGCCGGTTTCAACATATTCCGGGCAACGAATGGGATAATGGCGACACCATCTCGTTCCGTATCGACACGCTCCCCAGAGATGCCTCCTACGAAATGAGCGTTGTGCTGCGTATGAACGAGGTTCAGTCCTACCCTTTCCGCCACCTCTACCTTGAAGTGTGGCAGCAATGGGACAAACCTTCGCAAACCTCGTGCGACACGATTTGTTGCTCCTTCTTCGACGAAAACGATGAGCCGGAAGGCCAAGGTATCAGCCTGAAAACCCATGTTTTTCCCCTGCGACAAATCGATTTGCTGCACGATAGCCACGGATATATACGCATTCGCCACGTCATGCTTCGCCCTGTGATCGAGGGTGTCAGCGATATCGGCATAGAACTGGTGGCTAAGGAGGGATAGAGGCGACTTTTCTCTTTTTTTGATGGGGGAAATGGGCAATTTGCACGGGTTGCCCGAGAAAAGAGGCCACAGAGACACAAAAAATTAGCTCGGAGCAAAAAAATTAGCTCGACACTATTTTAAAATAGCTCGGAGCTAATTTTTTTATCTCCGAGCTATTTTTCCTTATTTCTGAGCATGTTCAAAAAACCACGAAATTATCACTTGTCTTTCCACTCAAAATGCTGATAATCCTTGACAGTTGTCCAGTTTCCGCCCCATGAAAAACCGTTTTCTGTGAACAGGCGGTAGGCCGCGTCGTGCTTATCAATCTTATATCGGAACGATTTCTCGCGATGGCAGTACTGTCCGGCATTTGCAGGCTGCACAAACTTAGTACCGTTGGGGCGTTCCTTGCAATAGGGGTTGTAAAGAGGATTGATGTCGATAGCCAAACCGTGGGCGTGCTTGGAAATCTTCTTACTGCCGGAAACCCTGCGGAAATTGAAGCACGAAGTATTGTTGGCACGCATCTGTCGCTCGTCGTCGGCGTCATACGCTTCGGGGAGTACCATGCGCTGAATCTTATACTTGGCATCGTAGAGTTTTCTGAAAATCATTACCAGTTTGTCGGCTATCTTCTTGTTGCAAACCAGCACTCCCAGATGAATCTTGCCGTCATAATCGTGATGAAGTACGCGGACATATCGCAAATCGCCACGCTTCACATACGGATTGTCCTTGTAAGATTTTCCTTGCATGGACTTCCACACATTTTCGGGGATGCTTTCATGCGAAAAGCAGCGGTCGATGCCGAATACCTCGACACTGGCGACTGATACCGTCGCACCCGCCTTCCATTGGTGCAGGGAAAGCGTGTCTAACGACTGGGAAACCGATGGGATGACGGAGAAAAAAAACAGCGTGGCAAGTAAAAATCCGACCGCATCCCTGAAAACAGTCCGTTGCTGCGCCATAGCTTTATGTAAGTTGAATCTATTCATAGAAAAATCAGCGCCGTGTGCGTTTAGGTGCTGCAACGAGCGTGATACCCTCGTCAGAAATACTGATTTTGTGCAGGCGATACAAAGTTCCTACGGCACGCTTGAAAGTTTTCTTGCTCACCCCGAAACGTGCTGCGATGCTTTCGGCAGAACTTGCGTCGGAATATGGCAGGAATCCGCCCTCGGCATCTTTCAGTTCGTCAAAAAGTTGATCGGCAAAGTCGCGAAAACGGCTTTTCCCTATCTTACCAATCGAAATGTCCAACCTACCGTCAGGTCGCACGTTCACAACAGTTCCTGTCAGGCGGTCGCCGGTATGCGGCACGGCACCGAAAATCTGGTTGTCATAGACAATGCCCGCAAAAGCATTATCTACGATCACGCGCAGGCCGATATCATTCTTTTGCCACACCAGAATCTCCACTTCCTGCCCGCGATGATGCGTTTGCGGTGTGGCCTCTTTCAGGTAATGCTCCACTTTTGCCGTTCCCACGATGCGATGTGTCTCTACATCGATGCCGATATGCACGATATACGATCGACCGCGCTCCATCGGCTGCTTCTGTTCGCGGAAGGGCACGAAAAGATCCTTCATCACGCCCCAATTCAGGAATGCCCCGTACTGATTCGTCCACGAAACCTCTAAAAATGCAAAATCCCCCACACGAGCCAGAGGTACCTCGGTTGTAGCCACCAATCGCTCCTGCTGGTCGAGATATACAAAGACGGTAACTTCATCGCCCTCCCTCATATCAGGCGAGAGGTACTTGTTAGGCATGAGTATCTCGCCCACCCCTTCAGCTTCAAGGTAGGCACCGATTTCGGAAAAGCGGTTAATTCTTAAATTGTTGTAGTCACCGAGTTTTATCATCGTAGTATCTTGTATTTAGTTGGAGGAAGGAAACGATTACTCCCCATTCTCAGTTTTTTCCCAAGCCCTTACAAAATAATTTTCGGGCATTTCGGATATCTTTTCGGCCTTTTTCGGAATTAAATCCAATTTTTTCGGAATCAACTCCAAACTATTCAATA
>CAMVJO010000094.1 GCA_947167835.1 uncultured Prevotellaceae bacterium
TTCGCCTAAATATACGCCATGTCCGCGCAACAAGCACTTTGCCCATAACTATGCCTTTCGTCTGCGGACATCTTTCATACCAAGAGCCCAACTCACAATATTATTGGGCACAAAAAAATTAGCGGGCGCTCCGAAATGGAGCGCCCGCTTTCTACTCAATTATTTTTTTTCCGTGCCGGGATTATTTCACCAACACTTTCTTTCCGTTAATGATATACAAACCACGAGAAGCCTTCTGGACTTTGCGGCCTTGCAGGTCATAAACGCCATTAGATTGCTGAGTATTTCCAATAGCCTCGAGACCTGTTTCTACGCCCGTGAACTTCAGATTGAAAGTTGTGGGAGGAGTTTCACCAAGTTCCGACTCAACAATGCCAAGGAAGGCACCTCTTACATCAAGAGTGGCAGATGTTACAACTTCGGTAAAGTAATAAGCATAATCCTGCTCTGGATCATTGGTAAGTACGTAATTCTTCGTATTACCGGCGGAAGTCCAACTGGAAGCACTGACAAAATTACCCCAATTCCAGCAAGAACGCATAAGATTTTCGCCGGTAAAATCACCCCAGTCGGGATCTACGACAGTAGGAACGGTTGTACCAACGGTACCAATGAGCAATACGCCCATACCTGGGTAAACCTTATCTACGCGTTCGAGCAGGACATCGTTATCTTCAAATCCCTTTGCAACCCATGCGGCAACATCCTCATTACCTGTCAGGTCTAATCCGTAACCAGAGGAATATGTCTGAATAGGAGCCTTCAAAATGAATTGTTCCTTGAAGTTAAATCTGATTTTCTGAATACCGCCGTCTGTTATAATGACGATAGTGTTTCCATCTAACTGAGAAGTGATATTTTCGTCGCCAAGCCAAATCTGATCAAGGAGGTAAATATCCTCGTTCGGCGTGATAACGATCGTGAGTTCCGTACCCTCGGGCAGGAACGCAGAGTAATTATCAGTAACAGGCACACCATTCACAGTATAGCTGCCTTGCCATCCGCCTTCAATGGTGAGGCGGCAAGCTTTACGTCCACTCATATCCTGAATAATGTCGAAAGCACCCCAACTAATCTCGGAAGCCACAGCGCAATACTTGTCCAAAAGTCCGGTAGGAACGGTCAAAACAGCGCTATCGGGCAGTTCGCGGAAGATATAGTCGTCGTGTGGATCGGTAATGTAGGAAGTAACGGCTTTAAGGTTGTCGTTCATGGCAAATGCTCCATAGAGCAATCCCTTCACCTTAATCTTTTCCGGATTACCTTCATAATCTACGCCCATTTCATATTCATCCACGAGAGAAGCAGGCAGAACAGCACTTGTTAAGTTCATACAACGCACGAAAGCACCGCTTTCAACGGTTTCAATACCATTATTAAGATTTGCTTCCTTGATGCCACTGAATGCAAAGGAGTAGCCACCGATTTCTTTCAGCGTGCTCGGGAAATTCACCTCCTGCATATTGTAACAGTTTTCCATAGCACCATATTCGATTCTGACGAGTCCTTCGGGCAATGTCAGGGAAGTCATCGATGCTCCGTTCAGACATTCTCTGCCAAGGCGGACTACTTTATAAGACTTGTTGGTATTCGGATCAGTAACCTCGGCCGGAATGGTGAGAGGTGCTTCTTCCAAAGAGTACCATCCGTCTTCACTCTTAGTAAGTTCGCAAGTAGCATCGTCTAGGGCGTGATAGCGAAGGCCATCGGCGACAAAGAAGACGGGATCAGGCTGACTGATTTCCTTAAGGTACTTGAAACTATCCCAACCCATGTCGATATAAGCCTGAAGTCGGCCATCGGGAACATCGCAAATGATATTTTCATAAACATCGTAGTCAAAACCATCGCACACAGGCGGATTTTGCATCTTTGCTACGACACGCTTGTGACCAGAGCCGCTTGCAAGGCATCTGTATCCCAGCTTTGTAATCGTACTAGGCAAAACTATAGTTTCAGTGCAGTTGCCATGGAAGGCTTCTTCGCCCAATTCCTCAACACCTTCCTCCAAAGTAAACTGAAGTTTGTTACATCCATAGAAAGCATAGGGAGAAACAACTTTTACAGTTCCCGGAATGGTAACAGATTCGAGATCGTAACACTGAGAGAACATGTATTTTCCGATTTTGCTGAACCCTTCAGGAAAAACTATGTTCTTCAGTCCGGTATAAGTGAAGCAACGTTCACCAATGCTGTCCAAACCCAAAGGAAGTGTGAGATTCTGAACAGAAGAGTAGTAGAAAGCCTCATCGCAAAGGACTTTCAATGTGCTATTGAAGGTAACATCCTGCAAAGCACGGTCATAATAGAAAGCACGATAGCCAATCGTATCGACAGCTTGCTCGAAAACAACTTTTTCAAGGCTGCAATTGTAGAAAGCCTGATCACCGACACGCTTAATCGGGCCTTTGAAAGTAATACCTTGGAGCGAACTCCAATAGAAGGCATTGTTCTTGACGGTTGTTACGTTGTAAACCTTACTGGTGTTGGGATCCGTAACAGTAGCCGGCACAATACACATTTCAGGTAGGCTGCCCACATAATTGTAATCGTAGGTGTACAAAGCAACCTCGGCATTTTCCTCATCAGTTATCTCATAATAGAAATAGTCGTTGAGGAAATAATTTGTTTCGTCCTGAGCATTTACATTGTTTGCAGACATAAATGCAAACAAAACGAAGAAAGCAATGTAAAATTTTCTCATAAACTTATTTTTTTTAGTTATACTTTTTGTTTTAGTGGTTTTTCATCGCAAAAATAGCCTTTTAAATATATATAGGAGTGTCGCATTTGCAAATAGTGTTGTCATTTTTGCAAACAGCCCGTTATTTAACAATCAGATTGCCCATATATAAAAAGAAAGAAAAGAAGAAAAGCGCAAAAAAGTCCCGATGAAATGAACTATTTTTGCACTTTTCAGATATTATTCCAGTAAATTTTGCAGATATGTGCGAACAATCCAACAATAATATCGATTATCCAGATTAATTATAGGGTTAATTCTGGATTTCCGCTTGAAAATAATGCAAAATCCTTTCTGTTTGTACGTTTTGCTTTCAATCTTTCTTCGTTTGCGCCAGTTCTTCTCTTAAAAACTCGGCGGTATGTCCTTTTTTGCCCTTGGCAATTTCCTCGGGCGTGCCGCAAGCTACTATTTGTCCGCCACCGCGACCGCCTTCTGGCCCCATATCAATGATATAATCGGCACTTTTTATCACATCCAGGTTATGTTCTATGACAATTACCGTATTTCCCTGTTCTACCAGCTTATTAAGTACGCCAAGCAGCACGTTAATATCCTCAAAGTGCAGGCCGGTGGTGGGTTCGTCAAGGATATAGATGGTTTTTCCCGTTTCCTTCTTCGATAGTTCGGTAGCCAATTTCACTCGCTGGCTTTCACCACCCGAAAGTGTCGTGCTGGACTGCCCAAGTTTGATATATCCGAGGCCTACATCCTGCAACGCTTTGATTTTTCGGAGAATCGTTGGAACATTCTCGAAGAAATCAACAGCACGGTTGATAGTCATATCGAGAACGTCGGAAATAGATTTTCCTTTGAAGCGAACTTCGAGCGTTTCATGGTTATATCGTTTGCCATGACAGGTTTCGCAGGGAACAAGTACGTCGGGAAGGAAATTCATTTCGATAGTTTTATATCCGTTCCCCTTGCACGTTTCGCAACGACCACCTTTTATATTAAAAGAGAAGCGCCCGGGTTTGTAAGCACGCATCTTTGATTCGGGAAGTTCGACATAAAGTTGGCGAATGTCGCTGAAAACGCCGGTATATGTGGCCGGATTACTGCGAGGTATGCGTCCGATAGGACTTTGATCGACACTCACCACTTTATCCACGTTTTCTATTCCCTCAATGCTGACATACGGGAGCGGATCTTGGAGGGAACGATAGAATTTCTGCGAGAGAATCGGCAGTAGCGTGTCGTTAATAAGAGTAGATTTGCCACTACCCGACACTCCCGTGACACAAATAAAGGTTCCGAGCGGGAAAGAGACATCTACATGCTTGAGATTATTGCCGCTTGCGCCTTTGAGTGTGAGAAACTGGCCGTTTCCCTTGCGTCGCTGGGCAGGAATACGAATATCTGTGCTGCGATTAAGGTATTGCGCCGTGAGCGTATCTGTTTTCAGCATATCCGCAGGTTTTCCCTCGAACATCACCTCTCCTCCCAGGCGGCCGGCTTTCGGTCCCATGTCGATAATATAATCTGCTGCCTGCATCATATCGCGATCGTGCTCAACAACGACAACCGTGTTGCCGGTATCGCGCAGTTGCTTCAAGGACTGAATAAGTTTCACGTTGTCACGCTGATGTAGTCCGATGCTTGGTTCATCAAGTATGTACAAAACATTCACAAGTTGCGAACCAATCTGCGTGGCAAGGCGTATTCGCTGACTTTCACCGCCCGAAAGCGAACGCGTGGCACGGTTTAGTGAGAGATAGTCCAGACCTACATCGAGCAAGAACTGCAATCGCGTACGCAACTCCTTGAGTATTTCGTGTGCTATGGCAGCTTGTTGTCCTTGGAGCGTAGGTTCGACGCTGTCTATCCATTCTTTTAATTCGGCTATGTCCATTGCCGCAAGTTCAGCGATATTTTTTCCACAGAAGCGGTAGGATAATGCCTCTTTGTTCAGACGTGTACCATGACACTGCGGACATTCCGTTGTTTTGGCAAAGCTATCTGCCCATTTTCGTGCCGCTGCTGTCATTTCGTTGTCGGCCATTTGGCGGATATACTTGACCAATCCTCCGAATTCCACGTAGTAATCGTTGGTACTTCCCATCGTCTTTGCCGGTATGCGGAGTGATTCTGCCGAACCGTTGAAGATTTCGTCAAGAGCTTCCTCGGGGACATCTATAAGTGGGGTTTTCAAGTCGCAATCGTACTTCTGTAAGACAGCATCTATCTCCCAAAAGATCAATGCTGCGCGATATTTTCCGAGAGGTGCCAGTCCGCCCTCATAGATGCTGAGTTTGGAATTGGGAATGACCTTCTCGCGGTCGATAACGCTGACATATCCTAATCCTTTGCACTTATGGCAAGCGCCTTGTACGGAGTTGAAAGAAAAATTGTGGGGAGCAGGTTCGCGATAACTGATTCCGCTGACGGGATCCATGAGCAATTTACTGTAGAAGCGGGCTTTGTTGGTAGTAGCATCAAGCAAAATCATCAGTCCTGCGCCTTGCATCATGGTTTGTGCCACACTCTTTGAGAGACGTTCACGGTCTTTTGCCTGAACCTGGAGTTTATCTACAACAACTTCGATATCATGATTTTTATATCGGTCCACCTTCATACCCGCCATGACTTCCCTGATTTCGCCATCGACACGAACGTGAAGAAATCCCTTTTTCCGCACAGACTCAAAGAGTTCGCGATAATGACCTTTGCGGTTTCTGACGAGAGGTGCCAGAAGATATACTTTATGTCCCTCGTAATCGTTAAGAATCAGGTCGATAATCTGTTCTTCCGTGTATTTCACCATGCGTTCGCCCGAGACGTGTGAAAATGCCTCGCCAGCACGAGCATAAAGCAGGCGAAGAAAATCATATATCTCGGTAACAGTGCCCACTGTGGAGCGCGGATTTTTATTTGTCGTCTTCTGTTCGATGCTGATAACGGGGCTTAATCCTGTTATCTTATCGACATCAGGACGTTCCAGGTGATCAAGGAAATTCCGGGCGTATGCCGAAAAAGTTTCGATGTACCTACGCTGACCTTCAGCGTAGAGCGTGTCGAAAGCCAGTGAGCTTTTTCCGCTTCCACTAAGGCCAGTAATAACTGTCAGGCTGTTACGCGGAATGGTAGCATCGATATCTTTCAGATTGTGCACACGGGCACCATATATATTGATTGTTTTCAAGGGGAAATGGGATATATTTATATTTTGCGAACAGATACGCTGAGTTACTGGAAAAATATCTTTATGTGCAACAAAGGAATGCACTCCTTTCGCGGAAGGAAAACGATTTGCGCCAAGAGTAAAGAAATCTTTGTTGGAATCTTAGAAATCTTTGTCGAAATATCTGAGACTTATACCAACATTAAAAAGACTTACGCTGGGTAGAATTTCATTTTTCTCGCAGGCTTTACAGCTTTTGTCGGAGAAAGGATATGAAATCCTGTGGAAAAACTCCACTATTTCTTAACTACCACCAGCAGTCTCGGTATATCCGCGCAGAAGGTTAATGACTTTTTTGATATTATACTCCTTTCCATCGGCACCCTTGGCCTTAATATAGAGATAATAGCCGCCTTCGGGCATATCGCGCCCACCGGAACGTCCGTCCCACGAACCTTTTATGTCGTCCCACTCATATATCTTGCGTCCCTGACGGTCGAAAATCATAGCCTTGAACTCTATGATACTTTGGTGACTGGATTTCACACGAAACTTATCGTTTTTATTGTCGCCATTGGGAGTAAAAATATTCGGAACATCCAATACTGATTCTCGTATGTTCACATTAAAAGGCGTATCCGTCTTTATTTCTGCGGTATCGGTACCATTAATAAAAGTAACCAGCAAAGAGATGCTGAAAGAACCACTTTCCCTAAAAGTGTAGTCGGTTTCCTCATCAAAACGCGTCAGAAACGGTGTCTGCTCCGTACCTTTTCGGAATTGCCACTCATATCGTGCCTGATAACTACCCACATTGCTCGGATTAGCGGCAAAATGCGCTACCAACGGCGCCGAACCGTCAAATTCGGTGCTCGTTACCTCCACTCCAGTCGAATCTGTGTAAACCATAGTGGGACTAATAGACGGAGAACTCTGAGCAAGAGCAAACAGCGTAGGGAAAATTGCCAAGAAGAAGGCTGCAAAAGTTTTTTTCATGGGAGTTTCACAATGTTTAGCCTACAAAAATACTGTAATCTGCGCAAACTGCGCTGCAAAGCCCTATTGTTTTTCCCTTTTGTTATGTTTTTTTAGGAATTACGCGGGAATAGAAAAAAGAAAGACAGGCATTTTTCTTTAATAATGTCAAGATAAAAAATTCCACGAGGCTCATAAAAACGTAATACGTCATAACGATATACCGAAAACCAGAACACTATATCGAAAAGCTCCGCAAATAGAAAAAAAAGCGAAGCCGACCCGAGAAATGTCGGATCGGCTTGCTGATATGTAGCATCTTGCGGAAAAAACCGCGATGAAATGGGGATTTTTAGTTCTGGAAATGTTCTTCTTTGAAGTCATCCGGAAGCATAAGAACGGTAGAACAGTTCATCTGCTTGAGCAAAACATTATTAACGAAGTTGCGAATATCGTCAGATGTCACGCTCTTGTAGGTTTCTACGTAGTTTGTACGTTCATCCTTGCCCCAATTTACGTAAGACTTGATAAGACCTTCCCAATAGTTGTTGTCTTTTTCGGCCTCGGCAAACTTCTTCACCTTATTTTCGACAACCTTGCTCAATTCTTCGGCTGTTACACCATTTGCTGCGATATCGGTAATACCCTTGCGCATCAAAAGGAGAGCACTATCGGCCTTGGCAGGTTTAACGGGACAAACCACCTGAACGGTGTACCTGTCTTTCACGCCATAACTGACATCTGCACCTGCAAATACGCTGTATGCCATACTTCCTTCCTCGCGGATGGATTTAAGATAGCGCTGTGTGAGAATTTCGCCGAGAGCATCTACGACAAGGCTTTCTTTCATTGTGTAAGGTACGTCACCCATCCACATCTGTATGATATAAGACTGCGGAGTTTCCATTTTGCGTTCAAAACGGTTCATAACTTCGCCCTTACGTGTCTCAACAACTTTCTTAACGACATTCTCACGTTTCTTTTGTCCGGGCAGAGAAGCAAGATATGTCTCTGTAAATGCACGAAGTGAATCTACGTCGATGTTACCAGTGAAGTAGAAATCGAAATCGCCGGCAGAAGCAAAGCGCTCCTTGTAGATGCGTTTCATAGCATCGAACGAAAGTTTATCAAGGTCGTTTACTTTAATGTCTTTTACGAACGGGTGATTCATAAATATGGTAGAATAGAGACTATCGGCGAGAGCTGTTTGCGGTTGTTTGTCTGCATTTTCAAGAGCCGTGCGCTTTGTGCTGATATAGTTGTTGTAACTGTCGATATCATTACCTGGTGCTGTGAAATACAAGTGAATCAACTCGAACATGGTGCGCAAATCCTTCGGAGTGCTGCTTCCGTTCAAAATTTCGCTGTATTGTCCCAATCCCATGCTGACACTTACACGCTTTCCAGCGAGGGCTTTTTCAAGTTCGGTATTCTTGAAGTTTCCAAGTCCCACACTGTTCATAACTTCGGGCAGAATGCGTGCATTAAGGTAGTCTTCGGGTTTAACTTTCCAGAGACCGCCCCAACTTTGTGCGCCCAAAACAACCTGACTCTCGTTGTAGTCTGTTTTTTTGTAGTAAACGTTTGCACCATTTGAGAGCGTCCATTTGGTATAACCGAACTGTGCAGGAGTTTCTTTCTTGATTTTTCCAGGTTTGGGCAGTTTTGTGATGAGAGGTTCGTTCTTCACATTATCAACGTAGGCATCAAGTTTTGCAGCCTTTGCAGCAGCAACGGCAGAACGGAACTCCTCAACAGAAGGAACGACAACGTCATCCTTTTCGGGGTAGAAAGCGAGGAAAACGAAGTTTGTATCTGTTTCTTCCAGCATTTCCTTAACTGCCATGTTGAAATACTCTGCAGGAAGTTGGGGAGCCAGCATCTTATATACGTTGTAGTCGTCTTCGATTGACGAGATTGGCGAATTATCCAAGAAGCCGCGCACATATTTATTGACGAAGAAAGAGTTTTCCTGCTTCTCGCGGTTATTATACAGGGCTTCCCATTTACTCATAAAGGTTTCGCGGGCGCGAATGACCTCAGAGCCTACAAAACCATGGCGTTGCAAGCGCAAAAGCTCCTGCATAACGGCCTGTACAGCCTCTACACTCTTTCCGGGTTTCGGGATAATGGAAACAGCGAAGCCTTCTTTTTCGTGTGTCATGATGTAATCTGCATATCCGCAGCCAGCCTGAAGGAATGGGCAGTCGGCTTTTTGCGAAATCTCAGCAAAACGCGCATCAAGTGCGTTGGTAATGACAGATTTCATGTAATCCATCATGTGATAAGCCCAAGTTCCGCGCTGATTGCGGGGAAGAGGATCCTGCTTGAAGAAGAGTTCAATCAAAGCCTGCGACTGTTCCTTGTCCTTATCTACGACATAAATCGGTTCAGCGTTGTCAGGAACGGGATAATACTCGAACTTCGCTTCGTTTTCCGGATTCTTGATACCGGCAAACAGGGTTTTGATTTTTGCTTCTACCTGATCCACGTCGATATCTCCCACTACAACGATACCTTGCAGGTCGGGACGGTACCATTTGTGGTAGTAAGCGCGCAATGTGTCAGGAGTAAAATTGTCTATGACGCTCATAAGACCAATTGGGAAGCGACGTCCGTAACGAGAGTTCGGATATAGTTTTTCCAAATTGCGCTCTAAGATACGCATCATGGCGCTGGAACGCATACGCCATTCCTCATGAATCACACCACGTTCCTTATCAATCTCACCGGCTTCGAGCAAAAGTGCGTTAGACCAGTCGTGCAGAATAAGAAGGCAGGAATCCACGTGGCCTTCTGTGACGGGAACATTATTAATGTTGTAAACCGTCTCATCGGCAGCCGTGTAAGCATTCAGTTCGCGACCGAACTCGATACCGATAGACTGCAAATACTCAATAATTCCGTTTCCAGGGAAATGTTCTGTGCCATTGAAGCACATGTGCTCCAGGAAGTGAGCCAGACCGCGCTGACTTTCTTCTTCTTGCACGGCACCAACACGCTGTGCAATGTAGAAATCAGCACGATTCTCGGGCAGATTGTTGTGGCGGATGTAGTAAGTCAATCCGTTTGCCAACTTTCCGGTCTTTACCTTGCTGTCAGGCTGAGCTACAGGCAACTCCTGTGCATTTACCGCCAGGAAAGGAAGGGCGAAAAGCAAAAGAATCAGTTTTTTCATGTCTTTAATGATTTTTATTTATTGTTGTTTTGATTTTTTTGCGTAAAAGGGAAACTATTTCACCAAGATACTTGTATAATTCATGCAAAAATACGCAAAACAGCCGAATTTTTCAA
>CAMVJO010000095.1 GCA_947167835.1 uncultured Prevotellaceae bacterium
TACCTCGTGAGAAGTGTCAGCCCCTAATTTTGCGGGAGTAAAGATGATTTTTAACTATTACTGTCCGCTAAAAATCTTTGTTGATTTCAGGGTCAACTATTTTCTCGGACAGCCGATATACTGGACGTATAAGAAGCCATTGGGGTGATGTAAAGTGACAGAATATGCCTCAAAATAGCAAATATAGCCATTCACGGTTAAGTTTATGTCGTGTGAGGGGCGGAATTTTTAGCGGACAGCCGTCATCACCTCTTACGAGGGGGCTTGTCTGTTGCCCGGACCGGTATTTTCCGAAACAAAAACATGTTTAGCGGACAGTAATAATTTTTAACCGGACAGCAATAATAAAGTTATGTTGCCCTGGAAGTCCAAAAAACGTTCTGGAAAATAACTCCGAGCAAATTTTATTTATCTCCCATTTAGGTTTTGAAAGTGAAAAATAACCCACAGCTCCGCGCCCATTATTCATAGGTATTTGCGCGATGTTTCAAGGCACAATTTTATACCCCTGAAAAAAGGGCAAATAGCTCGGAGATAAAAAAATTTTGCTCGGAGCTAAATTTAGGGTAGTTCTAAAAATTAGGTTTTAAAATTTTGTGAAGCTTTTTTGGGTCTGTATGCTTTTTCAATCTTTTTGGCGCCATTGTCTTTAATTCCTTGAACCATAGCTTGCTATGCTTCTGCGGCATTAAAAACAAAATCACTCAAAAATCTTTGAATTCTTCGCGCACACTCTGTTTGTTGTCTGCCCCGTAGGGTGAAGCTCTGCGGGTTGCAGGAACAAACGTATAGAGAGTGTAAGCAAATCAAAACAGCCTAATTTTTAGAACAACCCTTTAAAAAGTGCCGAGCTAATTTTGTTTTACTCGGAGATAAAATTCTTTATCTCGGACCTATTTAGCCCCATATCGCTCAAATCGCCCATTTTTCCCCAGAAAAGTATTTTTAGTAGCCTTATTTTTCACAATGAGTTCGTAATAACGTAATATCGCTATAACGTAACAACGAAAAAGTCCTTAGAAGGCGTATTTCAAGCCGAGATTCAGATTGATATATGCCTCTCCCGTGCGGTTAATAGACGTTTCGTGAATGGTTTTCTGGAGGAAATGTCCCATAGGCTGGGCAAAAATTTCCACTCTGGACGAAACGGCATAGCCAGCGCGGAGCCCTCCTTCAAAACCGAGGGCATAAGTGGCTTTATGTCCCGTAGTCGAACCGATATTGCCCGAAACACCGGCAAGGAGTGACAGGCGGAAATTCGTTTTCAGTTCATTCTCGCGGGTAAGGAACTCTAAAAGATTGAACATGTAGTCCAAATGCAACGAAGTAATGTTCTTCGTAACCTTCCTGTTTCGTTTTTTCGTGAAGTTGCTCACTCCTATCTGATAACCGTGGAGGCCTGTGAACCAATGTCCATAACTGAAGTCAATACTTAGCGTTGGTTTTCCGATAGTAGCATTCTTTAAGCCATAACCTTCGGAATTCAGTCCTCCACCTGCCGATAACAAGACGAAACTGCGATGCTCGGGGGCATTATGCTCGATAGTCTTACTATTTGCACCGCCCATATAGGAATTAAATCCTACCAAAGCTGTAGGTTGGAACATATTCAGACGGCGCGAGAAGGTATTTCCAAGCGGATTGGTGTGCAATTCGTAAGCAAGCACACCTTCACCGAAAATCTCGAAGTATTTAGAAACTCTCAGGGCGAGTTGCAAACCGGCATGTACGTCAAAGGCAAGTGTTCCCTCTGAACGTAAATAGTTAGTACCAATAGTCGCACCAAGAAGCGGACGCAAAGAGAAAAAACGCTCGGGATTGTAACCGTAAGTGAAGGCCGAAGCATCTATAATGTAGTCAAATCCGAGTTTTGCTTTGCTATATGTCACTGGTATGCCGTCGAAATTCATTTTCTTAAAGAGCGAAACTTGAAGAGTGGTGCGCCATGCCGATATGGGTGAGAACCAGCGACCAAAACCTATGCGCCCCGTAAAGCCATAGTTGTGCCAATCGCTCATTTGTCCGCCATGTGTGGTAAGACCTCCGGCAAACGTAACAAAATGGGGGTTCTCACCGCCATTATACAAGTCGAACTCGCGTTTAGATTCGTAACCTCTCAAATCAACATGCAGACCGCCGCTGAAACTCAGGATAACGTCTTTTTTAAGCTGGCTGTTCGTAGTTCTTTCCAGGTAGTTATCGTCATATATGTAGGCACGTGGTTCAACAAACAGGGCATACATCCCGTTCAGTCGCCACAAAGCCTGCGCACCTACGTGGACACCAAACGAAGGTGCCCATCTTCCGGAACGTCCCGTGAGGTCTATACCGGCTACTCCGATAAATTCAATGCCCGGCTCGAGCGAATATCCAGTAGTGGCATTTGTAAGGTTGAAAAGGTAGTCTAAACCAAGGCCAATATGCTTCATTCGCGTTTCGTCCTGGGGTTTCTTTCGATTGACAGGCAGGTTCAATACACCAGCCTGGGCACGGAGGCGCGCACCGCTGACAGAAGAGAACCATTTTCCGAAGGCAATCTCATATATTGGCATCAAATTATTGCCTTTTACGACCTCGACACCATTAAGCGTGGTATTCAGTCCGACAGATGCCTCAACAAACATATTATCGAAGAAGCGCAGATTCTTAAACGCGTGATTGCGTTCCCTTACTTCCTTGCGTGTCAGGGATGCTCCGTTGGTAATATTGAGACCGGCAAGCATAGAACCCACAAGTTTCCAGTTGTGCGAGATACCATGGAACACAGCATATTCTTTCTCGTACAAATCAAGACGAGGTTCGAGATAAAGTTCCAGACCTCCGCCTGCTAAACTGAAAGTGGGCTGCAATCCTGCGCCAAAGCCGAACACGCAACCGTTTTCTTTCTCCTTAGACAAGAAAGTGAGCGACGGACCCATCACAGCGTTTACCCAATATTTGCGGTACGGGTTATATCCGCCGAAGGTCTGGTGCATATTCCACATAAGTTCGGCACTCCCTGTAAAAGCCTTCATCTTATCACCGGAAACATGGTCTTTATTCATAGCCATCGCACCGGTAAAACGCAATCCCACGGCAGGAGAGAACCATTTGCCGAAGCCCACACCGGCTCGAGCGCCCATATCATCCTTGAAATTGCCGATAGCAGTCGTTACCAGCAACTGAGGACCGCCAAAAGCCGTGAAAAATGTATGGTT
The DNA here is from genome assembly GCA_947167835.1 of uncultured Prevotellaceae bacterium. Classification (GTDB taxonomy): domain Bacteria; phylum Bacteroidota; class Bacteroidia; order Bacteroidales; family Bacteroidaceae; genus Alloprevotella. Next base: position 3,198 of record CAMVJO010000095.1, read on the forward strand.
GAAGAAGTTTTTATTCCAGTTGTCATTACTTGTCATTTTTCTCCTGACACCACGCTGCAATAAGTCATAACCCATTCCCGCAGAAAGGGAGACAACGGGACGGTAACCGTAGGGAGATTCATTTCCGCTGACGAGAATATCCTGTAGCAGGCCGACACGTGGCTCAAGGTAGAGATAAGTAAAATTTGACAGGTGGTATTGTCCACGAAGTCCGATATGCATTCCCAAACCCTTGGCCTTTTCTACCTTTGCCTCGTCATTCGTATGGTATTGTCCATAATTTACATCGATACCTGCCAGACCGTAAATTTCAAAGGGGGCAAAGTTTTCGTAACGTGCGCTACCGATAGCCGTAAAGTTGAGCAAATAATCTAAAGTAAGGTTTATGGCTTTCACACGTCCGTCAGCACGTTTCGTATATAAGGCTCCGAGCCCGATACGTACGCCGTGTTCGGGAGTAATGCGGTCGCCAATGGCAATTTGTGCCTGAGCTCCGAATTTTCCCGTACCTTCGCGTTTGAAAGTGCCGCCTTCTGTAGTGTTTAATCCGGCTCCCGTTTCAAGAAACAAATGATCACCGATTTTTTTTTCGTTATATTTCTTTGACCACTGGCGGTATTGCAAAACATAGTCCAAGGCACTGCGATCTAATCGGGAGATACCGCCGCTATGCTTCGAGGGGATACCTTTTTGAGCGTATATCGTATCACTTTGTGCTTGGCTTTTGCTCGGAATAAAGGCGGCAGCCAACAATAGGAGCACACTAACAGAGAATGTGCCGCGTAAAATGCTTGATAAGTCTGTTCTTTTCATATTCTGTTCTCACCTTTATTTTGTTTGACCCACCTTTTTCTTGTCTTTCTTGAGCAAAGAAACCACATCGCCGTCGATTTCGGCAATTTGACGCAGAGAAGGATCCATATCCAAAGCCTTATTCAATTCTTCCTCCGCAAGTAAAGCTTCTTCCGGCCGATCCGAACGATTATAGCAGATAGCTCTCAGATAATGTGTCTTAGCTTTATCATTGGGAAGCAAGAGCGAATTATCAAGAGCCTCGCGATTGCGTTTCATAGCCAGAAGCATCACCACTTTATTTTGGAGCGAAGTATTACTGATGTAGTCATAGTTGGATTTATAATTGCCATTAAGCACACCATTGAGAGCTTTTATGTATTTTGCCTCAGGTAAATCGAGAATATATGGCGACAAAGTATCGGCAGCGGCGTACTGTCCGGCACCAAGCAGGGTTGCCATTTGATTAAGATTGACTTCTGTCGGAACAGGACGGCCTGAAAATTTTGCACCGGCGAAGCGTGCCAGAATATCGGGGTTGTATTTTCCGCGACGTATCTGCAAAACGGCTAAATCGTTGGCTGCGACCATCAACGAGGGGATGTTTTTCAGAGCATCGTTCAGATATTTTTCGCGTTTGACGGAGTCTGTTTCATTACGATAGAGTTTGAAATATTCAAAGTCGGTCAATTGTTTGGGATCTTTGTCATAAAGATCTTTAATTTCCTCATAATTCAACTGACGATAGATATCGTATTCCAATTCGTAGTTTACTTTGCGCAACTGGGGCAGGTATTTTTCGGCAATCAGGCTATATTGCGGCAAACGGCGAATGTGTTGTCCCTGCGTGTCAATGTTTTTATAATTATCCACGACATTCTGAACCTGATTGGCGAGATCCAGTTGATTATCATTACGCAAAAGTTTAATAACGTCACTCCAAGTTGCCACACGCGCCTCTGCCGATGTTTTCATGCCTTCTCGCGTCTGATTGTCCAGACGTGAAAGGAAAATGTTCATAGCTGTCTGCAAACGTCCCGAGGCTAATGCCTTATTGCGCTCATATATTCCTTCGGGTGACGCGATACCTGTTATTTTCAATGCATGGAGATTCATTTCCGAACTGCTGACGATTTCTTGCAGGCGGCGGTTCATATTTTCCACCTCTGCAGCATTACGCGCATCGTTCATATTGAGCGTTGTCTTGCCGAGTTCAAAATTCAGGTTCACTTCGCCATGATCGGCACGAAGTTGTTTTTCGGGAGCGGGGAAGTATGACTCGTCTGTTACCTCGTAGGCATTGAAACTGTAGTCCAAAAATCGCAGAGGGTTGATACTACCTTTATTATATGAGACTGTATCACGATAAAGTAGCTTGTGGTAATTCTCCATGACCATATACGTGACGCAAGCCAAGTCATCCCTATTGTTATCTACATAAATAGAATCTTTATATCCCACAACGTATTCCCTATCGCCGTTTTCAAATTTCTTCTTCATCGAATCCTTGCGCACTACGATGTAGGTAGCGAGGGGATCGCCCGCGATATCCTGATCATACATGCGGGTTTGTGTTTTTGCGTACTCCCAACCATCAATTACTACGGGGCGCATGGCGATTACCTGCCGGCGCGTTACATTATTAACGTAAGGCTGAATCACTACACGGGTATTGGTGGCTATCATCTCGCCAGGAATGTGTAATGCCGTGTTGAGATGGGCGTAGTTTCCTACGATTTCAAACGGATTCTCCTCTTGTTTAATTTTTTTCTTCTCGCGCTTCACTATTATCGTGGCTTCGCCCAGGTCGAATGCTTTTTCCACCATTTCTACCCTGATACTTGTGCGACCTTTCACCTTGACAGTGACAGGTTCTGTGCCGGCAAGCGAAAATTGCAGGGTGGCATCTTTACGTACGTCCAACACCACACGTCCGTCCTCGTTGGCTTTGAAAATCTTGCCCGACTTCATGTCTTTTACCACCGTGTGGGGCATGGGCCTGCCTGAGTTTTTATCCACTACCTGACAGGTAACGCGAATAACATCCTGAGCCATGGCTGTTGCTGTGCCTAGAACGAAGAGCAGCAGCGCAAAAACAATATATCTTGTCAGTATCTTCTTCATAATTATCCTATTTCAAAATATACACTAAAGATATTGCGGCCTTCAACGGAAACAACGTGAAGCCTTTATGATTGAAACCATCAGGTTGTCCCTCAGCATCGGTATATTTATACTCGCGATAGCGCAATAGTCCTGCGCCGACAGTACCTTCCACGCTCCAACGATTGTTCAGTACGAGGGAATATCCGTATGTCACGCCTAAACCAAAAGCATCGCCGCGATGATTAATATCACTCAGGCGCCAATCGTAGATTCCTACCGAGGCCATTACACCGACAAAGTGGCGAGTCTGCGGTCGCCCGTCGAACCAGTATCTTACCTCCGGCTGCAAGGCTACTGTGTGGAAGCGATAGTTTCCTACCCTCATGGGATTTATAAGTCCCTCGATATTTAGGGTGGTGAAGCGCGACAAACGAAATTCGGCGCCAGCATTTGCACAACCAGTTACCCAACCCAATCCGTTTGTCTTGAGCATCACACGCTGCGCCTGCGCTTCTGTCTGAGAAAGCACCATGAAAAGCAACAGCGGCAGTAAACATTTGATGAATCTAATCATATATTTTTATATTTTTATTCTATCATAATTGTGCAAAAATATTAAAAAAAAAAAAAAAAATTTTTTTTTCTATTTTTCTTTTTTTTAAAGTATAATAATTCCTTTTATGACCATTATTTTTGCAATCTATACTTTGCATAATACCTCTCATTTAGACCATCATAAATTACTGCGGGAAATTAGCTCCGAGCAAAATTTAATTATCTCCCAATTAGTTTTTGATATTATCAAAATATCCCTATCATTACGCCCTTTATTCATCACTATTTTCGGGTTTTTCAGAACTCTGATTATTCACACTCGAAAAACAGGCAAATAGCTCGGAGCTAAAAAATTTTTGCTCGGAGCTAATTTTAAATAGTGTCGAGATAATTTTAGGGTTGTTCTAAAAATTAGGCTGTTTTGATTTGCTTACACTCTCTATACGTTTGTTCCTGCAACCCGCAGAGCTTCACCCTACGGGGCAGACAACAAACAGAGTGTGCGCGAAGAATTCAAAGATTTTTGAGTGATTTTGTTTTTAATGCCGCAGAAGCATAGCAAGCTATGGTTCAAGGAATTAAAGACAATGGCGCCAAAAAGATTGAAAAAGCATACAGACCAAAAAAAGCTTCACAAAATTTTAAAACCTAATTTTTAGAACTACCCTTAATTTAGCTCGGAGCTAAATTTTCTTATCTCCGAGCCCATTAACCCCATATTGCCCATAATGCCCATTATCCCCCAGAAAGTATCCGCAAATAGTTCGTAATAACGTAATAACGTAATACCGTCATCCCGTTATAACGAGACTACGAAAAACCATTATTCTCCAGCAGAAAAGACAAAAAAAGAAGCCACTCCATAGAAAAGAGTGACTTCATAATAATCAAAAACTCGGAATGATCTCCGGCAATATCGCCAAAGAAACCGATAACAAGGCAGTTTATTTGAGAACGCCCAGTTCTTTTCCGACTTTGATAAAGGCTTCGATACACTTGTCGAGGTGTTCGCGCTCGTGGCCGGCAGAAATCTGCACACGGATGCGGGCTTGTCCCTTCGGAACCACAGGATAATAGAATCCGGTGACGTATATTCCCTCTTCTTGCAGTTTAGCCGCATATTTCTGGCTGAGCGGTGCATCGTAGAGCATGACTGCGCAAATAGCGCTCTGAGTCGGTTTAATATCAAAGCCGGCTGCCATCATCTTGTCGCGGAAGTAATTGACGTTTTCTACGAGTTTGTCGTGGATAGCGTTGCTTTCCTTCAACATTTTGAACATCTCTATGCCAGCACCTACGAGGCCTGGAGCGAGAGAGTTGGAGAAAAGATACGGACGACTGGACTGACGCAGCTTTTCGATGATTTCCTTGCGGCCAGTGGTGAATCCACCCATAGCGCCTCCGAAAGCCTTTCCGAGAGTGCCGGTATAGATATCCACACGTCCGTAGGTGTTGAAAAACTCGCTGACACCATGACCCGTAGCACCCACTACGCCTGCGCTATGACTTTCGTCCACCATAACGAGGGCGTCGTATTTTTCGGCAAGGTCGCAGATTTTGTCCATAGGAGCCACATTTCCGTCCATAGAGAAGACACCGTCGGTGCAAATGATGCGGAAACGCTGGGCTTGTGCCTCTTTCAGGCAGCGTTCCAGGTCTTCCATATCGGCATTGGCGTAGCGATAACGCACAGCCTTGCACAAACGCACGCCATCGATGATAGAAGCATGATTTAATGAGTCGCTAATAATGGCATCCTCGTTGGTAAGCAACGGTTCAAACACACCGCCGTTTGCATCAAAGCAGGCAGCGTAAAGTATTGTGTCCTCCGTTTTGAAATAGTCGCTGATAGCGGCCTCAAGTTGCTTGTGAAGATCTGCAGTACCGCAGATAAAACGCACGCTCGACATACCAAATCCACGTTCGTCCATGGCTTTTTTTGCTGCCTCGATGAGACGCGGATTATTCGACAAGCCAAGATAATTGTTGGCGCAGAAATTGAGCACTGTCTTGCCGCTAACCTGAATTGCTGCTTGTTGAGGACTTTCAATCAGACGTTCATTTTTGAAAAGTCCTGCTTCGCGAATGTCTTTCAGCTGTTGCTGAAGATGTTCCTGAAATTTACCGTACATGATGTTTTATGTTTTGAAAAATTGATTGGATATTTCTTTCAGAAGTGTGTTGAAAAAGTGAAAAAATGAAGCAATTTTTGCAAAAAGCGCATATTTTAGCGCAAAGGAACAAACTTTTTTTGAAAAATACAAGGATAAAATCCAATATTATTCGGAAAAATACATTTCCTTTGCAGTATCAAACACGAAAAAGTACATTATTATATAATTTTCGAATATGAAAAATATCTTAATCATTGGAGCAACCGGACAAATTGGTTCGGAACTCACGATGAAGTTGCGCAGTATTTACGGCAACGACCACGTTGTTGCAGGATACATTGCCGGTGCAGAGCCAAAGGGCGAACTTGCTGAAAGCGGTCCCAGCGCTATCTGCGACGTTACCGACGCTCCTGCCATTTCCGAAGTAGTAAAAAAATATGGAATCGACACGATTTACAATTTGGCCGCCCTTCTCAGCGTGGTAGCCGAACGTAAACCTATGTTGGCCTGGAAAATCGGTATAGACGGCCTATGGAACGTGCTGGAAGTGGCTCGTGAAAACAATTGCGCCGTATTTACGCCAAGTTCTATCGGCTCTTTCGGACCGGAAACGCCACGTGACCACACACCGCAGGACACTATTCAGCGTCCGCGCACGATTTATGGTGTCAGCAAGGTAACAACAGAACTTCTGAGCGACTATTATCACAACAAGTACGGGGTAGATACACGTAGCGTGCGATTCCCGGGACTTATCTCCAACGTAACGCCTCCGGGCGGTGGCACAACAGACTATGCCGTGGACATTTATTACAGTGCCGTACGAGGAGAACAATTTACCTGCCCTATCGCAGCCGGCACCTACATGGATATGATGTATATGCCCGATGCCCTGAATGGTGCCGTGCAACTAATGGAAGCTAATCCCGACCGACTGATTCATCGCAACGGTTTCAATATCGCTTCCATGAGCTTTGATCCGAATGGCATCTACCAAATGATTAAAAAGTACGTGCCCGATTTCAAAATGGTCTATGATGTCGATCCGTTGAAGCAATCTATTGCCGACAGTTGGCCAAATAGCCTTGACGATGTCTGCGCTCGTCAGGAATGGGACTGGAATCCTACGTACGACCTCGAGAGTATGACACGCGATATGCTCGAAAAACTGGCTTTGCGCCTGAAATAATCATGAACTCGTAGGGATACGATAATAAATAATATTACTTCTTCAGATTAGGGTGTTGCTATATGGCAGCACCCTATGTTTTTCTAGGGTTGTTCTAAAAATTAGGCTGTTTTGATTTTTCAAAGATTTTTGA
>CAMVJO010000096.1 GCA_947167835.1 uncultured Prevotellaceae bacterium
CAATCAAAATCTAAACAAAAACAATGCAGCCTAATTTATAGAACAACCCTAAAAATAGCTGGGAGATAAAATTGATTATCTCCCAGCTATTTCAAAAACTATTTTTTCGGTATGATAGTAATCTGTGCTTTCGCCAAAAATGATGATGAAAAACCTTACTTCTTGAATGTCTCGGCCTGGATACGAGCCAGACGGTTCAGGTCATTTTCGTCGTATGGCTGGACGGTGTCGCCTTTATAATCGACAACAATTTGATTGGCATCGAAACCGTATTTTTCTACGAGTTCCTTGGCAACGCTCTCGGCACGAGCCTTAGAGACTTTCTCATTACCTTCGGCTGTACCTGTGCCTTTATCGGCATAACCCGTTACAACGACTTTGGTGTTGGGACGAGTTTTCAGCCATTCGCCCAAAGCCTTGATTTTAGCCTCGGATTCAGGGGTGATGCTCGACTTACCGAGATTGAAGAACACGTCTATCTCGTTTTTCTCTGCTACAAAGGCCTTTTCGGGAGCTTTCTTCACGACTTTTGCAGCCGTAGGAACAGGTTGCTGAGGTCTTGCTGCGGGTTGCACGGCCACAGCAGGAGTTGTTTGGGCGGCAGGCTGGGTTTTCTTGTAGTTCTTCTTCAGTCCGAACTTATATGTAAGTCCCAACATACCTACTAACTGCCAGTCGTTACGACCTTTTACTGGACCGATCAGGCGATCGTTCAGGTTGTTGAGGTCCACTTCGAGGTTTACGGCAAGATGTTTTGAAAGATTCATCTCTTCCATCACACCTACGCGCCAGTTTGTGGTGTAACGACGTTCATTCCAGGGTTTTGTGGCCATCAAGGGAACATTATCGAAGTCCCACGCATAAGTCATACCGACACCTCCGATGATGAACGTGTGAAAACGATGATAAAGGTTCTTGGTAAAGAGATTAGATACGTTGAAAAGTACATCGAAACTGCCCGTTACATATTTATAATCAAGCGCCTCGTCCATAGGTTTGAAGCCCATCTTGCTCCATGCGCCCTGAGCACTCAGACGTATGCCATAATAGGGCGAAAGCATACTTCCGAAATATGCACCTCCGATGGGGGTGATGAGTTTCAGGTGGTCATAATTTAAAAGCATCATCTGCGCTCCGGCTTGTACGCCTGCAAAATTGTAAGGATAAGCCTTGTAGTCGTACTCCTGAGCCTGTACACCCGTCCAGCCAAGGAAAAGGGCTGCGATAAGGGCAATGAATTTGAATTTCATAGTGTATAGTTTTGATTGTATGTTTATTCTAACGTGCAAATTTAGGAAAAACAACGTGAACACAACCTTTTTATTTAAAATATTTTACATTCATTCGCGTTTTTCCCGAAAAACTCAGGAAATGGGCACAAAAATAGCATCCGCTACAAGATAAAACTCTTATAGCGGATGCAAATTTCAAAAATCCAGAAAAAGTCTGTTTTTATATACGTTTCTTATTTCTTTTCAAAGGTTTCAGCCTGAATACGAACGAGGCGGTTGAGGTCGTTCTCCTGATAAGGCTGAACGGTATCGCCCTTATAATCAACTGTTACCTGATTTGCATCGAAACCGTAAACGTCAATCAGTTCTTTTGCTACGTTTTCTGCACGATTTTGGGAAACTACCATGTTTCTCTTGGCAGAACCGGTACCTGCATCGGCATAACCTGTAACGACAACCTTAGTATTGGGACGAGTCTTCAACCATTCGCCCAAAGCCTTAATCTTAGCTTCTGCTTCGGGAGTGATATTAGATTTTCCAAGGCCGAAGAATACGTCGATTTCGTCTCTTTCAGGAACGAAAGGCTTAACAACGGGTTTTGGTTGGGGTTTGGGTTGCGATTCAACCTTCTTAGCTGCTGCAGCTGTGGGCTGTGGAGCAGGTTTTGGGGCAGGCTGTGGAGCAACCACGGGTGCTTCAGCAACAGGTGCGGGACGTGCATGTTTCTTGTAACCAAACTTGTAAGAAAGTCCGAGGGCTGCGGTGAGTTGCCATACATCGTTTTTATCGCGGTAGCTCAAATAACGGTCATGAATGTTATTGAGATCTACTTCGAGGTTCAAAGCAAGATTACGGCAGAGGTTCACTTCTTCAGCCAGACCTACGCGAAGCACATGAGTGACATTTTCGCCTGTATGAATAGACAAAGCATTAGTTGCCGCGTCATCTTCGCCCCAAGAGTAGTTCAAACCCAGACCACCAATGAGGTATGTGTTGAAACGATGGGCTTTGTTCTTTGTAAAGAAGTTGGAAACATTCACTAACATGTCGATAGTTCCCATTACATACTTGTGATTGAACGTAGCATCAAGAGCTTTGAATCCGTGTTTCGTCCACATTCCCTGTGCACTCAGACGTGCGCCGAGATAAGGTGAGAACATTCCACCCAATTGCACACCTGCCATTGGAGTAATCAACTTTGTGTGATCGTAGTTCAGTAATAACATCTGGGCACCGCCCTGTACGCCTACAAAACCATAGGGGAAAGGATCATAATCGTACTTTTGTGCCTGTGTTCCAGTCAAGCCAAAGCATAAAGCTGCGGCTAATGCAATAAATTTCAGCTTCATAGTAATTCTATTAATGAGTTAATCAATTTTTATTTCTTTTCAAATGTAATAGCCTCTACACGAACCATACGGTTCTTGTCATTTTCTGCATACGGCTGCACGGTATCGCCTTTGTAGTCCAGAGTAATCTGGTCAGCATCGTAGCCAAATTTTTCTACAAGTTCCTTCTTAACAGCTTCTGCACGTTGTTTAGAAAGACGCTCGTTAGTTTTGGCATTTCCTGTGCCCTTATCAGCATAACCCGTGACGGTAACCTTGCTGTTAGGACGGGCTTTCAACCATTCGCCCATATCTCTAATCTGCTTTTCTGCATCTGCATTTACATTTGCCTTAGCAAGATTGAAGAAAATGTCGAGTTGATTCTTTTCAGGTACGAAGGGAGCTGGTTTTGGCTCGGGCTTAACTTCTGGTTTCTTGACAACAGTATTAGCAACTGGAGGAGCAACAGGAGCTACCGGCTTAGGTTCTACAACTACTGGGGCAGGTTCTGGAGCTGGCTCGGGAGCAGGAACTTCGCGCTTCTTGAAACCGAACTTAAAGTTCAAGCCGAGCATGGCAGTAAGCTGCCAATCATTATTCCAATTACGTTTTGCATTGAAACGGTCGTGGAGATTATTCAAATCTACCTCGAGATTAACTGCTAAGTTCTTGCAAATATTCACTTCTTCGGCCAAACCCACGCGAATATTGTGGGTAAGACGATCGCGCTGCCATTCAAATTCCTTTAATGTGGTTGCAGTCATTCCGTCTTCGGGCTTGAAATTCCAAGCGTAGGCCAAACCAGCACCAACCACGAGGAATGTATTAAAAGTATGTGTCTTTCCTGGGAAAATTGCGTTACTCAAATTTACCAACAGGTCGAGATCTCCGGTTACATACTTGAAATCAGCCTTGTTGTAGGGTCCAAACGCAGCTTTTGCGGCAGTTTTGTTCCAAATGCCTTGAGCACCGAGACGCAAGCCTACGACAGGAGAGAACATCGCACCGAAATTCACACCTGCCAAAGGAGTAAAGAGTTTCATGTGGTCGTAATTTGTCAAAGTCATCTGACCACCGCCCTGTACACCTACGAAAACGTAAGGATAAGGTTCATAATTTTTCTCTTGGGCCTGCATACCTGTTACTCCAAGGCAGATGGCCAAAGATAGAATCGCATGTTTCAGTTTCATAGTAGAATTCGTATTTTGTTAATCTTAATTTCCATGTTTTATGTCAGGCACAAAATGTCATTGGCCTACATTTAGACATGCAAAGATATAACTTTTATACATATATTAAGAATTTTTGAGAATAAAATATCATTTTTTTTACAATATAGGCCCGAAATAGGATAAAAGTGGTGGTATAATCGTAGTTTTATAGCCTTAAAATACGAACAGAGCGAAGGTGAGAAGAAACCTATCAGAGTTTGAAGAAGGGAAATCGGCGCTTTCAAGCTCTTGCCCCTAAATAATACCCATTTTTAAGAGCAAAAAATTCGGAACACCAAGACTAATCAAAAATCTTTGGTGTTCCGAAAAACTAAATCTGAGGCTCTTTCAGATTATTTTCCGAAATAGCGTTTAAGAAGGCCTTCAAATCCACGTCCGTGGCGGGCTTCGTCGCGTGCCATCTCATGTACTGTATCGTGAATGGCATCCAAACCGAGTTCCTTAGCACGTTTTGCAATGCGAGTCTTGTCTTCGCAAGCACCTGCCTCAGCATTCATACGTTTTTCGAGGTTTGTCTTTGTATCCCACACCACATCACCGAGAAGTTCAGCAAATCTTGCAGCATGTTCGGCTTCTTCCCAAGCATAGCGCTTAAATGCTTCAGCCACTTCGGGATATCCTTCGCGATCGGCCTGACGACTCATTGCGAGATACATACCTGCTTCGCCACATTCGCCAAGATAATGACTATTGAGGTCTTTAATCATTTCTTCGTCGCAACCTTTAGCCACGCCTAACACATGTTCGCTGGGAAAGTTCAGACCTTCGTCTTTCATTTCCTTAAACTTTGAAGCGGGAACGCCACATACAGGGCATTTTTCAGGAGCTTCAGGACCTTCGTGTACATAACCGCAAACGGTGCAGATGAATTTTTTGTTCATAGTCTTTAGAAAAATTAAATTGTTATGATGTTGTTTTTATTTCGCGTGAGCAAAGATAATCATTCCCTTGCAAGCAGCCAAATCCGCAGGACTTTTTTCAGAATAATTCTGTGTAATTGCATTTTTCCCTCGAGAGCAAAAAGCCTGTATCTTCACAAATCCCAGATATTGCGGACTACCCACCATACAAGGAGGAGAAAGATGTAGAGATATCCCAGATATCGGCTGTATATCCAGGGATAAATGCGCTGAGCCCACCTCTTTCGCTGAAACAATACGACAGAAACGAGGGCAAACAGGTAGGGAATCGTCAATACCAAGAAGAAATTATAGTGTATGGCTTCGTAAAACCTGCCATGCAGGAGGGAATGAACAGCACGTTGGAAGCCGCATCCCGGACAACTGAGCCCCGTAAGCATTTTGAAGACACATTTTGGCGCAAGCGGGGCATCAACAGGATTATATACGAAAAGTCCTACCACTCCTATTATTATAATAAGGAGTGATAGAACCAAAATTATTTTATTCTTCGTGATATGCGAAATCATTTGCTCGGAAATGGCCGTTAATCCCTAAGTAGCAATGAGAATCTTGGCCGGAATGATAACTACGGGAGATTATTTCACAGGAACCTGCTTCAAAACCTCTTTTACAAACTCCCAATATTTTGCTACTGTCGGAATCAGGCAGCGTTCGTTGGGAGTATGCGGACTTTTCAGGGTAGGACCGAATGAAACGATGTCCATATTGGGATACATAGCGCCGATAATGCTACATTCCAGTCCGGCGTGTACAACTTGCACCTCGGCTTCTGTTCCAAACATGTCCTTATAGATTTTCCCCATGAGTTCCACGAGTTCGTTCTTCAAGGCGGGAGTCCATTCCGTGTAGGCGCCGCCGGTTTCTACCGACATACCGGCATTTTCAAAGCAGGCCGTGAGCACTTCCTCGCAGTATTCGCGCTGTGAACGGAGGGAAGAACGGATGAGGTCTTTGATAAATACCTTTCCTTCGCCAATTTCTACAATTGCCAGGTTGGAACTTGTCTCTACGATGCTACCAATGCCTGGTATAAAGCGCATCACACCGTTTTGTGCTGCACCAATGGCATTTACGAAGCGCTTAGCGTCTGCTGCTGCCAAGACTTCGGCAGGTACGGCTTCGTCAAAAGTCTCTACCACGAGGCTGTCTTCTATGCCTTCGTATTCTTTCTTGAATACCTCAGCCCATTTAGCCACATCTTCCTTGAGTTGGCTCACTTTTCCGGCAGCCAGCACCACTACTGCGTCGGCACTATTGGGAATAGCGTTGCGCATATTTCCGCCTGCCCAGCAAGCGAGTGCGGCATCCTGAGTTCTGATGGCTTTGTTCAGGATACGTGCCATTAACTTGTTGGCATTGGCACGTCCTTCGTTTATTTCCAATCCGCTATGGCCGCCTTTGAGTTCGTGTATGGAGATTTTCACGGCTGCATCGGCATTAGCCTTGACAGGAACGTAGGTGGCTTCTGCTGTCAGGTTGATACCACCGGCCGAACCGATGATAAACTGTCCTTCTTCCTCGTCATCGAGATTCAGCAGGTAGTCGCCATGCAGAGTACCTGGTTCCATGTGGTTTACACCATACATAGTGGTTTCTTCATCGGCGGTAATGAAACCTTCTATCGGACCGTGCGGCAAAGTGTCGTCTTCCATCACAGCCATAATCGTAGCAACGCCTATTCCGTCGTCGGCACCGAGAGTGGTTCCGCGGGTTTTCACCCATTCCCCATCAATCCAAGTTTCTATGGGGTCGGTTTCAAAATTGTGCGTGGAATTCTTTCCTTTTTGCGGCACCATATCCATGTGTGCCTGCATGGTAACGACTTTTCTGTCTTCCATACCAGGAGTTGCTGCCTTGCGCATCACGATATTCTCGCCGGCATCCTTGAATGCCTCGATGCCGCGTTCTTTTGCCCAGTCGAGCAGGAATTTTTGAATCTTTTCAAGATGTCCCGATGGGCGGGGAACTTGTGTCAGTAGGTAGAAATTCTCCCAAATAGCCTTGGGCTCAAGATTTCTCATTTCCATAATGTGTATTAGTTATTTGTTTGTAAGTTTATTGTTGTCGTTTCGTTTTTTTCTGCCTCAGCCGTCTTTTTCCGCGTAGGGATAAAACTGAGGTCCATCCACCCTATCACACCGAGTATGACGACAAGGAAAGTCTGTATCGTATGTACGATGAGTGCAAACATGACTGCCGGAATTTCTGCCACACCGTAAATCACGAGCATCGTCTTTACTGCAAAATGCCACGGACCTGCTCCGTTGGGAGTGGGCACTAACACGGCGAAAGAGCCGACACAGAAAATCAGGAGTACGGTGAATGGCGAGAAATGTGCGGTAAAATCGAAGCAGAAAAAGGCGATATAGAAATGCAGGAAGTAACTCACCCAGATTCCTATGGAGTAAAACAGATAGAGGGGCAGGCTACGCACATGGCGCAGGGAGAGAACGCCTGATTTCAGGTCTAAAAGGATGTCTTTGCCTTTCTTAAATGCTGCATATCGGCCAATCAGAACCAATAGCGTGACGACAATGGCTATAATGCAAAGGAACGTGACGAGATATCCCGTCTGCGTGAAACGTGCCAGTATGCCGTGAACGCTGGTGCCCGAGGTATGCAGGAATTTCAGGAACGTGGGCAACTGCATAGCCAAGGCGAAGGCTGTTATCAGCATGATAAGGAGGCTATCTACGACACGTTCGGTGACTACCGTGCCCAAAGATTTCGTAAACGACGTGCCGTCCTTGCGTTTCAGCATACCACAACGTGCCACCTCGCCCACACGGGGTACTACCAGGCTGGCAGCGTAGGATATAAAGATGCTATCAACACATGTCCGCAACCTTGGATGTTCTCCTACGGGTTCCAAGGCGAGTTTCCACCTGCGCGCACGGAAGGTCTGGGCGGTAACGCCGAACACCAGTGAGAACAGCATCCATTCCCACTTCATTTCCTGAGTAACCCTTTGCCAAAACTCGCTCCAGTCCGTGCCGCGATACATCCACCAGAGGATACCGAGGCCCAGGACAAAGGGAAACAGAATTTTCAATATTTTTTTGATGGTTTCCAAACTATTTCAGAACAGTATTTTTTAGTAATTTTGCAGACGATAGCAAATTTTGAATACTAATCGTGCAAAAATAACGAATTTCTTCCACATGCACTCTGTTAAACCCAAAAAATTTCTCGGTCAGCACTTCTTAACGCATCTTCCTACGGCAAGTGCCATTGCCGACACGGTGGATTCCTGCCCCGAATTGCCTATACTCGAAGTTGGCCCTGGTATGGGCGTGATGACACAGTATCTGTTGCAAAAAGGCAGGCCGCTGAAGGTGGTGGAACTCGACTTTGAAAGCGTTGCCTACCTGCGCGAACATTTTCCGCAGATGGAAAACGACATTATCGAGGACGATTTCCTGAAGATGCACCTCGAAAACACTTTCGATGGCGCGCCATTTGTGCTCACGGGCAACTATCCCTATAATATCAGCAGTCAGATATTCTTTAAGATGCTGGAATATCGCAGTATCATCCCTTGCTGCACGGGTATGATACAGAAAGAGGTAGCCGAGCGCCTGGCAGCAAAATCTGGCAGCAAGACATACGGCATTCTGAGCGTGCTGGTGCAGTTGTGGTACGATGTGGATTATCTTTTCACCGTAGAACCGGGCGTTTTCAACCCGCCGCCAAAAGTTCGCAGCGCAGTAGTGAGGCTTACACGCAACGATGAAACGGAATGTGGCTGCAACGAAAAACTCCTGCGCCGCATTGTGAAAGGAACCTTCAACCAACGCCGGAAAATGCTTCGCGGGACATTGCGACCGCTCCTGAATGAATTGTTGCAAAACCGCAGCGAAAAAACGGATGAGAGACTAAACCTCTTTTTGCAGGAACAGAGATTCACAAAGCGCCCGGAACAACTCTCGGTAGCCGACTTTGTGCAACTTACTAACGACATAGAAAATCTCCTGACCGAGATTCAGGAATAAACGCACAGGGACAATTTCTGTTTTCCATTCTTTCTAAAACATTACCTCTACAACAGACAAAAACATCACGACATGAAACAAACCATCCTGATACCTTCGATAGAAAAACTGCCCGAGGCTGCAAAATCCTTCATCGAAATGATGGGCGATGCCACAGTCTTTGCTTTTTATGGTGCAATGGGAGCCGGCAAAACGACATTTATCAGCGCACTTTGCGAGGCTCTCGGCATCAACGACGTAGTAAACTCCCCTACCTTCTCCATTGTGAACGAATATCGCTCCGATACCACCGGAGAACTCGTATATCACTTCGATTTCTACCGCATCCGTAAAATTGACGAGGTATATGACATGGGCTATGAGGACTATTTCTATAGCGGTGCCTTATGTCTGATAGAATGGCCCGAACTGATAGAAGACTTACTGCCCGAAGATGCCGTGCGTGTCAGCATTACCGAACAGGAAGACGGCACTCGCCTGATTACGATGGGAGAATAAATAACAGATATAAGGATTACGCCTCGAAGAGGCAGAAGATAATAGCCCAGGGCAACGCCCTGTGGTAATTATTGCACCACCCATTTGTGTCGCTCTGTAAGAGCAAAAGAGTTTCCCCTATTCTATAAAAGATTTTATTTTCAAGAATTAGAGAATTTAAGAATTTTCTTTCCCATGAATTATTGAAGAATAAGAGAATTGTTGCCTCGCACCACTGCTGTCCGCAGGACAACTATTCTACATCTTCTTATTAATTCATAATTCTATAAATTCTCTAATTCTTGACTTTTAATTTTTTATTGTAGTGTTTACGAAAAGTTACATCTTTTGCCCCCTCCAGGGACGCATATAGGATGAACCGTTTATTCTCAGGGCGCTGCCCTGGGCTATTTCCTTGCTGCCCGTTCCGGGCGTTCATTTAGTTCTACTAATTCTTCTATGTTGCTATCCAAATAATTGGAGAATATTTATGTTTTATTAACTATTAATTATCAAACAATTACTTTGTTTCGCGAGATTATGATGTTTTTTGATTAAGCCGTAACTATCAGCCCATCACGCCGGTGACGGGTATAGAATGACTATCGACAACAGACCTACCAGACAAACTTCTATGAGTAGATACGGACTTGTCCGCACCACAATTTGCTTCTTCAGAATATATAGGGAATGTCGTTTAATTCAAAGAATTTGATATCAGTTGGCGAGGGTATA
>CAMVJO010000097.1 GCA_947167835.1 uncultured Prevotellaceae bacterium
GCACTGCGGACACATAATTTAGCGATTCTCAACTTTTACCGGACACCAATAAAAAGAAAAACCTCGGTCAAAGCGTGAAAAACTTTGACTGAGGTTTTTCTATTACAAAGATTTGTTCTGCCCGGGCGAATTATTGAGAATTTTTGGCTTATCGTTCAAAACTTTCTGTCGAATAAATCCGAGAACAAGGGGCAGAAAAAGAAAGTATCACCGAGGTTCAGGATTTTCGATAGTACTTCACGCCAAAAGTGACAGCAGCAGCGAGGAGCAGTCCGCCACAAACGAGGGTTGTAGCCGTGCCGTATTCTGCCAGCAGGCCGGAAGTTTCTGTTTCCTCGGCTGTTTGATTGGCCAGGCTGTCGGTAGCATTTTCTCCGTCCGCTTTATTGAGCGATGCCGCCATAGAAGCATCTATTTCGTCGGCACTCCATTCCTCGGGTTCGGCATATTCCACGCGATAGATGTTCACGGCGTTTCCTCCGCAGTCACTTCTGCCCTGAGAGGTGACAATGACGTATTTTCCGTCCTCAGAAATATCCAGTCCTACGGGATATGAATCGACGGCTATCTGGGCTATCTTTTTCATGGTGCGCGTATCTACCACACAGAGCTGACTTACGGTATTGCAGGCCACGAATGCGAAATTTCCGCTGGGCGATATTTCCAGCGTGCGGGCACCTGCGCCCACTTTGCAGTTCTCCCAGCCTTTTGCCGTAGCCGTTTTCACATCGCCCATCGTTTCTGCTACAGAAAGGAAGTCAGCAAGTTTGATGCGCTGCACATATCCGGCACCGTTGATGCTGAGATACAGATATCCGTTGCGGATTACGAGATGGCGCACGTTACTCATCATTCCCATCACGCGACCAAGATATTTCTGGTGCGCCACATCTATCACGGCAATACCACCTCCACCGCCCATGCAGCCCACTAACAGATATTTGTCGTCGGGTGTGAATACCGTGCCGCGCAAAGCATATCCGCTCCCGTTGTCACGATCCACCGATACCGAGGTACTGTAATTCAGCGGCAGGACATAATCCACTACCAGGCAGGCCGCGTGCTTCCAGTCGGAGGGATTGTTGCTTGATACGTCGATAAGTCCCACTGTATTGTTGCCCCAATGCGATATGGCCACATATTTTCCGTCGTGCGACGTGGCAATCATTTTTGGCAGCGGACCGGTTTCCATCAGTCGTATGATACTGTCGTTCTCCGTGTCGATAATGGCCACTGCCGACGGGTCCTGAGCATTTATGTCATAACTGCGGCGGTAGTATGGCACCCAAAGATAGCGTCCTGCGTGGCTGAAAGTGCTTTCCACCGGTTTACCCATGAAATTGTTGCTCTTGGTATAATGTGTAAAGGGGTAAAATTCCGATGGCTCGCTCCAAAGTGCGGAATGTTCGGGACCAAAGACGTGTTTGATGACTTTAAGGCGGCGGTTCGTGCCCATTTCAAAGACTACTGTCGTACCACCCTCCAGAGAATTGACGTAGAATTTCTTTCCTGACGGGTGAATATTAGCCGACTTAGGAGAATTGATAGCGTCATCGCGTGTATCGGCTGTTCCACCGAAGTTCTGTCGCTTTCCTTCGAGGGTAAGTGTGAGCAGGTCGCCATCGGCCTTCGCTGTTGTGCCGAGAGGCGGATGTACTACGGGCGGCACATGCTGTTGTGCCGAGACAGTTGTGGCTATCAGCATGAAAAAGGCCGATGCCATCACATTCAAGAAGTATTTCATAGTATTTATGGATTGTTTCGTGAGTGTATCGGGATATCTCTTCCCGAAAGAATCCGATTGCAAAGATAAACCGAAAAGACAAAACGAGCAACTTATTTTTTGGAAAAAGATAACAATAGGGGAATCTAGGGTTAATGGGCAATATGGGCGATATGGGGCTAATGGGCGCCGAGATATAAAAATGGGCTTGGAGACACCAAAAATTAGCTCGGAGAAAAATAAAATTAGCTCGACACTATTTCAAATTAGCTCGGAGCTAATTTTTTTATCTCGGAGCTAATTTAATCCTTTTCCCGAGCCGTTTTTCCACGCCTGCGAGGAAACGCTCAAAAACTATCAAAATGAAAGCGGGAGTTGCCATAAAACTATCAAAAAGGAAGAAAAATATAGTCGGAAAGTGCTTTTTTTTGAACAAATGCGCTGTTTATTAAAACTTAAATGTAAATTTGTCCGCAATATACTAGAGTATATTGTCCGTTGCTTCGGATTTAGCCATGATAGCAGCGGGAATTTTTAGTATTGAGCAAACATTTTTTATTATGGCAGAGAAATTAGATACACTGGACCAGCAGATTCTGGAAATCATTTCGCAAAATGCACGCATACCCTTCAAGGACGTAGCAAATGTCTGCGGCGTATCGCGTGCAGCTATCCACCAACGCGTGCAGCACCTGGCAGAATCGGGCGTTATCACCGGCTCGTATTATGCCGTTTCGCCCAAAAGCCTGGGTTACAGCACATGCACCTACATCGGCGTGAAGTTAGAAAAAGCTTCTATGTACGAAAACGTGGCTAAGGAACTGGGAAAAATTCCCGAAATCGTGGAATGTCATTTTACCACCGGCCCTTACGCTATGTTAGTCAAACTTTACACCCGCGACAACGAACATCTCATGCAGATGCTCAGCAAGAAAATCCAGCAGATAGAGGGTATCATCTCCACAGAGACACTTATCTCGCTAGAAGAGAGCATCAACCGCCAGATTCCCATTATCGTGGCCGAGGATGTAAAGAAAAAGACAAAACGCTCACGCAAGACCACAGAGTTGCTCCAGCAGTTTGACCAAGACCTGCAAGACGAATGAACGTTGAAGGCCTTTTATTAGGATTATCCACCTTTCTGATTATCGGAGTGTTCCACCCGATTGTCATAAAGACGGAATACTATTTCGGCACACGCCCCTGGTGGCTTTTTCTGCTCTTAGGACTGGGTTTTGTGGCCATAGCACTCTTCATATCCAGCACCTTCTGGAGCAGTTTGTGCGGCATCATCGGCTTTTCGTGCCTCTGGAGCATCTTAGAACTCTTTGAACAGAAGAAAAGGGTGGAGCGCGGATGGTTTCCACGTAATCCGAAACGGAAAGATTCCTGAGAAAAACGATTACCCCGCCCGAAAAACAAAAATACCCATGAACCTCAATCAGCGGAAGTTACTTATTACAGGTGCCAGCGGATTTATCGGCAGTTTTGTGGTGGAACGCGCTCTCGAACTGGGAGCCGAAGTATGGGTTATCGCCCGTAGCACCAGCAACAAGCGGTATCTGAGCGATTCGCGCATACACTTCATCACGGCAGATCTGGCCAACGAAACCGCAGTCGTGGCAAATGCACTTTGCGAAGCCGATACGCAATGGGATGCCTGCATACACGTGGCAGGAGTCACCAAAGCCATCGATGCAGCCGCCTTCAACAGAGGAAACTATCAGGCAACCGTGCATCTGGCCGAAGCACTATTGCAAAAGCACCTGCTGAAAGGACGTTTTGTCTATTTCAGTTCGCTGAGTGTCATGGGTGCGCCGAAAGAACTCCCCGCCATGCAGTCCGCCAAGGGAGAACACTACCTGCCCATCAACGAAAAAGACGAACCGCAGCCCAATACCGAATACGGACGCAGCAAACTGAAAACGGAGCAGGCGCTGAATAAATTGGCTCTGGAACAAAACCTGGATTACATCGCCCTGCGCCCTACGGGAGTCTATGGTCCGCGCGAGAAAGACTACTTTATGATGGCGCAAAGCATAAAAAACCACATAGACTTCAGCGTGGGTTACAAACCGCAGGACATTACCTTCATCTATGTGCGCGACCTCGTTGAAGCAGCCCTCGCTGCTATAGACAAAGGCACATCCGGCCGCGCATACTTCCTGACAGACGGAAGAAGTTACGCCTCGCGCGACTATTCCGACCTACTTCAGCAGGAAATGGGCGTAAAGAATGTGCTGCACATCAAGGCTCCGCTCTGGTTGCTCCGCATCATCTGCTCGTTTAACAGCATGATGACGAGAATAACCCGTCGCCCCACAACATTAAACAACGATAAATACCACATCCTGCGACAACGCAACTGGTTGTGCGACATCACACCCGCCAAAACCGACTTGGATTACAATCCGCAGTGGCCTCTCGAACGCGGAGTCAGGGAAACCGTAGCGTGGTACAAGGAAAACAAATGGTTATGATGAGATATGCCTCCCTTGCCGAGACATACCGATTATTAGGATTAGGAACATGGATTTTCTGAAAAAACTCATACGAAAACAACCCGTGAAAGGCGGATTGCTCGAAGTGGAAATCATCACGTTAGTGTACACATTCTTCACTGCCGCCATCATCGTATTATTGCACAGGGAGATGCCTGCGCCCGGCAACCTGCTGGCGATGCGTACCTTCGTCATACTAGTGACCGCCTTGCTGATATGGATCTATACCCGCTTTCCATCGCAACTCACCCTGACGCTACGCACTATTTTCCCGCTCACATTGCTCGGTACATGGTATCCCGATACGTTTGAGTTCTGCCGGTTGTTCCCCTATCTGGACCACTATTTCGCTATGGCCGACCAATGGTTGTTCGGCTACCAGCCCGCAGCCGAATTCTCGGCATCATTCCCCTCGATATGGGCGAGTGAAATCCTCAACATGGGATATTTCTCCTATTTCCCGCTCATCGTATTGGGAGCCCTCCTGCCATTATATAATAAGGGCATTACTTTGCGCAAGTCGTCGTTCATACTCCTGTGTTGCTTCTTCCTTTACTACATCATCTACCTGTTCCTGCCCGTTGCCGGTCCGCAATTCTATTTTCCGTACCTCAATCCCGAAATTATTCAGGCAGGAGGACCATTTCCCGAGGCAGGAAACTATTTCAGCGAGCACTCCGTTCTGACTGTACCCGAGGGAAACGAAGGAATCTTCAAGACACTCGTAGAAGTCTTGCACAACAGTGGTGAACGCCCCACAGCAGCATTTCCTTCCAGTCATGTGGGTATCGGTACCGTGCTGATGCTGATGTTTTGGAGCGTGCGCAGCCGCATTACCTGGGTGGCATTGCCATTCTACGTGCTGCTATGCCTCGCTACTGTCTATATCAGAGCCCATTACTTCGTAGATGTCATCGGTGGCCTGGTGACAGCACCCATTTTCTACTTCGCATCCCTGCGTTTGTACGAGGTGCTTCGGAAAAAGACGATGAGAGAATGAAAAATACCATCTATCAACTTTCTTGAAAAGAAATAATTATGAAAAATACCATTCTATTCGCGTTTATACTCGCATTTTTCACGAGTTGTGGTAATAAAACTAATGAAAAAACACCTGTAGAACAATGGGTGGACGGCATTGTTAGCCAATACCCGAATCTGCAATCAAATAATCTTGCTATGGCCTCTGTTAAAGACTCCATAGAATCATTTGGGAACAGAGCCGTTGGCCATTCGACTGATGTACTGAATGGCGTATGCTTCAAATTCGTAAAAACAATAGAGAACAATGATAGTGTGGCAGTATTCTTCGATGCTACAAGGTGTAATTCCATTGTAGAAGCAGACGAAAAAGACATCTTCACAGGTATCATAATTAGAGTATTGGGAAAAGTGGATAAGCAGACAGCCT
Source organism: uncultured Prevotellaceae bacterium (assembly GCA_947167835.1). Taxonomy (GTDB): domain Bacteria; phylum Bacteroidota; class Bacteroidia; order Bacteroidales; family Bacteroidaceae; genus Alloprevotella. The sequence goes on from CAMVJO010000097.1 coordinate 5,636, forward strand.
CAAAGTTGGATGCGAACAAACTTTATTCAATCAGCGGAATGGTTCACGCTTGGGATGATGCAGATAGATTTTTTATCAGTCATTCAATGCCTGGAGATTTAGACCTCGGTACATTTATTCTCAATAGCGACATCGAAATACAGGAACTTGAGTCAGATAAATAGTTAATATATTCATATTTTGCGCCTCTTCAACGGGTTTATAGGTTTCAAACCTTGTTTAGCTTGAAGGTCTGCAAATTCTCCTTAAATATATTTATAATAGATACAGCCAACAAAAGAATTATTATCACGAAATCAGAATAACAGCCATGAAAAAGATTATTTTCACCCTTGCCCTCACCGCTTTTGTACTCAACGTGGCAGCACAGAACGGAGGCATCACGCCGAAAGTGATGTCCGAAATCAAAAAAGGCGTCACCCTTTCAAAATCAGACAAGGCTATCAGCAATGTGCTCAAGAAAAATTCACTTGAAGCCCTCTCGAAAAATGCGAAACCCGTCAGCGAGGATGCATTTGACATATCAAACAAAGTTCCCTCCGCAGGTATTTCCGACCAGGAGTCATCTGGCCGCTGCTGGCTCTTCAGTGGACTAAACGTGCTGCGCAGTAAAATGATATTGCGCTACGATTTGGGCAATTTCTTCTTCTCACAGAATTATCTGTTCTTCTATGATCAATTGGAAAAGTCCAATCTTTTCCTACAGTCCGTCATAGACTGTGGCAACCTGCCCATGACCGACAGAAAAGTGGAATGGCTGTTTCAGAATCCCCTTTCCGATGGTGGAAACTTCTGCGGTGTGCAGGATTTAGTCAGCAAATACGGATTGGTGCCCGCCAGTGTGATGCCAGAATCCTACAACGCCAACAACACTTCCCGTATGTCTTCGATATTAAAACTGAGATTGCGCCAAGGAGGTCTGGAACTGCGTAACATGGTGGCTAAGAAAGCCAAGAAAGACGACCTGCAACGTCATAAAGCCAAGGTATTGACAGACGTATATCGCATCCTTTCGATGTGTTTAGGCACACCGCCAGAAGAATTTGAGTACACACTGAAAAACAAAGAAGGCAAAGTGGTGGAAAGCGCTACATACACTCCCCTATCCTTCTATAAGAAATATTTCAGTCTGAATCTAAAACAAGACTTCCTGCTCTTTATGAACGATCCTTCGCGCCCGTTCTATAAAACCTATACCGTAGATATGTCGCGCCACACCTACGACGGAACGAACTGGACTTTCCTCAACGTTCCGACGAGCGATATGAAGGAAATGGCGATAGCATCGATAAAAGACAGCACCGTGCTCTATTTCTCGTGCGACGTAAACAAGCAACATGACAAGAAAACAGGTTTACTGTCGATGCAAAATTACGATTACGACTTCCTTTTAGGCGGAGAGAAAGGCATGAACAAAGCAGAGCGTATCCAAACTTTTGCTTCGGCCTCAAGTCATGCCATGACCTTGACGGGAGTAGATTTGGATGCCACAGGAAAATCAAAGAAATGGCTGATCGAAAACAGTTGGGGCGAAGTATCCGGACACAACGGCTTCCTGGTGATGACAGACGAATGGTTTGATGAATATATCTTCCGTCTGGTAGTCGAAAAACGCTACGTACCCGCAAAATTGCAGAAGCTATTCCAGCAGAAAGCCGAGCAACTTCCCGCTTGGGACCCGCTTTACGGTATGGAAGACTAAGCAAATCAAAACAGCCTGATATTTTGAATAACCCCATAAGCAGAAATTAAGATTTCCATGACGTGGCTCACTGAAACATTGTTTCAACATTCGGCTATCCAAGCCGTCATCATCATTTGCTTCATTTGCGCACTCGGTCTCTCCATGGGACGATTCCGTCCGCGCGGCATCAATCTGGGTGTGACGTACGTATTTTTTATAGGTATCGTCATGGGAGCCATTGGCAACTATCTGGAGCCAGGTAAACCCTTCATAGACGAACAGATGCTGAACTATGCCGAAAGTTTCGGTCTGGTACTCTTCGTCTATGCCCTCGGACTGCAAGTTGGTCCCGGATTTTTCGGTGCTTTTCGCAAAGGTGGTACGGCTTTGAACGGACAATCACTGGCAGTAGTCGCCATTGGCACACTGTTGGCCCTACTCCTTGTTCCGTGCTGCGGACTACCCTTCCCCGATATGATAGGCGTTTTGAGCGGAGCCACGACAAATACTCCCGCCCTCGGTGCTGCGCAACAGGCACTCAAGACTTTAGGATTCAATGCCGACGCCTCTACTGCTGCTCTGGCATGTGCCGTAACATATCCCCTGGGATTGGTGGGCGTTATCGCAGCCCTGATCCTGATGCGCAAACCTTTGCGAAGATATGAGAAGAAAGCCAAGGACAATAGTCGCAAAGACGAAGCGTTTATCTGCTCCTTTGAAGTGACAAACCCCGCTATCAACGGTTTGCGACTGAATGAACTTGCAGAAATGGACGAAGGCAAATTTACCGTCACACGTCTGTGGCGAAAGGGTAAGGTAATCCTTCCTGATCGCGACACTACCTTGGAACAGGGCGACCGCATTCTGCTCATTACCTCCGAAAAGGAAATCAAGCAACTCACCGTTTTCTTCGGTAAGCGCGATACCACTGACTGGAACAAGAATGATATAGACTGGAACGGCATAGACCGCACCTTGCTATCAGAACGTATCGTGATAACCCGACCGGAGATAAATGGTCGCCGCATAGAACAACTGCATCTGCGCGAAAGATTCAAGGTGAACGTAAGCCGTGTAAAGCGTGGCGACATTTATCTCGTTGCCACTCCAGACTTGACACTTCGCATGGGAGACCGCGTCACTGTCGTAGGAGAAACAAAAGCCGTGAAGCAGGTAGCCAAAGAACTGGGTAATGCCGTGAAACGTTTGGACGAGCCAAATATGGTTACCATCTTTATCGGCATCGTTTTAGGCCTGTTGGTAGGAAGCATCCCTATCTTTATTCCAGGTATGACCTACCCCGTGCGCCTTGGCTTGGCAGGAGGTCCTATTATCGTCGGTATATTGGTTGGAGCCTACGGACCTCGCATTCACATGGTGGCATATACCACATCGAGTGCCAACCTTATGCTGCGGTCGCTCGGACTTTCCATGTACTTAGGTTGCCTCGGTTTGGATGCAGGTCGGGATTTTCTGAGCACAGTCATGCAGCCTTCGGCACTTCTTTGGGTGCTCTATGCACTTATCATCACGATGATACCCGTAATGCTCATGGCTTTTGTCTGTGTGAAGTGGTATCGCCACAATTTTGCCACAACAGCCGGAATGTTGTGCGGAGCAATGGCAAATCCTGTCGCACTGGGTTTTGTAAACGACGCCACAGACAGCGACCAGGCTAGCATTGCCTATGCTACTGTCTATCCTTTAGCCATGTTTGTGCGAGTCATCGTGGCACAGGTCGTGGTGATGATGTGGTTAGGCTGAGAAATCTTCTTTTGGCGTAGGCATATCCCGAGTTATAAGAGACCATCATATTTTTATTATTCCTAAAATCCGCAACGAATAGTCATGCGGACTAGTTTTACCGTCTTGCCCTTCATCTGCGGAATCTCCAGCCACTACAGGTGCAATTACGTGTTGTCCTCGCCCAGTTTCCCCTTATCCCGTCAAGCATTATAGGGGCTTTATGCTGTCGTTGACCCGCAAAGTCTGTTTCTCATCCGTCTGCGAGTGCAAAAGGGTTCAGATATGATTGGTTGTCCGTGTAGATGTTCAGTTCATAGTGCCTTGCCGTCCTTATCCATTTGGCAGGCACGCTGATGAACTTGAACACAAAGGCTTTGATGCGGCTTGTCTTCTTCAGTCCGAATGCTTTTGTGTCAAGCCTTCCCATGAGGAGCTTGTAGAAATTCCTGATGATTGCCGTCAGCAGCAGGAAGACCGTGTTCTCTGC
>CAMVJO010000098.1 GCA_947167835.1 uncultured Prevotellaceae bacterium
ACAGACCAAAAAAAGCTTCACAAAATTTTAAAACCTAATTTTTAGAACTACCCTTCATTGCTTCGTGCATTTTCCATGATTTGCGGAAGCGCCTTGAAAAGGCAGCGAGATAATAGCATAGGGCAGCGCCCTAGGTGTGGATAAAACCCCACAATATGCGCCCAGAAGGTGGCAAAAGATGTAATTCTTCGTACACATTATAATTAATAATTAAAGGTCAAGAATTCAAAAGAAAGGAAATTCTTAAATTCTCGAATTCTTGAAAAAAATCTTTTATAGAATAGGGGAAACTCTTATGCACCTTCGGCGCGTCACAAATGGGTGATGCGATAATTACCACAGGGCGCTTCCCTGGGCTATTTCCTTCTGCCTCTTCGAGGCGTTTCTCGGATTCTTGAAAACGAGTATAAGAGTCAATTATAAATACTGTCCCCCTTTTCTCGGGCAACCCTTGCAAATCGCCCATTTTCCGTGAGGAAACACTTCGTTTGTGGCAAATTGCATAAGGAAAAAGCACGGATAAAGAAAAAAATGGCTAAATTTGCCGCATGATTGAGGAGACAGCAAAAAAAAGCATCGTCTTCATAGTAAATCCTATCTCGGGAACATCGAAGAAAACCCGCATAGTGGATATCATCGAGCAGCGAATAGACAGGGAACGCTATGAAGCCGAGATTTGGTACACCGAATACGCCGGTCATGCCTCACTTCTGGCAAAGAAAGCCGTAGAAGCAGGCATTGATGTGGTAGTAGCAGTCGGTGGCGACGGCACAGTGAACGAAGTCGCCTCCTCATTGGTGCATACCCGCACGGCACTGGCCATTATTCCCTGCGGTTCGGGCAACGGACTGGCACGTCATTTGAGTTTACCCCTGTCTCCCGAAAAAGCAGTCGATATTATCAATCGCGGTGAGATACATCTTCTGGATTCCGGCCTATGCGACGGCAAACCCTTCTTCTGTACTTGCGGCGTAGGCTTCGATGCTTTTATCAGTGAGCAGTTTTCGATGAGCGGAAAGCGAGGTCCTATCACATACGTGGAGAATATCCTGATGAAAGGCCTCAACTACCAGCCCGAAACCTACACTATCGAAGACGAACAGGGCACCTTGCTCGGAAAAGCCTTCCTCATCTCCTGCGCCAACGCCTCTCAATATGGCAACAACGCCTTTATTGCGCCCGATGCCTCAATGAAAGACGGATTGCTGGACGTGGTCGTGATAGAACCCTTCAGTAAAATAGAAGCGCCCCAGATTGCGCTGGCTTTGTTCAACAAGACGCTGCCCAAAAACAGTCATGTGAAAATCTTCCGCGCCAGAAAGATTCGCATCACCCGACAAAACGAAGGCGTGATGCACTGTGACGGAGACCCAGTCAATGCAGGGAAAATCATTGAGGTAGAAATGCTTCAGAAAAGCCTCTACGTCGTTGTCAATCCCGACGCACATCGCAGTTCCAAGCCCATCATGCAGATGTTTACCGAGTCTTTCGGCTCGTGGCACCACATGCAGATGGTATTCCTCAGACAAGGCGTGCAGATACGCCGCACCTTCCGCAAACTGCTGAACACAAAATAAAAGTAGCGTAGCGGAATATTTTTTTATCAGACATAAACAATATCAGCATATCGCATAAAATATGTATAACGGATTCATAAAAGTTGCCGCCGCCGTGCCCGTAGTCAGACTGGCCGACTGCGCTGCCAATACCATGGCCATAGAAAACATGATGGCGCAGGCAGAAGGACAAGGCATCGAGATTGTCGTTTTTCCCGAACTGAGCATCACGGGTTACAGCTGCCAAGATTTGTTTCACCAGCAGAAACTTCTGGAAGAAGCCGAACAAGCGTTGCTGAAACTCATAGAATTCAGTCATAGCCTCGAGATTACCGCCATTGTGGGCGTACCAATGCTTTTCGACGGCCTGCTATACAACTGTGCCGCCGTCATACAGGGCGGTAGGATACACGGCATCGTGGTTAAGACCTACATACCAAATTATAAAGAGTTCTACGAAAAACGTTGGTTCGCATCTTCCACGACGATTCCCAAGAACACCACCATTAAGTTCTGCGGACAGGCCGTTCCTTTCGGAGCAGATCTCGTTTTCGAGCTTTCGCGTTGCACTTTCGGCGTGGAAATCTGCGAAGACCTCTGGGCACCCGTTTCGCCCGGCACGAAACTCGCGCTGCAAGGCGCCGATATCATCTTCAACCTCAGCGCAAGCGACGAGATAGTAGGCAAATACGATTATCTGAGCAGTCTTATCCAAGGACAGAGCGCACGCACCATCAGCGGATACGTATATGCCGGAGCGGGTTACGGAGAAAGCACACAGGATGTGGTATATGGCGGTCCCGCCTTCATAGCCGAAAACGGACGCCTGCTCACTACCGGCAACAGATACAGCATGAAAGACCAGTTTGTGGTGAGCGAAATAGACATAGACCTGCTCCATTCGGAAAGAATGAAGAACACCACATTCTGGACTGCCGCAGGAGATGCAAAGATGTCGGACACATTCCGCCATATCCTGCTCGATACCGTCAGCATGTCGGAAGAACGATTCAGTCTGACGCGCAAAATAAATCCTTATCCCTTCGTACCCCGCGGTAACGAACTGAATAAACGCTGCGAAGAGATATTAAACATACAATCCCTCGGACTTGCACGCCGTATGAGTCATGTAGGCTGCAATTCCGTAGTGGTAGGCGTCAGCGGCGGCCTGGATTCCACACTTGCCCTGATGGTATGTGTAGGTGCTTTCGACCTACTCAAACTCGACCGCAAGGGAATCATCGGTATCACCATGCCAGGATTCGGTACTACCGACAGAACTTATACCAATGCCCTGACTTTGATGAAAGGTCTCGGCACTACCATTCGCGAAATCAATATAAGCGAAGCCTGCCTCCTGCATTTCCGCGACTTGGGCATAGATTCCAACAAACACGATGTAACCTACGAAAACAGTCAGGCACGCGAACGCACACAAATCCTGATGGATGCCGCGAATCAGATGAATGCTTTAGTAGTAGGTACGGGCGATTTGAGCGAACTGGCGCTGGGATGGGCCACATATAACGGAGATCAGATGAGTATGTACGGAGTAAATGCGTCTGTGCCCAAGACTTTGGTAAAACACCTCGTGAGATGGATTGCCGAAAACGTGGTAGATGAATTTACCAAGAACATCCTGCTCGATATCGTAGATACACCTATTTCTCCCGAGCTGATACCGTCCGAAGACGGCGACGAAATTTCACAAAAGACGGAAGACATCGTAGGTCCCTACGAACTACACGACTTTTTCCTGTACCACATGTTGCGTCATGGCGCACGACCGAGCAAAATATTCTACATGGCCAAAAATGCCTTTGCCGCTTCGCAGAATGTCGGGACACATTACGACGACGAAACCATAAAAAAATGGCTTACCACGTTCTGCCGCCGCTTCTTCGCCCAGCAATTCAAACGTAACCCCATGCCTGACGGACCAAAAATCGGAAGTGTCTCGCTCAATCCCCGAGGCGACTGGAGAATGCCTTCCGATGCCTACGCAAAAGCCTGGCTTGAAGAATGTGAAAACCTATAAACGTTTCGCTCCACAAGGAAAAAGACGCATCGGCACAGGAGTATTTCCACATACCTTCACGCGCGCGTATTATATATAAGGAGTATCACCAGCTATCTTTACTATAAAACGAAACAAAGCGAAGGTATCTGAAAATATCTCGGAGCTATTTAAATTTATCTCGGGGCTATTTAAATTTATCTCGGAGCTATTTGAAAATATCCCGAAGGTATTTAAGAATACCCTGACACAAAGGCTTTTTATAGCAACGGGAATAATTGCAGGTGCCAGGAAATAAAAAAGAAAAGCAAGCTTCTCTTTTTATATTTCACTCGTTTTTAGTAACTTTGACGAGGTCGAAGTTCGTGGCACTCGGAAATAAAAAGAAAAGCAAGCTTCTCTTTTTATATTTCACTCGTTTTTAGTAACTTTGACGAGGTCGAAGTTCGTGGCACTCGGAAATAAAAAGAAAAGCAAGCTTCTCTTTTTATATTTCACTCGTTTTTAGTAACTTTGCGTGCTTTTTCAAAAAAGAGTATCAAGTAATTCAAAAATGGACAACGCTCAATTACAACGCATCAAGGCAAAATACAACATCGTTGGAAATAACGATGCGTTGAACCGTGCCATTGAAATTGCGCTCAAGATTGCGCCCGTAGATCTCAGCGTTTTAATTCGCGGAGAGAACGGTGTCGGAAAAGAAAGTTTCCCTCGCATCATACACGACCACAGTTTACGAAAGAATAAGAAGTATTTCGCCGTAAACTGCGGAGCCATTCCCGAAGGAACCATAGATTCCGAACTTTTCGGCCACGAAAAAGGCGCATTTACCGGCGCTATCGAGAAACGTGAGGGATATTTCAGCGTGGCAAACGGCGGTACGCTCTTTTTGGACGAAGTTGCCGAATTGCCCCTCGCCACTCAAGCGCGTTTGCTCCGCGTCCTCGAAACGGGAGAGTACATTCGCGTTGGTTCCAGCGAAGTTCAGCACACCAATGTCCGCATTGTTGCTGCAACAAACGTAGATATCGAACACGCCATCCGAGAGGGAAAATTTCGCGAGGACCTTTTCTATCGATTAAACTCCGTTTCCATCAACATACCTCCCCTTCGCGATCGCGGACAGGACATTATTCTGCTGTTTCGTAAGTTTGCGCTCGAAATGAGTGAGAAGTATCACATGCCACCCGTCAGATTGAACGAGGAAGCTCAGCAACTTCTCCTGCATTATTCGTGGCCGGGAAACGTACGTCAGTTGAAAAATATAGCAGAGAGCATGTCCGTGACTTGCGAAGACCGCGAAATTTCAGCCGATACACTCAAACTTTATTTACCTGCCGACCACGCACATTCACAACTGGTTCCGGTGAAAGAAACATCGGCAACATCCGGCGGTTTCGAGAACGAACGCGAGATTCTCTACCAGATACTTTTCGATTTGCGTCGCGATGTGAGCGAATTGAAGAAGGCTATGCGCGAACGCGACAAACAAACATACGTTTCGGGCCGACCTAACGGAGGTAATCACGCCGATATAGGACGCGAAATAGCCTGGCATCATCAAGAAGCTCCGATAGAAGAAGCAGAACTCGTGACCGATGACAATTTTGATGGGAGTACAGAATCTCCACATTCGCTCAACGATTTGGAACGTAGCCTTATCGAGCGCGTACTTCAGAAGAATGACGGCAGACGTAAGCAGGCCGCAAACGAATTGGGCATATCCGAACGCACACTCTATCGTAAAATAAAAGAATACGGACTGGAATGAAATCTCTCAGACACATCATCATCCATATTGCCGCAGCAGTTTTCCTGATGACGGCAATCGTGTCGTGTATTCCGCGCTTTACGTTTACCGGCACGTCGATAAACTACGATGTGACGAAGACCATTCAAATTGACAAGATAGCAAATCGCGCTCCCTACGGCTGGGCTCCGATGGAAGCGATGTTTAATAATAAATTGCAGGACAAATATGTAAATCAGACGCGCCTGAAACTTGTAAAACGCGGGGGAGATTTGCATATCGCCGGCGAAATAACTGCTTACGAGCAGTACAACAAAGGTGTGACGGGAGAAGGGTATTCTTCGCAGGTGCAACTCAAACTTACCGTGAACATACGCTTCAACAACACGCAGAAAAATCAGCAGTGGGAGCGACAATTCTCCGCTACCACCCAATATGATTCCAATCAGCAGCTATCTGCCGTTCAGGAGCGCCTGGTTGATGAAATGATTAACGACATTACCGACCAGATATTCAACGCTACCGTTTCGGACTGGTAAGATAAAAAAGGATTAAATTGAAAAAGTGCAAGATATCACGTACTACATAGAACATCCCGAGCAACTTGATAAGGAAACCCTCTTCAAATTGCGGCAGATTGTGGCACAATATCCCTATTTCCACACAGCAAGGATATTGATGCTCCAGAATCTGTTTATCTTGCACGACCCTACTTTCAACGAGGAACTGGCTAAATCTGCGCCGCTCCTACCCGACCGCACGATTCTCTTCGATTTGGTGGAGGGCAACCGACATTTCATTCCGCAGCCCACAACTGTCCGTCCGCGAAAGGCATATCCATCGAAAAAGCAGTCACGTAGCGAACGCACCATCAGCCTTATCGACGATTTCCTCACCATTCAGCAACCCGAAGAACGGTCGCGTAAAAAGTTTACTCCCATCGATGCCACAACAGACTACGCTGCTTATCTGGAACAGCTGGACGATTATTCGGAAGATGAGGGAAATGCCACAAAAGAGAGCAGCCGCGAGGACGAATTGCTGAGCGAATACATCGAACATGCCCCGCAACGCACCGGATTGTTGCAGAAACAGCAGGAAGAGCCGTTGGAAATTCCGGAAGATCCGCACGAAGAAGATTTACCTGACGACGAAGAGCTGCCCGTTGAGAAGATTCAACCCGAAAGTGAGGAAGAAGAGGGCTTTTTGACAGAAACACTTGCAAAAATATACGTCCAACAGGGCAGATATGGCAAGGCACTTGAAATTATTCGCCGTTTGAGTGCTGATTATCCGAAAAAAAATAGTTACTTTGCAGACCAAATCCGCTTTTTGGAGAAAATTATATACAACGAACAATATAAAAATAAGAAAAATACCTAATTATGTTTACAGTAATCATTGTTTTAGCCGTTATTGTGGCTTTCCTCCTGATTGGCATCGTGCTTATTCAGGAATCTAAGGGAGGTGGCTTGGCTTCTGCCTACTCTTCGTCAAATCAGTTGCTCGGTGTTCGCAAGACTACCGACTTCGTTGAAAAAGCCACTTGGACTCTCGCCGGATTGATGGTGCTTCTCAGCATTGTTTCGGCACATACCGTTACAACCATCAAGACTTCCGACACCGTTATCCAGCAAATGCAGAACCAGCCCGTACAACAGGGTGGCGTTGGCATACCTACACAAGGCGGCAACGGACAGACACAACAGCCGTAAGGAATTTCTGCGTGCGCAAGCCGTACACATTTTCCTTTTTACGATCGAAAAATTTCTCTGAGAGGGTGTAGATTTTTTTACACCCTCTCAAATTGCTAATATGCCCGAAGCCCTTACTGCAATTCGCCCTATTTTGTCCGCAGATGGGGATCATGAAATGTTTTTCGAAAGCATATGACCTTTTTCTCACATTTTATCCGACAAAACTACCTTTCATTGAAATAAAAATTGTATTTTTGCAAGACAGAATTGACATTTTATAAACCTTGCGCCCTGAACGCACTGCATTGGCAGCAATAATCGTAATATATTCGTGAAACATAAAAGATTAAAGAAGATACGTCTGCACAGAGAAGGCACTGCAACTCTGATATGGGGATTATTATTTCTCCTTGTTCTGAATTTGTCATTGTTTTATTGCTGTGTACCGGATCATTCCTGGGTATTCTACACCGTTTTGGCGGTTAGCCTCATCGTTTATGGCATCGTAGTCAATTTTTTCCGCTGCCCCATTCGCGTTTTCGATGACGAAATAGAAAATGTCGTCGTGGCTCCTGCCGATGGCCGCGTGGTAGTGGTGGAAGAAGTGGACGAAGAGGAATATTTCCACGACAAAAGACTGATGATATCGGTATTTATGTCGCTTACCAACGTACATGCCAACTGGTTCCCCGTCGAAGGCGTTGTCAAGAAGGTAGTTCACCACAACGGCAACTTCCATAAAGCATGGTTGCCCAAGGCAAGTCTGGAAAACGAGCGTGCCGAGACTTTGATTGAGACACCTACGGGCGTGAATGTCCTCGTTCGCCAAGTGGCCGGCGCCGTTGCCCGCAGAATAGTCACCTATGCGCAGGAAGAAGACAACTGTTTCATCGACGAACACTTAGGTTTCATCAAGTTTGGCTCACGTGTCGATGTGTATCTGCCCGTAGGCAGCGAACCCCTCGTAAAACTGGGAGATGCTGTCGTAGGTAATCAGACCGTCATCGCACATTTGAAACCGTAAATCACGATTTTTCTCATTCATCCCCTATCCCGATGAAAAAACATATACCCAATCTCATCACTTGTTCCAATTTGATTAGCGGCGCTGTGGCCTGCATTTTTGCCCTGCGCCAGCAATACGATTGGGCTATGTCGTTCATCATTTTAGGTGCCGTCTTCGATTTCTTTGATGGCTTTGCCGCGCGTTTGCTGCACGTTTCCTCTCCCGTAGGTAAGGAACTGGATTCGTTAGCCGACGTGATCACATTCGGATTGGCGCCCTCGATGATGATTTATGCCTTCCTGTTGCAACATTTGCCCAAGCAATATTCCGTTGCTGCCTATATCGCTTTCGTTATGGCGGCAGCATCAGCACTTCGTCTGGCTAAATTCAATCTTGACGAACGGCAATCAATGGGATTCATCGGACTCCCCACTCCTGCCAACGCACTGTTCTGGAGTGCCTTGCTCGTACACCTCAGTAGCGACGGGACAGAAGTAGCTACATGGGTATCGCTTCTTATTCTTGTCGGGGTATTTTTCCTTTCCTGGATGCTTCTGTGCGAATTACCCATGTTTGCTTTCAAATTCAAGAGCTTTGGATGGAAAGGCAACGAACTTCGCTACACCTTCATCCTCGTTAGCATTCCCCTCCTCCTGTTTATGGGATTTCAGGGCATCAGTATCATCGTTTTGCTCTACATTCTGGTGTCTTTCATCGCCTTTCTGCAATCACGCCGCTGAAAATGGCACGGTTTTTGGGTAATACATATCGTTTTACCTAACTATTTTTTATAAATGATTCAGTTTTTAGGATTCTTCTTCATCTTTATCATACTCTTCGTACTCATCTTCATTCTTTTCGTGGTGGGTATGTTGCGAAACATCCTCATGGCTCCGTTTCGCAAGAGGCGTTTCAACAATTCGTTCCGTCAGCCGGAGGAATTTTCCGAAGGTAGCACCGTTCACAACCCCAATAACGGCATGAAGAGCGGCACTACCAAATCGCGCCCCAAATTTGACAAGAGCCAGGGCCAGTATGTAGATTTTGAAGACGTATCTGCAGAGCCATAGCCCTACCCCGTTTCATTTTTCCACAGACTGCGCACCCTTTATTCATCAGTGTTTGAGCGTTTTTTTGGAAGTACAAAAATTACCACCGGAAAAACAATAAAATAGCTCGGAGATAAATTTTTTTATCTCGGCGCCCATTAACTCCAAATCTACGAGATGCTCGAAAATCTGGGAATAATATTTCCTGATTCTAGTTTTTTATTTGTCTGGAATTAGAGCGCTCGGCTTTGCCGCTTTGCTCTGCAAAGAATTTAAGAATTTTTCGCTTCGCGTATTTATGTTTAATTCTCTTATTCTCATT
>CAMVJO010000099.1 GCA_947167835.1 uncultured Prevotellaceae bacterium
ATAGCAAGCTATGGTTCAAGGAATTAAAGACAAAAGCGCCAAAAAGATTGAAAAAGCATACAGACAAGAAAGAACTCCCCTGTAAAAAAAAATACCTATTTTTTTAGAACATCCCTTTATTCACTTGGAACTTGGTGCAACCTTCCTTGAAGAAGGCTGTAATCTGACGGGCTGCGGCAATACCTGCGTTGATATTGGCTTCCTGTGTCTGTGCTCCCATCTTTTTGGGAGTAGCGAAGTAGCGTCCCTCAAACTGGCGGAATGTTTCATCAGCATCCGGCATAATGTCGGTGATGTATTTGAGGTCTTCACGTTCTGCCATGAGTTTTGCAAGACCGGCTTCGTCAATCACTTCCTTACGTGCCGTGTTCACAAGGATACCACCCTTCTTCATCTTACCAACGAGTTCATAATTGATGCTTTGTTTGGTTTCGGGAGTAGCAGGAATGTGCAAAGAAACGATATCGCAGGTTTCAAAGAGTTCTTCTTGGTTCTTTGCGGCTTTTACTCCTGCTGCTTCGATGGCTTCTGCGGGGCAGAAAGCATCGTATGCCGAAACTTCCATTCCGAAGCCCTTGGCAATACGGGCTACGTTGCGGCCAACATTTCCGAAGGCCAGGATTCCAAGGCGTTTGCCCATGAGTTCGGTTCCTGCCTTGCCGTTATAGAAATTGCGAACGGCATAAACCAACATTCCCAGCACCAATTCGGCAACTGCATTGGAGTTCTGTCCGGGTGTGTTCTCCACAACGACTTTTTGTGCGGAGGCAGCATTGAGATCTACGTTGTCGAATCCGGCTCCTGCACGCACAACGATTTTCAGTTTGGGGGCAGCAGCCAATACTTCGGCATCCACTTTATCTGAACGGATGATAAGCGCATCTGCGTCCTTGACAGCATCAAGTAATTGTGCTTTATCAGTATATTTTTCGAGCAAAACCAGTTCGTTTCCGGCAGCTTCTGTTTCTTGACGGATGCCATCGACGGCTACTTTTGCAAAAGGTTTTTCTGTTGCAACGAGAATTTTCATAGTTGTAGTTGTAATAGGTTTTTAGAATCGGATAATTGAAAAAAAGTCCGTCGGGAACATATTTATGCCCGACAGACTTTCTTAATAGTACAAGATTAGTGTTCTTTCTCGAAGTCACGCATAGCATCTACGAGGGCTTGAACACCTTCTACCGTCATAGCGTTGTAGCATGAAGCGCGGAATCCACCTACGCTGCGGTGACCTTTGATTCCCACCATGCCACGTGCGGTTGCGAAGTCGAAGAAATCTTTTTCGAGTTCCTTGTATTCGTCTTTCAGCACGAAACAGATGTTCATCAACGAGCGGTCTTCTTCATTTGCAGTACCTACGAAGAGACGGTTGCGATCTATCTCACCATAGAGCAGGTCTGCGCGACGAAGGGCACGACGTTCCATTTCCTCTGTGCCGCCACTTGCCTTAATCCACTTGAGGGTTTGATAAGCACTGTAGATGGGCACAACGGGAGGTGTGTTAAACATAGAACCTTTGTCGATGTGTGTGCGATAATCGAGCATGGTAGGAATAGTGCGACTTACCTTTCCGAGCAATTCGTCCTTGACAATAACGAAAGTTACGCCGGCCATAGCCAGATTCTTCTGGGCACCGCCATATATCATGCCGTATTTGCTAACATCTACGGGACGAGAGAAAATGTCGGAAGACATATCGGCCACCAGGGGCACAGGACTGTCAAGATCCTTGCGGATTTCAGTACCGTAAATCGTGTTATTAGTCGTGATGTGGAAGTAATCAGCATCAGCAGGCACAACATAGTCCTTCGGTATGAAGGTATAGTTAGCATCAGCCGAAGAAGCCACTTCTACCACTTCGCCAAAGAGTTTTGCTTCCTTCAAAGCCTTCTTTGCCCATACACCGGTGTTGAGATATGCGGCTTTCTTTTCAAGAAGGTTGTAGGGAACCATGCAGAACTGCATACTTGCGCCACCGCCGAGCAATACAACGCTGTATCCGGCAGGGATTTGCAGCACTTCCTTAAACAAAGCATCTGTTTCGTCCATTACGGCTTGCCAATCTTTCGAGCGATGGCTCATTTCCATAAGAGACAAACCAATTCCGTTAAAATCTTTGCATGCCTCTGCCGTTGCCTTCATCACCTCCTGAGGCAGAATGGAGGGACCGGCACTGAAATTGTACTTTTTCATGTCTGTAAAAATAATAAATATGTATGTTTTGTGTTTTTCGCCCACAAATTTAACGAATAATTTGCATACATTATATTTATAATGCGTCTTTTTTTTCTTTGTCGTCAAAATATTTTTCTCTTCTGGAGAAAGAAAACAGAAAGAGCTCCCATGCAATACAAGGAAAAGGGCAATTATTCGGCATTTTTCTTCACAAAATATTTTCTCTTCGTGTTGAGAAAGTTTTCTCTTCGCGTTGAGAAAGTTTTCTCTTCGCGTTGAGAAAAGATTCTCTTCGCGTTGAGAAAAGATTCTCATCGCGATGAGACTGTCGGAACGGCGGGAAAACATAAGCGATAACGCAGGGAAAATAAAGAAATCAAGCTGTTTTTCAAGCCGACAAAGACATTTACAAGAATATTTAAGGTAAGAGCGCTGTCAGGTGGAGGAAAAATCGTAAATTTGCACAGCCATGAAGATTTCAATACTCATTCCTACGCATAATTACGCACCCGTCAATTTGGTTAAAGCACTTGACGAGCAATGCCGCCGTATTCTTTTGAATGACAAGGGATTTGATTTTGAAATCATCGTAGCAGACGATGCTTCTTCCAATGCTGAAATATTGAAGGTGCTGCATAAAAATTTTGATAACAACGAAAAAGTCAGGATAAAGGCTTTCAGCGAAAATCAGGGGCGCGCGGCTATTCGCAACCGACTGGCAGAAATGGCCGAAGGCGAAGTTATTTTGTTTTTAGACAGCGATGCGATGCCCAATGACGACAATTTCGTTCTTTCGATGCTTACACATTCCGGCGATGCCGACGTTATCTGCCCCGTTCTCAGGAATCCCTCTGGTTTTAACCCCACCGGAAAGGAATTGCGATACAGATATGAGATGAAAGCCGAGCAGGAGGGAAAACGCACAGCCGGTTTTTGCAACAAAAGTCCGTATGACCGTTTCGCCACGTTCTGCTTCCTGACAAAGAAGTCGGTGATGCTGCAGAATATGCTCAACGAAACCTTGACAAGATACGGCTACGAAGACGTGCTGTTAGGGAAATCGTTTGAAAGAAGCCACATCAGCGTGAAATATGTGGACATTCCTCTGATTCATACGGGCATTAACGACAGCCAAACGTTCCTAAGAAACACGGAGCACGCTATGCAGAACCTTGCTGCGCTGCAAAAACAGGTTCCCTTCTATTCTCCTATCGCAGAAACCTATGAACGGCTGAGGAATTTCAGAATTAGCGGACTATTTCGCGCAACATTCTGCATTTTCAAACCGCTCATCGTCAAGAATCTCCTGGGACATCACCCCAACCTCACACTTTACAATGTTTATAAACTCGGAATCTATGCAGAGTGCGTACGAAAAGTGCAGTAACCCATAAAAGTTGTTAAACAAGCGCGAATATACTGCGAAAAGCGGCGGTAATAATTGCCAAATCAACGATTTATGTTAAATTTGCACTCCGAATTTAATCAATACATAGAATGACCTATACAAAACCATTAGTAAACAGCATAGTAGCAGGCCTGCAAGAGAAGAAAGGCCACGATATTGCCATCATAAATCTTTCAAACATCATTACAGCCCCCGCACAATATTTCGTTTTGTGCACAGGAGGTTCTCCACAGCAGGTAGAAGCACTCGTTGATAGCGTGGAAGAAACGGTCCGAGTGAAGCTACGCGAAAAACCTGCGGCCATAGCAGGACTTGAAAACGCAGAATGGGTAGCGATGGACTACGGAACCGTGATGGTTCACGTATTTTTGCCCGAAAGCCGCGAGTATTACGATTTGGAACACCTTTGGGATGATGCAGACATCCAAGTATTGGAAGATATCTACTAATTAATTTGCTATAGCAAAGCAAGTTTGCTGCATTTCCCAATTTCCAAACAAATAAGGGTTGTTCTAAAAATTAGGCTGTAATGATTGGCCAAAGATTTTTGAGTGATTTTGTTTTTACTTTCGCAGAAGCATAGCGAGCTATGGTTCAAGGAATTAAAGGCAAAAGCACCAAAAAGATTGAGAAAGCATACAGATAAAAAGGAACCCCCTTAATATTAAAACTAATTATTAGAACATCCCATAACACAAACAAGTATTTCCCTAATTCCTGACAATGCCTTTTTTCAATACACCAAATCCACAGAATAATCCTCCGCAAGGCGGAAAGAACAACAATAAGACACCTAAGTTCAACCTCAGTTGGCTTTACATCCTTGTCATCGGTGCCTTGACCTTCATGTTTTTCCAAGGAAACAACGGTGATGGAGGATATAACAAAGAAGTAAGTTACACAGACTTCAAGAAATATGTTGCGGACGGATATACCAATAAGATTAAGGTAGATCTGGGCAACGGAACCATATCTATGGTCGTTATTCCGGCACACGTTCGCGACGTATTCCACCAAGGCACAGACAAAGTGGGCAAGCAACCCACGGTAAGTGCCACATATCCCTCGGCAGATAAGGTAGAAGATTTCCTTACCGAAACACAATTTGCCGGAGAAGTGAAGTATGAGAAATCAAGCGACCTGTTCTGGAATGTACTCACCAGTTTTCTGCCGTTCCTGCTGCTGATTGGCGTATATATTTACTTTATGCGCAGAATGGGTGGCGGCTCCGGCGGCGGAGGTATCTTCAGCGTAGGAAAGAGTAAGGCGACATTAGTAGAAAAGGGCAACGGAAATACTGTTACCTTCAAGGATGTGGCCGGACAAGAGGGAGCAAAACAGGAAGTGCAGGAGATTGTGGATTTTCTGAAGAACCCCAAGAAATATACCGACCTCGGAGGTAAGATTCCCAAGGGAGCATTGCTCGTAGGTCCTCCGGGAACGGGTAAAACCCTCCTTGCAAAAGCCGTTGCTGGCGAGGCCAACGTGCCTTTCTTCAGTATGTCGGGAAGCGACTTCGTAGAAATGTTCGTCGGCGTGGGAGCAAGCCGCGTTCGCGACCTGTTCCGTCAGGCTAAGGAAAAGGCACCGAGCATTGTCTTCATAGACGAAATTGATGCCGTAGGACGCGCTCGTGGCAAGAACGCAGGATTCGGCGGAAATGACGAACGCGAGAATACGTTGAACCAACTACTCACAGAAATGGACGGTTTCGGCACCAATAGCGGCGTCATCATTATGGCTGCCACGAACCGTGTGGATATTCTCGACAAGGCATTATTGCGCGCCGGACGATTTGACCGTCAGATTCACGTAGATCTGCCGGATTTGCAGGAACGTGTAGCCATCTTCAAGGTACATCTGAAACCTTTGAAGCTGGAAGAAGATTTAGATATCGAATTCCTTGCCCGCCAAACCCCGGGTTTCTCCGGTGCCGACATAGCAAACATCTGTAATGAGGCAGCCCTGATTGCAGCGCGCCACAATCATACATCGGTTGTCAAGCAGGATTTCCTGGATGCCGTAGATAGAATCATCGGAGGTCTGGAAAAGAAGACGAAGGTGATGACAAAGAACGAGAAGCACAGCATCGCCATTCACGAAGCCGGACATGCCAGTGTTTCGTGGATGCTGGAATATGCCAACCCCCTCGTAAAAGTCACCATTGTGCCGCGCGGACAGGCTTTAGGTGCCGCATGGTATCTGCCAGAGGAAAGAAACATCACAACAAAGGAACAAATGCTCGACGAAATCTGCTCTCTCCTTGCAGGACGTGCAGCAGAGGAACTCTTCCTTGGACATATTTCATCGGGAGCGCTGAATGATTTGGAACGTGTCACCAAATGGGTGTATGCTATCGTGGCTTATTATGGAATGAGCGACGAACTATCGAATTTGTGCTATTATAATAATGAGGAATACAACTTTACGAAGCCCTATTCCGACAAGACAGCCGAATTGATAGACAAGGAAGTGAAACGTCTCGTATCGGAACAATACGAACGTGCGAAGAAAATCCTGACAGATAACGCCGAAAAGCATGCACAATTGGCACAAAAACTCGAAGACTCGGAAGTAATTTACACCGAGGACGTAGAACAGATTTTTGGTGAACGTCCATGGCAAAGTCGTGCCGACGAACTGCTGAGAGACGAAGAGGAAGCCAAGCAGAAAAAGGAACAAGAGGAATTGGCCTACGTGGAAAAACTCTTAGAAGAGAAGGAAGCACGCGAAGCCAAGCAGCAAGAGGGAAATAAAGAAGCAGCAGAAGAACCAGCCCGCACAGAAAAAGAAGGAAATGAGGCTGTAGCAGAATCTGCTGAGAAAGAAGAATCAAATAATAAGGAATAAATCGTGAATTCACTCATCACCCGTACCATTACCGGCATCTTATTTGTCATAGTCTTAGTAGGAGGCATCATTTTGTCGCCCATTAGTTTTGCAATCCTGTTTGCATTGATTACGGTGCTCACACTTCTGGAATTTGCCTCTGTGGTAAACGAGAATGACGGCGCACACGTCAATCGTTTCATCAATGCAGTTGCAGGTGTCATACTGTTTCTGGCATTTTTCGCCTACTGCTCTGATTTTACCCGCCCGAAGATTTTCATTCCCTACCTGCTTTCTATCATCTACTTGCTGGTTTCGGAACTTTACCTCAAGCAAAAGAATCCTTTGAAGGACTGGGGCTATGCCTTTGCCTCGCAAATCTATGTTGCCCTACCCTTTGCCCTGCTCAATGTCTTGGCTTTCAGATTAGACCCGATAGAAAACGTAGTGAAGTTCGAGTGGATTTTCCCGCTCTCCATTTTTATTTTCCTTTGGACTAACGATACCGGTGCCTATCTCGTCGGCAGTATGTTGCACAAGCGCTTCCCCGCAAAATTATTCGAGCGCATTTCTCCCAACAAGTCATGGGTTGGAAGTATTGGTGGAGGTATCTTCTGCGTATTGGCAGCCATCATCCTTTGGTGCTTCTTCCCCGAGAAACAAACCCTGCTTGTTTGGATAGGTATGTCACTCGTCATCTGCGTATTCGGCACTTGGGGCGATTTAATCGAGAGCCTTCTGAAACGCCAATTAGGTATCAAGGATTCAGGGCACATCCTTCCAGGACACGGCGGCATGTTAGACCGTTTTGACTCATCTCTGTTGGCAATACCCGCCACCGTCCTCTACTTTTACACCCTGGAAATGTTTTAACCTATATCCTTCCTGAGTCCGCAGGCAAACAATACGAATTATGGCGTAAGCCCTTTCCTAAACATATAGGATAGCGCCAAAATAACAAACAGCAACTATATCTTCGCACGAAGCATATAGTTGCTGTTCGTATGTGATATAAGTATTGTATCAGATATTATACAAAGCGAATTAGGATTCATATTTTTTTTGCCCGAAAACATATCCGAAACCTAATAATTTGAGTATATTTGCACCATAATTAAAACCCAAAGCAAATATAGAATGGCAAATACTAATTTGGCAAATGCAAAGACAGCAAAGAATGATGAGTTCTACACGCAATATCTCGATATTCAAAAAGAAATAAATGCCTATCTGGACTACGACCCCAATGTATTTCGTGGTAAGACGGTATTGCTGCCTTGTGATGACCCCGAATGGAGCAACTTTACGAAATTCTTTGCCCAGAACTTTGAACTACTGGGCTTGAAAAAGTTGATTTCCACCAGTTACGCCCCTGAAAGCAAGAAATATAAGGAAGGTTATCAGCTTACACTCTTTGAAACGGAGGCTCCTCAATATGATCCTCAGAAAGCTCAAACGCATGGCAAGATATTTGTGCTTGAAAATGATGTGACAGGTGATAATCGTATCAATATTGAAGATTTACAATGGCAGTATTTGGAAGGTGATGGCGATTTCCGAAGCAAGGAAATACGGAATCTGCGCGACGAGGCAGACATTATTGTGACTAACCCGCCGTTCTCTCTGTTTAGGGAGTTCGTGGCTTGGTTGATGGAGGCTGAAAAGCATTTCATAATCATTGGCAACATGAATGCGGCGATGTACAAAGAAGTATTTCCTTTGATAAAAGAAAACAAAATATGGCTTGGTAATGGTTTCCAAAGTGGAAATGCTTACTTCCGAATAGACACTGTTCGGAATGAATATGCAGATGGTGTTTATGACGAATCAACAGGGCTTGTAAAGTTCCGTAATTGCTGTTGGTATACCAATATCGACCACGGACGTCGCCACCAGCCTTTAAGACTTATGACTATGGCCGAGAACTTCAAGCATAGCAAACATAAAGAAATAAGGGGAAGGAAAGAGTATGAGCCTTATGTAAACTTTGAAGGGATAGAAGTGCCATATACGGATGCCATACCATGTGATTATGAAGGTGCTATGGGTGTTCCTATTTCTTTTCTTGACAAGTATTGTCCAGACCAATTTGAAATATTAGGTATTGGACTTGAATTAGCCAACATGGACATAATCAAAGAGAAACTTGGAAAACTGAATGGTGGTCCACGTCTTTATGTTGAACGTGAAGGAGAACTTGTAAGACTATACGAAAGAATACTAATCCGCAAAAAGTAACCACAATGAAGACAGAATTGAAAATCTATACCGTTGAGCAGATTTGCGACGGCTTCGAGTATAATGAACTGGAAGGAAAAGGTCTTTATGGCTTGGCCGGTCAGCTAACCATTCAGCCAGAATATCAACGTAACTATATCTATGCGGATGGCAAACGTGATGTGGCTGTGATTGAATCAGTCCTGAAAGGTTATCCTCTCGGACTTATCTATTTCAACAAAGTAGACGGTGGACGTTTAGAAGTTCTGGACGGACAGCAGCGCATTACTTCACTTGGCCGCTTCATGAAAAACAAGTTTGCCGTAAAGATAAACGGACTGGAACAGATCTTTGACGGACTGGACGAAGGTTTGCAGCAGAAGATTGAGCAAACAAAATTGTTAGTCTATATCTGTGAAGGAGAAGGCGAACATGCCGAAGAAGAAATCAAGGAATGGTTTAAGACTATCAACATTGCAGGAATCCCGCTCAATCATCAAGAAGAATTGAATGCTGTTTATAGTGGAAAGTTCGTAACTCTTTGCAAAGCGGAGTTTAGCAATTCACAAAACGCCAACATTCAGAAATGGGAATCGTATGTGAAAGGCCCTG
>CAMVJO010000100.1 GCA_947167835.1 uncultured Prevotellaceae bacterium
GAATAAAATAGAGACCAGTTTCTTAAAAACGTAATTTATAGAACATCCCTAAAATATTTGCTTCATTTTCGGAAGAAACTTCAGCCCTATGATAAGGTAACACCATAATATATAAAGGGTTGTTCTAAAAATTAGGCTGTTTTGAGTTTTCGAAGATTTTTGAGTGATTTTGTATTTAATTTCGCAGAAGCATAGTAACCTATGGTTCAAGGAATAAAAGACAAAAGCGCCAAAAAGATTGAAAAATCATACAGACTTAAATGGACTTCCCAATATTTATAAACTAATTTTTAGAACAACCCTAAATATGGAAACGACACAACAGGAAAAAGACGAGCGCTATATGCGAAAGGCTCTGGAGCAGGCCGCCATTGCTGCCGAGCGTGGCGAAGTACCTGTGGGAGCGGTGGTGGTATGTCGCGACCGCATCATAGCACGTGCGCACAATCTGACGGAAGCCCTGAACGATGTGACAGCACATGCCGAGATGCAGGCTGTTACTGCCGCAGCAAATGCTTTGGGCGGTAAGTATTTAGATGTTTGCTCCCTGTATGTCACCGTTGAGCCCTGTGTTATGTGTGCAGGTGCCTTAGGTTGGGCGCAATTAGGCCGACTTGTCTATGGATGCAGCGACGAAAAACGCGGTTATAGTCGGTTTGCTCCCCAAGCTCTGCACCCTAAAACCGAAGTTGTGGCTGGTATTCTTGAAAACGACTGCGCCGAATTGATGAAATCCTTCTTTAAGCAACGCAGATGAAGACAGAACGGCGAATATATGGCGACTGGGGCGAAGAAATGGTGGCGCGTTATCTGACACATCGCGACTATCGTATTTTAGACCGCAATGTGAAATATGGTTCGTTGGAACTTGATATTATTGCCGAGTGGCTTGGCGAAATTATCTTCGTGGAGGTGAAAACCAGACACAGCGAAAACTTCAGTAAGGCCGAGGATGCCGTAGATATCAAGAAGCAGGAAAATATTAAGGAGGCGGCACGTGCCTATATGTTGCATCACGGTTTGCATAACCCTTTCAGATACGATGTTATCACGATAGTAGGGGATGCTACAACGTATCAAGTGAATCATATCAAACGTGCATTTTGAAAGATGGCTTGGAAAAGACTGCATTTTGAGGAACTCTGTTCTACTATGGACTATATTCGGGAAATCCAATGGGAGCCTTCGGATAGTGAACCGTACTTGGTGTTAACTGCCGACTATCAAACTCGCGGTCGTGGGCAGAAAGGAAATCATTGGGAGGCAGAACGGGGAAAAAACCTGCTCATAGCCATTCGTTTTATGCCGGAAAAAGTCGAAGCCTCCAATCAATTCCTACTGAGCGAGGCTTTTGCGTTGGCTATCGTCGATGCTTTGAAGGAGAGTGCGGGACAAACTGGGAATTTCTGCGTGAAATGGCCCAACGATATCTACTATAACGATAAAAAGATCTGCGGTATCCTGCTGGAGCACGAGCTTTCGGGCGAATATATACGGCAGACCATTGCAGGTATCGGCATCAATGTGAATCAGGTACGTTTTACGAGCGACGCGCCCAATCCTATTT
This sequence comes from uncultured Prevotellaceae bacterium, assembly GCA_947167835.1. Lineage (GTDB taxonomy): Bacteria > Bacteroidota > Bacteroidia > Bacteroidales > Bacteroidaceae > Alloprevotella. The sequence goes on from CAMVJO010000100.1 coordinate 1,568, forward strand.
CACTTTTCCAGATACTTGGGCATGAAACAGACCGCGATAGAATCCTGAATTGCTTGCTTTCCCATTTTCCTGCCTATTATAAAATGCTTCAACAGGGGAAGAAACTGCAATTACACGATGCTTATTGCGAAAACCTCTATAGGAAAAAAGGTTTTCACCCATATAAAGATTCTCAGGGCACGTTTATGGCCGAAATAGACTTCATTGAAATAAACGGACTCCTGCATTTGCGCGATAATGAAGGATGTAGGCGACAATATGCCTTCAAGGAAGTTTCTTTTATCTAAGCAGTTACAGATTAATTCCGATATAAAACCCTTTTCCGTGTACCAGAATATCAACCGCTCTATATTTTCGCTCACTTTGCCCGCCATCGTGTCGAATATCACGATACCTCTTTTAGGTTTAATCGACACGGCCATTGTGGGACACCTTGGTGCTACGGCTTATATCGGAGCCATTGCCATAGGAAGCATCGTTTTCAGTATGATGTACTGGCTTCTCGGTTTTTTGCGCATGGGAACCGGTGGTTTGACGGCAGTTGCTAATGGTGCTGCCGACACAACTGAAATAAAGCACATCCTTTCGCGTAGTTTGTCCATAGCATTTCTGCTTTCGCTTGCCATTATCATACTGCAAGTCCCCATATTCCGTGCCATGATGTGGTTTTATGCGCCACCCGAAGGCATCAAACCGCTTGTAGCTTCGTATTTCCGGATTTTAGTGTGGGGCGCACCTTTCGTAATGGCCACTACTGCGCTTACAGGTTGGTTTATCGGAATGAAGAATACCCGATATCCCATGATTATAGCCATTGTGCAGAATTTGGTGAATATCTTTTGCAGCCTTCTCCTGGTTTATGTGTTCAAAATGCGCATCGAAGGCGTGGCATTGGGTACATTGATTTCGCAAGTTACGGGCGGTATTTTGGCATTTGCCTTTTGTCAGCATCTTTCCCGTAAGCAGGGCGTAGTAGGTCGCGATGAACCTTTATTATTATGGCAGTCGCTGAATGTTTCCAGGCTGCTCGGAGACAGTAAGTCGGAGTGGGGTAAGTTTTTCAGCATACACCGCGATATTTTCCTGCGCACATTGTGCATGGTCGCCGTGATGACTTTCATTCCCAAGGTGGGAGCGCAGCAAGGCGAGGAAATACTGGCCGCCAACACGCTGCTCATGCAGTTTTACATGATAGTATCCTATTTTATGGACGGCTATGCCACTGCTGGCGAGGCACTTGGTGGTAATTACTACGGGGCACACGATGTTTTGCGCTTCCGAATACTCATTCGTAGGCTTTTTCTGGTAGGTTTCGTCACGGCTTTTGTGTTTTCCTTAGCCTATGCGTTTGCCGGAAACCTGTTTTTATCTTGGCTCACCGACAAAACCGAAGTTGTGAGCCAGGCAATACCCTATATCCCGTATGTAGTCGTGATGCCCTACGTCAGTTTTGTGGCTTTCATCCTTGACGGCGTTTTTGCCGGCACCACAATGACGCGCGGCCTGCTGCTAAGTGTATTTTCTGGCGCACTCGCTTTTTTTCTGCTCTACCTCCTGCTTTTTCCCTCCTATGCAAATCATGGTTTGTGGGTGGCCTATCTCAGTTTTCTCCTGATTCGCAGTATCGTCCTCTGGATATTTTTGCCGCGCATCGTGAGAAAAATGTAATTCATGCAGAAAATCAGCATTTTCCCTACGCAAAATATTTTCTCTTCGCGATGAGAAAATATTCTCAACGCGATGAGAAAACTTTCTCACGGCGAAGAGAAAACTTTCTCAACGCGATGAGACTCGTTTTGTGTCGGCGCAGATGAAATTTTAAGCGATGTTTTTGTAAAAAGTAGCCTGCTTTTCAATTTTTGCCCGATGCTATGGACAGTTGTCAGCAGGATTTTTACCGAAAATATGCAAAAAATGCGGTTTTTGCTATATGGAGATATAATAAACGGGCATTTTTGTTCGCTGTTTGTTTATTTTTTATTATTTTTGCTGACGAAAGAAAAACACAAGCAGACAAAGAAATGGAAAGATTTTTTCAGACTCACTCATTCTGGATGGATCACACAAAAACTTCCGTGCGACGCGCCTTAATGGACAGCATAGACTGGAGTTACAGGCTTATAGGAATTCGCGGCGCAAGGGGAGTGGGGCGTACCTCGTTCTTATTGCAGTATGCCAAGGAGAATTTTGATCCAAACTTGCATCAGTGCTTGTTTATAAGCATGAACAATTTCTATTTCCAGGGTAGGGGAATCGTTGACTTCGCCGGAACATTCGTGGCCCGCGGAGGACAAGTGCTTCTCATAGACCAAATGTTTAAATTGCAGAACTGGAAAGAACAACTCTTGGAATGTTACAGACGTTATCCGCATCTGCGTATCATTTTTACCACTACATCTGTTCCCGATAGCGAGGAAGAAAATTCGGAACTCTCGGCAATTTGCCGCTTCTACAACCTTCACGGATTTTCGTTCCGCGAATTCCTGAATCAGCAGACGGGAAACGATTTCAGAGCCTGCTCTTTGAGCGAAATCATCAAGGATCACGAACTCTTGATGAAGTCTATCCTTCCCAAAGTACGACCTTGGGAATATTTTCAGAACTATTTGCATCACGGATTCTACCCCTTCTACATTGAAAACCGCAATTTTACGGAAAGTTTGCTGAAGGCAATGAACAGTATGATTGAGACAGATATCCTGCTGTCCAAGCAAATAGAACTGAAGTACCTGCCACGCATCAAGAAGTTGCTGTATCTTCTGGCCGTTTCGGAGGAAAGTGCGCCTAATGTCAGCAAATTGGCAGAAGAGATAGGCACATCGCGTGCTACTGTGATGAACTATCTGAAATACTTGGAGGAAGGTCGTTTTATCAACCTGATATTCCGCGAGGGCGACACCTTCCCGAAAAAACCTGCGATGGTACGCCTGCATAATACCAACCTGATGTATGCGCTCTACTCGCCAAATATGGATGAGCAAAGCATTTACGAAACGTTCTTCGTAAATTCGCTCTGGCGTCACCACCAAGTGAACAAAGGTAGGCGTGACGGATTCTATCTCGTGAACGAAACGACAAATGTATGCGTCTGCGACAAACTGAAACGCGTGAAAGCGCCCGAAGATACCTTCTTTGCACGCTATAACCTTGAAGTAGGTCGCGGTAATGACATACCAATTTGGCTTTTCGGCTTCCTATATTAGTATAAACGCATTATAAGAATAAGGAGCAATGATGAAAGCATCTTTTTCGAGGTGCTTGCGAAAAGTATGACTATCAAAAAAATTTTTAATTAACAACATAGACAAATAAATCTTATGGCAAAAGTAAAGAAAATGATTACTTGCGATGGTAATCAGGCTGCTGCTCACATAGCCTATATGTTTTCAGAAGTAGCCGCCATCTATCCTATCACACCCTCGTCTCCAATGGCAGAACATGTGGACGAATGGGCAGCACAAGGTCGCAAAAACCTTTTTGGTGACACCGTTCATGTGCAAGAAATGCAATCCGAAGGCGGAGCTGCCGGTGCAGTTCACGGATCTCTGCAAGCCGGAGCATTGACTACGACATTCACGGCATCACAGGGCTTGTTGCTGATGATACCTAACATGTATAAAATTGCAGGTGAACTTCTTCCTTGCGTATTCCACGTAAGTGCACGAACACTCGCCACTCATTCGCTTTGTATCTTCGGTGATCACAGCGATGTCATGTCTTGCAGACAAACTGGCTTCGCTATGTTGGCAGAAGGCTCCGTTCAGGAAGTAATGGACCTGAGTGCTGTAGCACACCTTGCCACTATCGAAGGACGTGTGCCGTTTATCAATTTCTTTGACGGCTTCCGCACTTCACACGAGTACCAGAAAATTGAAGAGATGGACATGGAAGATCTCCGTCCCCTCGTTGATCAGAAAGGTCTCGCCGCTTTCCGTGCACAAGCCCTCACTCCCGAACATCCGGTGGCACGTGGTATGGCCGAAAACCCCGAAACTTTCTTTGCTCACCGCGAAGCTTGCAATAAGTTCTACGATGCCATTCCCGGAATCGTAGAGAAATACATGAAGGCCGTATCTGAAATTACAGGACGCGAATATAAACTTTTCAGTTACTACGGTGCTGAAGACGCAACCGACGTTATCGTTTGCATGGGCTCAGTTACTGAAGCCGCTCGCGAAGCTATTGATCACTTAACCAAGCTTGGTCGCAAGGTAGGTCTGGTTAGCGTTCATTTGTATCGCCCATTCTCAAAGAAACATCTGTTTGAAGCATTGCCTAAGACGGTGAAACGCATCGCAGTCCTTGACAGAACAAAAGAACCTGGCGCAGAAGGCGAACCTTTGTACCTTGACGTGAAAGAAGCCTTCTATGATGTAGAAAATCGTCCGCTCATCGTGGGCGGTCGCTACGGACTTGGTTCTTGCGACACGACACCAACGATGATTATCTCGGTTTATGACAATCTTGCTCTGCCCGAACCGAAAAATCACTTCTCACTTGGTATCGTCGATGACGTTACTTTTGAAAGCCTGCCCCTCGAAAAAGAACAGGCTCTCGGCGGTGAAGGAATTTTCGAGGCCAAATTCTATGGTTTGGGCGCCGATGGTACTGTGGGTGCCAACAAAAACTCTGTAAAGATCATAGGTGACAATACGGATAAGTACTGTCAGGCATATTTTTCCTACGACTCTAAGAAGTCTGGCGGATTTACCTGCTCACACCTCCGTTTCGGTGATACGCCAATTCGTTCTACCTATCAGATTAAGACGCCAAACTTCGTAGCATGTCACGTTCAGGCATATTTACGTATGTACAACGTGCTCGAAGGTCTGCGCGACGGCGGAACATTCCTGCTTAATACGATTCATGAAGGCCAGGAACTTGTAGATTTCTTGCCGAATGATATCAAACGCTACTTTGCAGAGCATCATATCACCGTATATTATATCAATGCTACAAAGATTGCTCAGGAAATCGGCCTTGGAAATCGCACTAACACGATTCTGCAGTCTGCTTTCTTCCGCATCACAGAAGTTATCCCTGTAGATCTGGCTATTGAACAGATGAAAAAATTCATTGTCAAGAGCTATGGCCGCAAGGGTGAGGACGTTGTGAACAAGAACTACCAGGCAGTTGATCGTGGTGGCGAATATAAGCAACTTACTGTCGATGCTGCTTGGGCAAATCTGCCTGCCGACGAGAAAGTGGTGCGCGAAGAACCTGCTTTTGTCAGCGACCTCGTTCGTCCTATCAACGCTCAGCAAGGCGATAAGCTACCTGTCAGCGCTTTCGAGTGCAGTGTTGATGGAACTTGGGCACAGGGTACAGCTGCTTACGAAAAACGCGGTGTGGCTCCCTTCGTTCCTGTTTGGAAGCCCGAAACTTGTATCCAGTGTAACAAATGTGCTTTCGTTTGTCCTCACGCTGCCATCCGTCCGTTCGTACTCAATGCCGAAGAGAAGGCTGGTTTCAACGGAAAGACTCTCGAAATGAAGGCTCCTGCCGCCATGAAGGGAATGTACTTCGTACAGCAGGTTGATGTTATGGACTGTCTCGGCTGTGGTAACTGCGTTGATGTTTGTCCGGGCTTAAAAGGCGAAAAAGCTCTCGCCATGGTTGCTCTCGATGGCCAACTTGCCGAAGATGCTAACTGGGATTACTGCACAAAGAAGGTAACTTCAAAGCAAGACCTCGTAGATGTGAAACTCAATCCCAAGAATTCTCAGTTTGCTACGCCACTCTTCGAGTTCAGCGGCGCATGTTCCGGTTGCGGTGAGACACCTTACGTTAAATTGGTAAGCCAACTCTTCGGAGACCGTCAGATGATTGCCAATGCTACGGGATGTTCTTCTATCTATTCCGGTTCTATTCCTTCTACTCCTTACACTACCAACGAACGCGGCCAGGGTCCTGCTTGGGCAAACAGCCTTTTCGAGGATTTCTGCGAATTTGGTATGGGTATGGTGCTTGCTAACAAGAAGATGCGCAGTCGTATCGAAATGTTGCTCGCTCAGGCTTGCGAAGGTGCGCCAGAAGAATTCAAGGCTGCCGCAGAAGCTTGGAAGGCCAACAAGGATAATGCAGAAGAAAGCCGCAAGGCTGCTGCTGTGCTCGAACCTATGATTAAGGCTTGTGCAGAAAAGGGTTGTCCCACCTGTGCTCAGTTGCAGGAGCTCACACACTTCCTCACAAAACGCAGCCAATGGATAATCGGTGGCGATGGTGCTTCATACGACATCGGTTATGGTGGTTTGGATCACGTACTTGCCAGCGGTGAAGACGTAAATATCCTCGTTCTCGACACCGAAGTTTATTCTAATACCGGCGGTCAGGCATCTAAGTCCACACCTATCGGTGCTATTGCCCAGTTTGCTGCTGCAGGTAAGCGCGTTACGAAGAAAGACCTCGGACTGATGCAGACTACCTACGGATATGTTTACGTGGCTCAGGTAGCTATGGGTGCAGATCAGGCACAATGTCTCAAGGCAATCCGCGAGGCCGAAGCCTATCACGGACCTTCTCTCATCATTGCCTACGCTCCGTGTATCAACCACGGTCTTAAGATCAAGGGAGGCATGGGTCGCAGCCAGGCAGAGGAAGCTCGTGCCGTAGAGTGTGGTTATTGGCATCTGTGGCGCTACAATCCTGAATTAGAGAAGGAAGGTAAGAATCCGTTCACCCTTGATAGCAAGGAACCCGACTGGGATAAGTTCCAGGATTACCTTGATGGTGAGGTTCGCTTCCTCTCTTTGAAGAAAGCGCTGCCCGAACAGGCTGACGAACTCTATGCTGCTACTAAGGAAGCCGCACAGCGTCGTTATGCTTCCTACGTTCGCAAATCTAAGGAGGATTGGAGCATCTAATCTCGCTCTAATCTGAAATGAAACGTCCCGACAATCTTCTGATAGATTCGTCGGGACGTTTGTTTTTGTGGTGGAGATAATAGATTTCTGCTTTTTAAACCGAAATATAGGCGCTATCCGTAATAATAGATTCTTGCTATCAAGCAAATACACGCCTCTTAATAGGGTTTTCTTGGGGAAAATGGGCAATTTGGGCGATATGGGGTTAATGGGCGCCGAGATAAGAAAAATTAGCTCCGAGCAAAATAAAAATAGCTCGACACTATTTGAAGGGTTGTTCTAAAAATTAGGCTGTTTTGATTTGCTTACACTCTCTATACGTTTGTTCCTGCAACCCGCAGAGCTTCACCCTACGGGGCAGACAACAAACAGAGTGTGCGCGAAGAATTCAAAGATTTTTGAGTGATTTTGTTTTTAATGCCGCAGAAGCATAGCGAGCTATGGTTCAAGGTATTAAAGACAATGGCGCCAAAAAGATTGAAAAAGCATACAGACCCAAAAAAGCTTCACAAAATTTTAAAACCTAATTTTTAGAACTACCCTGAAATTATCTCGGAGATAAATAAATTTAGCTCGGAGTTATTTCCCCTTATTTTAGGGGTAAAAAACCATACCTCAAAAACATTGTATAATGCCGATGAATAAAGGGCTCATAGCTGAGGATAGATTTTCACTATCTAAACCTAATTCGGAGATAAAAGAAATTATCTCCGAGATACTTAAATTATGCTCCGACTTATTTTTCGGAGCAAATTCTGGGTGTCGGAACAAAA